>NZ_CP036259.1:0-310000 GCF_007641255.1 Sporomusa termitida
AAATTTTTGTCAGTATTACTCATGTGAAATCCCCCTTGTTTTTAATTTGTTATTATTATCTATGGAATATTATTATCTAACTTACTAAGTTTGTCAATAGTTTATCCTAAAATTTTCTATTTTATTAAAAAACAGCCAGCGTTTATACTTGCTGGCTGTTTTTTCTATTTATTTCGCAGAAAGCGCCATACCTTGGCACTGGTATTACGGACACGCCGCAAGGGGGCAATGCTGACCCGGATGCGGGGCTTCATATCTTTTTGTGAACCAAAGTCACCGCGCATAATGTGAGTTGTTTTGGTTTTTTCGGGTTTTAAGAACCTTTTTAAGACGGCAAGTGCTTGATCAGAACGGGTTTGATCCCCGCAAATAAAGACGTCAACGGCTGCATAACCAAGATCAGGATAGGTATGTATACTAATATGGCTTTTGGCTAGCAGGGCCAGCACGGTAAGGCCCTGTGGTTCGGATTTCTGACAGGATAAATTCAGCAGGGTCATATTGGTTTGTGTTAATGCTGCCAGTATTGCATTTTTAACCAACTCGAGATTATTTAGGTTTTCAAAGCTGCAGCCATACATATCGACAGCTAAATGTTTTCCGAGTAATTTCACGACTTCTCGCCCCTTTTATATCAAATTATGAGGTTAACTAAGGAAAAATGCCAAATACGGATTGAATTGCTGAAAAATACCGATTAGCAGACAACAATATTGAATTACGTGGAAATGATTTGATTTATACAATTTTTCATTATAGGTTAGAGTGAGCAGTATTGTAAAGAGTTATTTCATAATTAAGTCAGAAAATAAAAATTAATATTCGGCTATCATTAAATTATGGCCTGGAAAAAACAATAGCAGGAATTAATTGGCTTCACAGTGAAGAAACTATTTTAGATGACAAATGGACTAACAGGGAGGGTTAACATGCAGACTCAATTGACACAACTGCTTAATATAGCATACCCGGTTCTGCAGGGCGGGATGGCTTGGATTTCTGATGCCAGGCTGGCGGCCGCGGTTTCCGCGGCCGGAGGGGCCGGCATAATTGCTGCCGGCGGCCGTAATGCTGCTTATGTCAGGGAACAGATTCGCCTGGCCAGACAATTAACAGATAAGCCTTTTGGTGTTAATGTTCAGCTTATGGCCCCAGATAAAGAAGAGGTCATTCAGGTTGTTTGTGAAGAAAAGCCGGCGTTTGTAACCTTAGGAGCCGGGAACCCTGTGCCTTATTTCGAAAAACTCAGCAAGGCCGGTGTCAAGAAAATCCCGGTTGTCCCCAATGTCAAGCTGGCCCAGCGTGTCGAAAGCAATGGGGCTGATGCGATCGTAATTGAAGGTATGGAAGCTGGCGGGCATATCGGTGTTCTAACCACAATGGCACTGATGACACAGGTAATTCCTTTTATCAACATCCCGGTAATCGCTGCCGGTGGGTTTGCCGACGGCCGCGGCCTGGCCGCTGCCCTGGTGATGGGAGCCGCCGGAATTCAGATCGGAACAAGATTCCTAATTGCTGAGGAATGCAGTGTTCATCCTAATGTTAAACAAAGGCTGCTTACTGCTGCCGATACCGATAGTGTTGTAACCGGTCTAATGTCCGGCCACGGTGTGCGGAGCCTTAGAAATTCATTTACAGAAAAATATTTAGCTATGGAGAGAAGTTGCATACCTCAGGCCGAGCTGGATAAGCTGGCCACCGGAACCAACCGGCTGGCTGCTATTGAAGGCGATATTGAAAATGGCGCGGTACTTGCAGGACAAAGCTTACTGCCGCTTAAACAGATTGAGCCGGCAGCTGTTATTGTCAGGACCATTATAAATGAAGCCAGCCAGGTATTAGCGGAGGCGCCCGATTTGTTAAGCTGAGGGAAACTAAAAATTTACATATGAGGAGTGAAGACAATGAATAATGTCAAAATA
This sequence comes from Sporomusa termitida, assembly GCF_007641255.1. NCBI lineage: Bacteria > Bacillati > Bacillota > Negativicutes > Selenomonadales > Sporomusaceae > Sporomusa > Sporomusa termitida. Next base: position 1,926 of record NZ_CP036259.1, read on the forward strand.
TCTGAAAGTGTATATTATGTTGGTGCGGTTGACTGGAATCTCCGTGATTTTCACGGGTACACGACGCCCCGGGGCGTAACCTATAATTCCTATCTTATTGTTGATGAGAAGGTATGCCTGATTGATACTGTCAAGGCACCTTTCGCGCCGGAGCTTTTGGACCGGATTAGCCAGATTATTGACCCTGCTAAAATTGATTATATCATTACCAATCATATTGAACCAGATCATTCCAGTGCTTTGCCGGCAGTAATGGCGAGAGCGCCGCAGGCTAAGGTTCTATTAACTGAACATGGCCGTACTGGTATTATAAAGCATTACCAGCAAAATTATGATTTTGAGGTTGTAAAAGAAGGGGATGTGCTTGAGCTCGGCCGTAATAAACTGCAGTTCGTGCCTGTGCCCATGCTGCACTGGCCGGACTCCATGATCAGTTACTTGACTGGAGAGCAAGTATTGTTTTCTAATGATGCTTTTGGGCAGCATATATCGACAACAAAGCGTTTTGACGATGAAAATGACCTTCCTCAGGTTCTGTTTGAGGCCGAAAAGTACTATGCTAATATTTTACTGCCGTTTGGAAAAATGGTGGTAAAGGCTGTTGATAAGCTGAAAGAGCTGCCTATTCAGATTGTTGCTCCCAGCCATGGGGTAGTGTGGCGGAAGCACATCCCTGAGATTGTTGCTAAATATCAGGATTGGGGACGAGGCAAGACTACCGGGAAAGTAATCATTGCTTATGACAGCATGTGGGGCAGTACCGAGCGAATGGCCCGGCAGATTCTTGAGGGTGTGGCCGCTGCCGGTGCTACCGGCAAACTATACAAAATGTCAAGTGCTGACCGGAGTGAGGTTATCAGGGATATGCTGGAGGCAGGCGGGATTTTAATAGGCTCTTCTACTCTAAATAATGGTATGCTGCCCAATATGGGGGCATTGATGACGTATATCAAAGGACTCAGGCCGACCGGTAAAATCGGCGCCGCCTTTGGTGCTTACGGTTGGGGCGGGGGTGCCCAGAATGCGATTGAGGAAATGCTGAAAGGCGCGGGAATAGCAGTGACGCAACCAGGCGTAGCCCTAAAATGGGTGCCTGATGAGGAGGAGCTGCATAAGTGCTTTGAATTTGGCCGCGAGTTTGCTCATAAAGTATTGGCAAAGATTTAGACGATCGGGCAGTGCTTGTCAGGCGCTGCCTTTCTACATACTGTTGCTGTGGTGGTGCAAACTATTACTACATGTGAATGCGTGTAGGAGGTAGAATGCACACTATCCATCATGGTTTTTGGATTTATTTTTTTGCAAGGCATCACCCGCGGGTGTGGCAATTTGTGTTTGGCGCAATGCTGCCTGACTATATTTACGTGATACTCATTTGTATGTTATTGTTTAAAGGCTACATAACCTGGCCTGAGCTAGGCAGTTTGAGCCCTGGCGTGCTTATGAGCCTTGTGCCGCTTTTTCCCTGGGTTGTAAAAAGTGATTTGATCGGTCATTCGGTGCCGATTTGGTTTAATGTCCTGCTTATTAGTTTTTTACCGGCGTTCAGAAGATTCCAGGCAATTATTATCGGCTGGGGCACACATCTGCTGATAGATGCTTTAACCCATGGTGCATTTTCTAATTTTTATCTGTATCCACTGGCTTTTTCTACTGTTGAGAGCCCGGTATCCTACTGGGAACACAATCATTGGTTCCGGGAATACCGGCTTGTTAATGCCGTATTGATGTCAGCAGCAGCCATTTATATGGTTTGTGAATGGTGGAAAAATCGAAAACGTACGAAGAAATGAGGCATAATTATGGAGATTAGAACAAAAGTATTTTTGCGGAAAGGTGCTCAGCACCGGGTTGAGAATGGTCATCCCTGGATATTTCAGAGTGAAATTGATTATTTTGAGGGCGCGTTTGATCCCGGTGATATTGTTGATGTCTACAATTCACGGCAGCGGTTTATCGGGAGAGGGTATATCAATCCCCGCTCCCAGATCATTATTCGTATTTTGACGCGGCAACAAGAACCTATTAATAGAGATTTTTTTAAACGCCGTATTGAGACTGCCTGGCGTTACCGGCAGACTTTTTTATCTGAACCGGAATATTGCCGTTTGGTATATGGGGAAGCGGATTTTCTGCCGGCGTTAATTGTCGACAAATTTGGGAAATATATAGTTATACAGACCTTGGCGCTGGGAATCGATATTCACAAAGAGACAATTGTATCTGTACTGGAAGAACTATTTTCACCGGCGGGGATTTACGAACGCAATGATGTGCCGGTGCGCAAACTGGAAGGTCTGGATATGCGTAAAGGCTATATAAAAGGTGAGTTTCCGACCCAGATCATTGTAAATGAAAATGGTATTCCCTTTTATGCCGATGTAGATAAAGGGCAGAAAACCGGCTTTTTCTATGATCAGCGTGAAAATCGCCGGTTTTTACAGCACATTGTGAAAGATGCTGAGGTATTGGACTGCTTCTGTCACACTGGGTCGTTTACTGTACATAGTGCGCTGTATGGTGCCCGGAGCCTGCATTCCATTGATATTTCCGAAGAAGCTGTAAGTCTGGCTAAGCAAAATGCCGAGCTTAATGGTGTCAGTGAGCGGTGCAAATTTGAAGTGGCAAATGCTTTTGACGTCTTACGCTCATTAACCGATGAACACCGGCAATATGATGTGGTTATTCTTGATCCGCCGGCCTTTACGAAAAGTCGCAACAATATTGAGGGGGCGGCGCGCGGCTATAAGGAAATAAACCTGCGGGGCTTAAAGCTAACCCGCCCAGGTGGGTTCCTGGTCACCTGCTCCTGCTCGTATCATATTGACCGCGACCTTTTTAAAGCAATTGTTGTTGATGCTGCCCGGGATGCCAAGCGGGTTATCCGGGAAGTAGAATACAGGACCCAGGCCAAAGATCATCCGATTCTGCCGGCTGCGCCGGAAACCAATTACTTGAAATTTTTAGTGCTTCAAGTCGTCGAATAACCAGTGCAGTGCCTTGACCACATTATCTTTTTAGCTTGCTGACGGCCAAAATGGCAAATGGCGGCGTCAGCACCGCCTGCAGACCCCGGCCAGTATGCGTCGTCGGTGCTTCCTTGCCCTTTACCATTTTGTTTCGCCCTAAAACTAAAATATAACATGATCAAGGCACAGTAATTTCGAGTAATATTTATTAAACTTGAGATATTTAGCGATAATTATTATTAATTTGCCGGAGAAGGCTGATTTTGCCATATCGCGTCTATTGCAATTAGGAACAGTTTAAAATACAATAAAGTCAAAAGATCAATTAAAGTCAAAGAGGAGGTGAGGGACGTGAATAATCTGGCTGATATCATTGAACAATGGATTTTGCGAGAGATGTCACAGGAGCAAGATGATATTATTGTCCTGCGACGTAATGAAATGGCCGAAGAACTGGACTGCGCGCCCTCCCAAATCAGCTATGTGCTTAGTACTCGCTTTACGATTGAGCGCGGGTTTATTGTTGAATCCCGGCGGGGTTCCGGGGGGTTTGTCCGGATTGCCCGCATCCCGGTACAAACACTTGTCTATCAGGATGCTGCCAATCAAATGAATGACAGTATGAGCCTGGCTGATTTAAAAGCAATTGTCACTCACCTGCGCAGTCATCATCTCATGACAGGCCGTGAGGCTGCGCTTATTTATAAATGCTTTTCGATCCTGCATGAGCGGCTTGAACCCCAGGAGCGTATACCGCTGCTAAAGTCACTCCTGCTGACTCTGGCAACACAAAATGAATGATGAGTACGGAGGCCAATAACATGTTATGTGACGATTGTCAAAAAGAGCCAGCCTGTGTGCACATTACAAAAATTATAAACCAGCAGAAGGTGGAAAAACATTTATGTGAACAGTGTGCACATAAATCAGGTGAGATTGCAGGCAAAGGGATCAACAATCTGTTTGGCAGTAAATTATCTGTTCATGATTTCTTAAAAGAAATGTTTAATTATACCCTGCCCGATAGCTCCCGCCCGGCCCTCGAACCTGTCTGCGCTGATTGCGGCCTTAGTTACAGTGAATTTACCCGGAGCGGCAAGTTTGGCTGCAGTGGCTGTTATCAGGCATTTAGCGGTCAGCTGGAACCACTTTTTAAGCGTATTCATGGCACCGCTGCCCATGCCGGTAAAACCCCTAAACGGGGCGGTATCCGTTTGAGTGTGGCGCAGCGTATTAGACGGCTGCGGCATGAACTGGAACAACATGTGAATCGTGAAGAATATGAATTTGCCGCCAAACTCAGGGATGAAATCAGAGCGCTGGAAAAACAGCTTGCCGAACCAGCGGCAGGCAGAGGGGGAATGGCAGATGGCGAACCTATTGGCTAACCTGCTAAAGCAGCCGCTGACGCCGTGGTTAAGCGGTAGCGGGCCGGAAGGCGATATTGTACTGACCAGCCGGGTTCGTTTGGCTCGTAATCTGCGGTGCCAGCCTTTCCCGGGGCGTGCTGCCGCCGACAAGCTTGGCGAAATTATGGCTGAGTTCAAAGAAGTTCCTACAGCACTTATGGCTGAAGACGGGCATGAGTATGCATTTGTTGAACTAGAGAGCTTAGCGCCGCTGGACAGATATGTACTGGTTGAGAAACACGTTATCAGTCCCGCTCATGCGGCCGGACCCGAGAATCGGGCCCTGATTGTGCGCGATGATGCCGGGGTAAGTATTATGGTTAATGAAGAAGACCACCTGCGCCTGCAGTGTTTGGAATCCGGACTCAATCTGATGGATGCATTTAATAAAGCTAATGCGGTCGACGATGTGATTGAAACCAGGCATGATTTAGCGTTTATGGAACATCTCGGTTATCTGACTGCCTGTCCGACCAATATGGGAACAGGTTTGAGGGCATCGGTGATGATTCATTTGCCGGCATTGGCGCTTACTAAGCAGGTGGGAAGAATTATGGCCGTCGCCACCCAACTGGGGTTGGCAGTGCGCGGCTTATACGGTGAGGGAACTGAAGCCGCCGGCAATATATTTCAAATTTCCAACCAGATTACCCTGGGCCGGAGCGAGCAGGACATTATTAATAATCTGAGCGGTGTGGTCAAACAGGTGGTTGATAAAGAACGCACAGCCAGAAGCCTGCTGGAGAGTGATTCCCGCGATGCTTTGGCTGACCGGGTATGGCGGGCGTATGGTGTACTCCGCTATGCTCAGCGTATTTCCTCCCAGGAGGCGCTGGCACTGTTAAGTGAGGTTAGACTGGGGATTGATCTGGGTGTGATTGATGAAGCAGCGCCAGAGGTGTTTAACGAGCTTTTAGTAACAACCCGGCCGAATTTTTTGCAAAATTTAGTGGGTGAAACAGCTTTACATCAATCGGAACGCAATGCACTGCGGGCTAAGTTAATTCGCCGCAAACTTAAGGGGGGTTGTAATCATGTTTAATCGGTTTACTGACCGCGCACGAAAGGTATTAATTCTGGCGCAGCAGGAGGCTGCCCGTTACGGCCATGGCTACATTGGGACAGAACATCTGCTGTTAGGGCTATTCCGGGAAGGTGAGGGCATCGCCGCCAAGGCGCTTGCTTCGCTGAATTTAGACGTAGATTCTGTACGCGCCCAGATAGAAAGCATACTCGGTCAGGGGCAGGACCAAAGCAGCGATATTGGTTATACTCCCAGAGCCAAAAAAATCATCGAACTGGCTATGGAAGAAGCCTTACGCCTGGGGCATAATTATGTTGGCACTGAACACATTCTCCTCGGTCTGGTGCGGGAAGGGGAAGGCATTGCCGCCCAAGTGCTGTCAGGTATGGGGGTGGATGTGAATCTTATGCGCCAGCGTGTTATCGAAATGCTGGGTGGTTATTCGATGTCAGGGCAAAGTCCGCAGCCTAAAGCACCAGGCGCGGAACGTCCGGCCGGCAGTGTAACACCGCTTTTGGATGAGTTTGGCCGTGATTTAAATAAAATGTCGCAGGAAGGTAAGATTGATCCGGTGATCGGCCGTGCCGCCGAGATTGAGCGGGTTGTGCAAATCCTTTTGCGACGTACAAAAAACAATCCTGTATTGATTGGCGAACCCGGTGTTGGGAAAACTGCTATTGCTGAAGGCTTGGCAAAACGAATTATTGAGGGGCAAGTACCGGAGATTCTCCGCAATAAACGTGTTATTTCCCTGAATATGGCATCTATGGTGGCCGGAACTAAATATCGCGGTGAGTTTGAGGAGCGGCTGAAAAAAGTGATGGACGAGATCCGGGAATTCGGCAAAGTGATCCTGTTTATCGATGAACTCCATACCTTAATTGGGGCCGGGGCGGCTGAGGGGGCCATTGATGCCGCCAATATTTTAAAACCGTCTTTAGCACGGGGCGAATTGCAGGTAATCGGCGCAACAACACTTAACGAATACAAAAAATATATCGAAAAGGATGCGGCCCTGGAGCGGCGCTTTCAGCCTATTACTGTCGGTGAGCCCAGCGTTGAGGATGCTATCGGTATTTTGCGGGGCATCAGAGATAAATATGAGGCCTTTCACCGGGCCCAGATTACCGACGAGGCCATTGAGGCAGCTGTAAAACTGTCTCACCGCTACATCTCTGACCGATTTTTGCCGGATAAGGCGATTGACTTAATGGATGAGGCTGCCTCCAAGGTACGTTTGCAGGCTTTCTCCGTACCCCCCGATGTTAAAGAGATTGAGCAGCGTTTAGAACAGGCCCGCACTGAGAAAGAAGCGGCGATTGCTTCTCAGGAATTTGAAAGAGCAGCCAAACTCAGGGATATGGAACAGCAAATTCGCGAAGAACTTGATAATAAGCAGAAGTCCTGGAAGCAGCGCGGCAGTGAACGAATTGTTGTAACTGCTGAAGATATCGCTCATGTTGTGTCAACCTGGACGCATATCCCCCTCCAAAAGCTGGCTGAGGAAGAGTCTGACCGGCTTTTGAAAATGGAAGATATTCTGCATAACCGGGTCATTGGGCAGCATCAGGCGGTTCAGGCGGTGGCGCGGGCTGTGCGCCGGGCCCGGGCTGGTCTGAAAGACCCTAAACGGCCGATTGGATCTTTCCTGTTTCTGGGGCCGACAGGGGTTGGCAAAACAGAATTATCACGAGCTTTAGCGGAAGCCTTGTTTGGTGATGAAACGGCGATGATTCGCCTGGATATGTCCGAATACATGGAAAAACACACCGTATCTCGTCTGATCGGTGCGCCTCCCGGCTATGTCGGCTATGAGGAAGGCGGTCAGTTGACCGATGCTGTGCGGCGCAAACCATTCTCGGTAATTCTTTTGGATGAGATTGAAAAGGCTCATTATGATGTCTTTAATATGCTGCTGCAGGTACTGGAAGATGGCCGGCTGACCGACAGCCAGGGCCGGACAGTTGACTTTAAGAATACGGTAATTATTATGACCTCTAATGTCGGCTCTCAACATCTCAAAAGGGATGCTGCCGGCCTGGGCTTCCTGTCCGATGAGCGAGCTAAAGCCAATGAAGGCGAAGCGGCTAAAAACCGGGTTTTAGATGAGGTTAAACGGGTATTCCGGCCAGAGTTTTTAAACCGGATTGATGAAATTATCGTTTTTAGCAGTCTGACAGATGAAGATTTGCAGCAGATTGTCGAGATTATGCTGCAGGAGGTCGCTAAACGGCTGGCCGATACCGACCTTAATATGGAATTGACTGACGCTGCTAAGAGCGAACTGCTAAAAGAAGGCCGTGACCATGCCTTTGGCGCCCGCCCGCTCCGCCGCGCCATTCAAAAGCTGATTGAAGATGAGGTCTCAGAGATGATTATCCGGCAAGCGGTAGCCGGTGGGGACACGGTTTTTGTTGATGCTGATGAGGATGGAAAATTAAAATTTGCCAGGAAGACCTGATAAGCAGGAAACTAAAGGAACAAACGCGAAACAGCACTCACGGTGAGTGCTGTTTCGCGTTAAATAGGAAGCTGCGTAGGTCGGCCTACGGGATTGGACGGTATATTAGTGGGAAAAAGAAAAAATACAGCCTTTTTTTGTCAGGAGTGTGGTTTTGAAACCTCTAAATGGGTTGGCAGATGCCAGGGCTGCGGGGCCTGGAACACAATGGTTGAAGAACCTGTGCAGAAGGAACCGGCTGCCAAGGCGGGCGGCTTGTCTCTCGGCTTGTCAACCGGGCAGGCGGCTATGCCGATTGGTGAGGTTGAGCTTGAGGAAGCCCCCCGTTTTAGTACCGGTTCAGAGGAATTTGACCGGGTTGTAGGCTTTGGCCTGCTGCCAGGGTCGCTGACAATTATCGTTGGTGACCCCGGTGTGGGCAAGTCCAGCCTTACCCTTAAGGTTTGTGCCAATATTGCCAGGCAATTTGGCAAAGTGCTATATGTTACCGGCGAAGAAAGCCCTAAACAGGTCAAGATGCGGGCTGACCGCCTGGGGGCAATCGAGGAGCAGTTGTTTATTCTGAGTGAAACAAATCTTGATATCATCCAGCAGCAGGCGGAAAAGCTAAACCCGGCTTTGCTGGTCATTGATTCAATCCAAACAGTTTTTAAAGCCGATATTCAGAGTGCCCCGGGCAGTATCAGTCAGGTGAGAGAGTGTGCTGTGCAGCTGCTGCGGCTGGCCAAAACCCGGGCGACAGCAGTCATTCTTATTGGTCATGTCCTCAAGGATGGAACGCTGGCCGGGCCCCGGGCTTTGGAACATATTGTTGACACTGTTCTTTATTTTGAGGGCGAGCGGAATGCCCAATACCGGGTATTAAGGGCCATAAAGAACCGTTTTGGGAGTACCAGTGAGATTGGGTTGTTTGCAATGCGCAATGAAGGGCTAATTGATGTTCCCGATGCTTCTAAAATATTTTTGTCGGAACGCCCGCTGGATGTACCGGGAAGTGTTGTTATTCCAACCATGGAAGGGACCAGGCCGCTGTTAGTGGAGATTCAGGCCCTTGTTAGCTCAGCGCCATTTGCCCCGCCGCGCCGGACTTCTGACAGTGTTGATATTAAACGGATTCAGCTCCTCCTGGCGGTTTTGGAAAAACGGGTCGGGATAATGATCGGCAGCAGTGATGTTTTCGTTAAGGTTGCCGGTGGTATCAAGGTGGACGAACCGGCCATGGATCTGGCGTTGGCGGTGGCCTTGGTATCAAGTTACCGGAATTGTAATACCAGCAGTGGCACTGTTGTCATCGGCGAAGTAGGTTTAGCCGGTGAAGTTCGAGCAATTACGCAGATCGAAAGGCGAATTCGGGAAGCAGAACGTATGGGCTTTGACCGTGTTATTCTGCCCAAGGGTAATCTCAAAGGGCTGGCAATTAAGCCGTTAATACAGCTGGTCGGTGTTGAAACTGTTGTGGAGTGCCTGGATATTGCCTTACATTGATCACAAGCGCCTGGAGCTTTATCTCAGGCGCTTGTTGTTGGCTTAGGGATAAACCGGGTTACTTTCAAATAAAATAAAAACTATTTGCTCTTGTAAATTGATGGAAAAACAATTAATATTAAAAATATACCACATTATAACTACATGTACTAATAATTGCGTCACTTCTGTTGCTGGGTATGAAGCCAAGAGCAATATGTTGCAATGTGGAAGCCAATTATCGATTGAAGGAGGTTAAAAGGGTTAAGTAGGCTTGGCATACCAGTCCAAAGAATCAGTAGACAGGAGGCGTATAATTATGAAGCAACATCAGAAACTATTGCTTGGATTTATTTTAGGGGTAGTTGGCGGATTGTTTGCCTACTATGTATTACCGGTAAAAGCATACCCGTTTATGCAGTTTATCACTGAAATCTTTACTCTGGTCGGCGCGATTTTTCTCAGATTAATTTTTATGGTTGTTATTCCTTTGCTTTTTTCCGCACTAATTTTGGGTGTTTTTGAGCTGGGGGTGGGCCGGGGCCTGGGCAAAGTGGCAACGAAGTCCATTACCTATACATTGCTTTTAAGTGCCATAGCGGTTATTATTGCTATTACCCTGACAGGTATTCTGCAGCCGGGGGCCGGCATGGAATTTGACAAGGCTGCTCTGAATACCAATCAATCGGTTATCGCCATTCAAAAGAATGTTGAGGCGGTGCAGGGAAAACCCTGGTATCAGTTCTTTGTGGAATTGCTGCCGCAAAACCCGCTTGATTCTGCTGTAAGGGCTTTCCAGGGGGAAATTATTGCGCTGATGTTTTTTGCCCTGATTTTTGGCTATGCCCTCAGTTTAACTGTTAAAGACGCAGCGGCTAATCCTCTTATTCAGGTTTTCAAAACAGTTTTTGATGCTTCCCTGAAGGTCATTGATTTTGCCATGAAACTGGCTCCTTACGGTATATTTGGCATTGTTTTTAATACTGCCTATAAACTGGGAGCCGGGTTCCTCCAGAATGTCGCGTTTTATGCCCTGGTGGTCGTTATCGGTCTTTTGATTCAGCAATTTATTGTCTACGCTTTCTTTCTGAAAACGGTGGGGAAAACCTCGCCCTGGGAATTTTTTAAGGCCTGCCGAGAGGTTTATGTCTATGCGTTCTCCACGGCCTCCTCTAATGCCACCCTGCCGGTAGCCCTGGAGGTCTCGGAAAAAGTATTGAAACTTCCGCCTAGAATATCCCGGTTTGTACTTACAATCGGCGCGTCGGCCAATCAGAACGGCACGGCGTTGTTTGAAGGGGTTACCGTTTTATTCCTGGCCCAGGTCTATGGTATTGATTTATCAATCCAAAGCCAGGTGCTTGTTGTTTTGATGTCTATTCTGGCCGGGGTTGGTACTGCCGGTGTCCCGGGCGGGTCATTGCCGCTGATTGTGGTATTGCTGACCCAGGTAGGTATACCGCCTGAAGGGATAGGCCTGATATTGGGGGTAGACCGCTTCCTGGATATGTGCAGAACGACCTTAAATGTATCAGGTGATTTGGTTATTTCCAAATTAGTCAGTGCCAGTGTAACCGAAGCTGACCTGGCTGACGAGCAAACGGCCACGCCTGGTATCGGCGCCTAAATAAAACAGGTTTTGATCATTTACCGGCACGGAGACTGTGAGCAGAGCCGCTAGGCGGAACTCGCAGCTTTCCGTACCGGATTTTTTTACCTTATAAAAATTTATAAGGGCAAAATACTGTATCTGCAAATAAAAAAAGCAATAGTGCTTTCCCTTTAGCCCAGGTCAATGTAAACCCTGCCACCCCGGGGAGAAGTTTAACGAAGCGGGTTGACAGTTGCCGCTGCCATTGGTAACATAAATATGTAGAATTGGAGGATTGTAGGTGTCGCGGGTTTTATCAGGATGGCCGGAAGGTGAAGGACAAGGCAGACACCCTTGGACAGGGTGTATTTTTGTGTTTACCGTCCATCGATAGATGTAGAAAGGTAGGATGGAGAAAATGAGTATTCAATTGGTGATTGTGGTCCTTTATATTTTTGTACTATTTGGTATCAGCCTTTATGTAAAAAAGAGGACCGAAAGCAGCAGCGGTTTTTTATTTGCCGGGCGCAAGCTAACGACTTTGCTTGTGGCAACTAACATAGCCGGAACGGCAGTAGGGGCGGCGTCGACTATCGGTGTTGCTGAAAACGCCTTCCAGTCGGGAATTGCCGCAGGCTGGTATAATGTGGCCTGGGCGGCCGGTGCCGTATTAATGGCAATGGTTGCTGCCGGCAAGTACCGGGAAATGCAATGTACAACAATACCGGAATTCTTTGAACGTTATTATGATAAAAAAGGCCGCCTGATCAGTGTTTTGGGTCTGATTACCATTCAAATGGTCATTACGTCACTGCAATATCTGGCCGGTGGTGCAATCCTATCCTCCTTGCTGCCGGATATTTTTTCGTTTCAGGGCGGCATGGTGACAAGCGCGATTGTTTTTATTGGCACTACCATTATTGGCGGCTTATGGTCTTCAGGCCTGTCGAATATTCTTAGTGTGACTCTCATTTATATCGGGGTATTGATCAGCACGGTTACGATTGTGTCCAACCAGGGCGGGATAACCGCAATCGCGGCGTCTCTGCCCGCTACTGTCGACTGGTTTGGTCCGCTTGGCGGTCTGGGACTGGCTACCATTGTAGGCTGGTTTGCGGTTATGATGACCCAGACTATTACTGCCCAGGGGCCGGTACAGGTAGCTTGTGCGGCGGTAGACGGGGCAGCGGCCAAAAAGGGATTTTTATGGGGGGCCTTACTTATCTTTCCGGTAGGCTTTTTATGTGCCATCATGGGGGTTGCCGCCCGGGCGGCTTATCCGGATATTCAAGCAACTATGGCCCTGCCGCAGATGATTATGGGGCTGGACCCTGTTATCTCGGGGTTGACCCTGGCCGCATTATGGGCTGCCGATGTTTCTACCGCCTGTCATATCTTATTGGGGGCAGGCACTTTATTTTCTCAGGATATCTACAAACGGTTTATTAATCCGGAAATCAGCGACCGCCGTTATACGCTGGTCAATCGCTATGCAATTCTCGGCTTAGGGATTGTAACCTTATGGCTGGCCTTTAATGCGGTGGGCATTGTGAAGACTTTGCTGATTGGCCTGAGCCTCACAACGGCTTTTACATTAGTCTTTTTATTTACTATTTTTGCCCCCGGCCTCTGCCGGAAAAACTCGGCTTTTTATACTACCCTGGCCGGGATGATAACCCTGTTTGTTTGGCAGGTATACCCGCCGGCGCAGGTTTTTGCTCATCCGATCTATATGGAGTGGTTGGTTTGTTTGGTGACCTTCCTGCTTGTTGCCGTCGTTGATCAAAAACGCATTGTTCTTGATGACCGATGAAATTCAATAAAAAGTTTCCCGCTGATACGGAGCAGTCCAATTTTATTTGGGAGCTGTCTGGCAAATTGAATTAGGGCGGTGCATGGAATGACGAGTGTTGATGTTGGCAGAGCGGCACTGGCTATGGCTATAAGTGAAGACCGTCAGGAAGAACAGAGCCTGAAGCAGCGGTTAAGCAGCCGGGGCATCCTGGTAACGGCAGTGGATTTTGGCGGTGAGTATCTGGTATCGGTAAAAAAAATCATTGAGCGGGCCATCGTTGCCGCCCAGCGGCAGGGTCTGGTCAGTGCCAATCATGTGGGCGAAGGGGCTGTCGCCGGTGCGGCTCATGATGCCTTAGTACAGATTACCCCCAAAGCATCCGGGCTTAATGTCGGCGGCAAGATTGGTATTGCCCGCTGCGGCGAACACCTCTGTGTGGCCGTATATTTTGGTGTTGGTGTTCTCCATCTTAATGAAGTGGCTGTCGGCCTGGCGCATCGCTCCTTAGCTGAGGTCCGTTAGTTCTTTGCAAAAATAACTCGCATGTAATTATTACTTGCGAGTTATTTTTTACGGGCGGCAAACTTAGCTTGTATGAAATAAAAACCATGTTATATAATGGTAACTGTAAAAAGATTGTTAATGGTATGATATAAGCCCTGAAGGACTGGGAATAATAAGCAATAATTAATATTTTTTTACTGATTGCGGCTTGGCCGCAAAATGTAATGGCCCGCAATTAATGTCAGCGGCCATGGAGGCGGTATTTTATGATCAAAATTCGCGATGAGCGTTCTGACCGGCTATGGGATGCCCGTTTTATTAAAACGATAAAGACGCTTGCCCCTGGTACGACTCTCAGAGACGGTTTGGAGAATGTTCTCAGGGCTAAAATGGGAGCGCTGGTGCTGGTAGGTGACAATCCGGCTTCACTGGATATTGTGGATGGCGGTTTTGAACTCAATTCCGAGTTTACCCCGGCTGGTTTCTATGAATTAGCTAAAATGGACGGGGCTATAGTTTTATCGAATGATGGTAAACGGATTATGTTTGCCAATGCGCAGTTAACGCCGGACTCGGACATTCTGACTTCTGAAACCGGGACGCGGCATCGAACGGCTGAACGGGCGGCCAAGCAGACTGGTGCTTTAGTTGTAGCCATATCCCAACGGCGTAACATTATTACTGTATATCTGGGTTGTCTCAGATACACGTTAAAGGACATCCCGGTAATATTAAACAGGGCTAATCAAGCCCTGCAGACTCTGGAAAAATATAAAAAGGTGCTTGATAAAGGTTTAACCAATTTAAGCGCGCTGGAGTTTGAAGACTTGGTTACCTTGTACGATGTAGCCCTGGTGCTTATTCGGGCCGAGCAGGCCCACCGCATTGCCAGGGAAATCGAACGCAATGTTATTGAACTTGGCACCGAGGGCCGGCTTGTCAGTATGCAAATGGAAGAGCTTGTTTCCGATGTTGATGCGACTGCACTCCTTGTTAAGGATTATTGCAACACCGGCGATCTTAAAGGGGATGAGTCCATTCGGGAACAGATTGCGGTATTGCCTGAAGATAATCTTGATCCGTTTACCATATGCCGGATCTTAGGTTATGGCGTTAGTGCCAATGCTATGGATATCCCGGTTGTGCCGCGGGGTTACCGGGTGCTCAGGCAAATATCCCGCTTGCCTTTAATCGTGGGGGAAAAGCTGGTAGCCCATTTCAAAACCCTGCATCATATATATAATGCCAGCATCGCCGAATTGGACGACGTGGAGGGGATTGGCGAGGTAAGGGCTAAAGCAATAAAAGACGGACTAAAGAGAGTGCGCGAGCAGGCTTTCCTTGACCGTCATGTGTAGTGCGATAAGCCGGCCTTAGCTTGGCTATTGGCTGCCGCTATCTTGGTAAAGCTCTAAGTTCAGGTTTTCGACAAACCGGGCATATGCCTGGTTTTCTTCTACTTTGACAATTCGGTAGCGCTTGTTATTTTCGCTGATGAGTTCATCGCCGGGGCTGACTACCAATGGGACATACATGAGGACTTCACCGGTGTTTTCTTCGATAATGATATAGTAATCATATATTTTCTGGGGGGGTTGTTCGGGTTTTTGTTGCACAGAAAAGATAGTAAGGGGAACATAATGGAGCACCCCAACTGTTACAAGCGCGAGCAGGGCCAGGATGCCGACCAATTTGCCCGTGTGGCTTAGTTTCACAATGGCAGCCCCCTATTCCTTGCGCTTTTTACGTGGACTTAGGAAGTTTACAAATTCATATTTAACAAAGTTTTTGAGTTTTCTTTTGGCCTCTTGCCAACTGCCTGTACTAAGAAACAGAAAGGCGATTGCCCCGCCAACAACAGCAAGTAACAAACCTAACATATCATAACCGGGAGCAGTGTCGATCGGAGCATAAGAGCCGCCGCCGGTATTATCGCCGCCGGTGTCGGTATAAGTGCCGGCGGGGCTGGCCTGGGCTACGCCGCCGCTGTTATTGCCCGGACCCAGGAAAAAGGGAACAACATTAGCAAACAGGGTTATGCTGCGTTCGGCAGCCTCACGGCTATTATACTGAGTTCCAACCTCCACTAATAAAGACCGGGGGCTTAGATCCTGGTTGTAGTTGCCGTGAGCAATGAAAATCCCACGAATAAGCCCGCGATATTTAGCGTCTGTTGCTCTTTTGATGCTGCGGGCATAATCCAGGGTTGTTTTACGATTCTGATTCTGACGGCCTACCACTAAGAGCAGCCTAGTGGCCGGTTTCCCGTTAATCGTAGTACTGTAGGCTTTAAGCGGAGCACTGTCGCGGTGAAGATCAAAAATTGCGGCCGGCTGTGACTGTAACAGCTTCATCGCGGTACGGCGGGAACGATGGTAGGCGTTGGCATCATGTGGATCATGCAGTGTCTTGGAATGCTCGACCTGATAGCCCAGTTCAGTCAATCTTCTTTCAAAAGCACTGCCGACAAGCATGATAGAGCCTTTGCCCCGCTGAGTCGGGGTCCCATCGTTAGGGATATAGGATTCGTCGGTATGGGAGTGGTAAATGGCAATTTTGGGTGCGGGCGCATCCGGCGCCGGGGCCTGAACAAAAATAGCATTGTCCGGAGCCTGGGATGTGAGTTGCTCTATCGCCCGGCAGTGCGCCAGTGTGCCTTCCACCGCAGTGATCTCATATAATACATCGTCCTCACCGATATATTCATCACCCTGACGAACTTCATGGCCTGTCTGGAGAATGACAACACCCTTATCATCAATCACTGTATAATAGCCGGAAAGCAATTCACCGCCATCTGCTGCTTCGGCCAATTCGGCCGGAGCTGCCAGCGCTGATAGCGTGCCAAGGCTTAATGCCAGCAGCATTAATATAATTCTCAATAAATAACACATAGTTACCCCCCT
Organism: Sporomusa termitida; assembly: GCF_007641255.1. Taxonomy (NCBI): domain Bacteria; kingdom Bacillati; phylum Bacillota; class Negativicutes; order Selenomonadales; family Sporomusaceae; genus Sporomusa; species Sporomusa termitida. The sequence goes on from NZ_CP036259.1 coordinate 18,049, forward strand.
TTATCGGTATTATTCCCCTTGGCAAAATGTTTATGTAATACTGACAAAAGGGCAAAAAAAACACAGCCCCATTAGGCTGCGCAGTATGTAAGTATTAAGTAAGATGAAAAACACCCAGGGTCTTTACGTTTTTGTATTCCTGGAGCATAACTTCATGCAGAGACAGGCCTGTTAGATTGCACAAAGCCGCCAGATAGAACAGGCTGTGGCCGAGTTCATTGGCGATCACTTCCCGGCATTGAGGACATGTCTCACCAACCAGGTGTGAAGACATGTGGTCCTTAAGTTCACTATAGGCAGCGTCGGCAGGCGCTGACTGACGGACAGCCGAGACCTGAATGCAGCCGCAACCGGTAACAGCCTTCGCAACAGCCCTGTTTACCCTGGCGGAGGTTTCTTGATATTTTGTTAATACATCCAGGATGCTGCGGTGGCGGATTAAGTAATCATCTGCAATAGACTGAAAGTCTAAAAAACATTTATTATCATGCATGTTAGTTACACCTCGCTTTGCCTTTTATTATATAAACTGCTCTCTGCAGTTGTCAATGTATAGGGCAATAACTGCCTAAGAATAATTAAAGCAGGCTTCTTGACAGGATTGTGTATACATGCTAAAATATAAAATTTTGACAAAAGCGGAACCTTTATGCTATACTATAACCTACTACAGCCAAGATCTTTTAAGACTTGACGTATTTTTTTATTCAAAGCTGGGTATAATTAAATTATATTTCCAGTTTTTGGATTAAAATTAAGTTATAGAAAGGAGGTAGAAGCCGTGATTGACAAAACACTTAGAATCCTTATTACCGTATTGGCGGCGGTTGGTGGCCTGATGATAACTGACAGGATTATTCCTCTCCTGACAGTTGTGGTTAGTGAAGAATTTCTAAACATCGGTGTGTTTGGCGTTACCATGACTACTATTCTCTCATTTGTTTTTGGGGGAATTGCGGGGGGCGTGCTTGGCTTCCTGGTAGCACCATTTTTTGTTAAGCAACTTTGGCACTTTACTTACTGGGTGGAATTACGTTTAAACAAAATGCCAGGCTACGATGTGCTGGCCGGTGTGTTGGGTTTAGCAATTGGACTAATAATTTCTAATTTGCTGGGATCGGCTTTTTTACCTATCCCGATTGTCGGGAAGTATGTTCCACTGCTTTTGAGTATTATTCTCGGGTATTTGGGGATTAATGTTGCTATTAAGAAACGGGAAGAATTGTTCAGCATGTTTTCCGCGTTGCCGGCATTGCCGTGGCTTAACCGGGATGGTAAAGAACGTACCAAAGAAAAAAATGCCAATGTGTGTCCTGCCAAAATACTGGATACGAGCGTTATTATTGATGGCCGCATCGCTGATATTTGCAAAAGCGGCTTTATTGAAGGACTGCTCATCATTCCGGTGTTTGTGCTGGAGGAACTCCAGCATATTGCTGATTCATCCGATCTTCTGAAGCGTAACCGCGGTAGGCGCGGCTTAGATATTTTAAACCGCATGCAGAAAGAACTGGAGTTAAATGTTCACATTGATAATCGCGACTTTGAAGATATCGCCGAGGTTGATTCAAAGTTGATTAAACTGGGACAATTACTTAAAGCCAAGATCATCACCAATGATTATAATCTTAACAAGGTAGCAGAATTACAGGGCGTTTCTGTTCTTAATATCAACGAACTGTCTAATGCTGTCAAACCGGTAGTTTTGCCGGGCGAAGAAATGGTCGTACATGTTGTTAAAGACGGCAAGGAGTTTGGCCAAGGCGTAGCCTATCTTGACGATGGAACCATGATTGTGGTTGACGGTGGGAAAAAACATATTGGGGAGACTGTAGGTGTCTTAGTTACCTCCGTATTGCAAACTGCCGCCGGCCGGATGATTTTTGCCAAACCCAAAGTAGCGATGTGAAAAAAGCCTTCAAGCCTTTTGGCTTGAAGGCTTTTTGCCCTGTGATAAAATTATACAGAAACCGGGCCATCTCTTTCTTGCCGGTTACCTGGATGATTAGTTTTTTATCCCCGCAAATTCTACTGAGGAGGGAAGTTATGGTTTGTGTTATCATTGCGGCTGCCGGGCAGGGAAAAAGAATGGGGAGCGGCATCAATAAGGTATTGCTGCCGCTTGCAGGCAAAGCCGTGTTAGTACATACTGTATTGGCAGCCGCTGCTGTTGAGGCCGTAGGTCGTGTAATCATAACGGCAGCCGGTGAAGACATTGAGGCTATACGCACCCTGCTGGCTAGCAACAACCTGTCAGTGCCCTGGCAGGTTGTTGCCGGTGGAATTGAGCGCCAGCATTCCATTGCCAATGCCCTGGCGTTGATTCCGGACACTACTGATATCGTGGTAGTCCATGACGGAGCCCGCCCGCTGGCCGGGGCGCACCTGTTTGATCAGGTTGTCGCTGCTGCCCGCCAGTATAATGCCGCTATAGCCGCCGTACCGGTCAAGGACACCATTAAGTCGGTCGATGCCGCCGGCTGGGTTATGAATACCCCTGACCGGCGTAAGCTGTGGGCGGTTCAGACACCACAGGCTTTTGCCGCCGGTTTGCTAAAAAAGGCCTATGCCCGGGCGGCAGAGGAAAGTTATATCGGCACAGATGACGCCGGTTTAGTGGAGCGTCTGGGTACCGGCGTACAAATTGTACAAGGTGATTATCAGAATATAAAGATTACCACTCCGGAAGATCTAGTTTTTGCCGAAGCCATTCTAGCCAAACGACAGGAGGCCGTAACTATGATTCGTACAGGCATCGGTTATGATGTTCACCGCCTGGTTCCGGGGCGCAAACTGATTTTGGGCGGCGTAAATGTTCCCTATGGGCTGGGGCTTGACGGCCACTCTGATGCCGATGTTCTTTTACATGCTATTAAAGACGCTCTGCTGGGGGCAGCCGCATTAGGTGATATTGGCCGCCATTTCCCCGATACGGATGGTCGTTATAAAGGGATATCAAGCCTGGTACTATTGGCTGAAGTACGTGTAATCCTGGCCGGCCATGGGTATACTGTCAATAATATTGATGCTACTATTGTTGCCCAAAAACCCAAATTAGCTTCATATATTGCGAAAATGAACGAGAATATCGCTGTAACCTTAGGTATTGGCAGCAGCCAGGTTAATGTAAAAGCCACGACGACCGAGGGGTTAGGTTTTGCCGGCCAGGAGCAGGGGATTGCTGCATATGCAGCAGTCACAATCATCAGTGCTCGGCTTTAATGGTCAATCTGTATAAAAGCCCAAAAAGTACACATATTATAACTAACTGATATTGACCTATCTGGAGGGCTGATTATGCGGAAAACAAGTTGCAGACTGTTAATTATCCTGCTGCTGTCAATGATCATTATCCTGTATCCCACTTCCGCCCTGGCAGCTGATTTTAGTTTTAACATAAATATCATGCGCCAGGACGGAGCCACTTGCGGCGAGTTATGGCTTAACGATAAACTGGTATGGCGCTTGGCTTTGCTGGCTGATGGCGCTAAGCCGGTAGCCGGCGGCTTTAATGGAGCAAACACGACACTGATAATTCCGGACATTGTAAACGGTATGTTTGTCGTTAAGGTGGAGTAAGCGCTGAACTGTCTAAAAGACAGTTCATTTTTTTCGCCCCATCTGAATCTATAAAAGTTCAAGACTATAATCTAAGGGATAAGAAAAATCTTTACCCTAAGGGGCACAGGTGGCTTTTGCCGGCGTCTGGCAGGACTTGGCACAAGCCAAGTTTTTCTAACCCCATCAGCATTCATAACAATTCAAGGCTGATTGCTAAGGGATAAGAAAAATCTTTGGCTTCTGCCGGCGTCTGGTAGGACTTGGCACAAGCCAAGTTTTTCTAATATTATTTTGCAAGCTGGCGTGCAATCTGCTAGAATATACAATGATTGGCATTATGAGCAACCTTTGTTAACAATGTATGGAAGGGGTAAATATAAATGGGACGAGAAATCAGGGTGCGTTTTGCACCAAGCCCGACCGGGCCGTTGCATATCGGGGGGGCACGCTCGGCGTTGTTTAACTGGCTGTTGGCCCGTAAAGAGGGCGGCAAGCTGATTCTGCGGATTGAGGATACCGATCTGGAGCGCTCAACCCGCGAATCTGAGGAGAACATTAAAGCCTCGTTGCGGTGGCTGGGGCTTGACTGGGATGAAGGCATTGATGCGGGCGGCGATTACGGGCCGTACCGGCAGACAGAACGCCTTGATCTGTACCGCCAGTATACGGATAAGCTGCTGGCCAGCGGACAAGCTTATTACTGTTTTTGTACCGAGGAAGAACTCGAGGCAGAGCGTCAGGCGCAGATGGAGCGGGGGGAGACACCACGCTATACCGGCCGCTGCCGTAATTTGCCCGCAGCTGACCGTGAGCGCCTGGCTGCGGCCGGTCACAAACCGACTGTCCGTTTTCATGTACCTGAGAACCAGCAAATTATATTTAAAGATATGGTGCGGGACACCGTAAGTTTTGATTCTAACGGTGTGGGTGATTTTGTTATTGTCAAATCAGATGGTATTCCTGTATATAACTATGCAGTTGTGCTTGATGATGCCCTGATGAAAATAACCCATGTCATTCGCGCCGAGGAGCATCTGTCTAATACGCCCCGGCAAATCCTAATCTATCAGGCGCTGGGATTGCCTTTGCCGCAGTTTGGTCATATTTCACTGATCCTGGGAAAAGACCGTACCAAGATGAGCAAACGCCATGGTGCGACCTCGGTTGAACAATATAAAAAGCTGGGATACTTACCTGCAGGGATTGTAAACTTTCTGGCCCTTTTAGGCTGGGCACCGCCCGGAGAGCAGGAACTGTTCAGTGCCGACGAACTTATTAATCAGTTTTCCATGGACCGGGTTGCCAAAAATCCGGCCGTGTTTGATGTTGATAAATTAAACTATATTAATGCGTATTATATGAAGCAAGCCGCTCCGGAACTGGTGACAGAACTGGCCTTGCCTCATCTGCAGGCTGCCGGCTATATCGGTGAACACCTGCCGGCTGACCGGAAAGAATGGCTGGTCAAAGTGGTGGCTGAACTACAGGGGTATATCAGCTATGCTGCGCAAATCACAGAACACATTGATGTGTTTTTTAACGATGAATTTGAGTTTGAGAGTGACGAAGCCCACGCAATTATGCAGGATGCCGATGTTGCGAAAGTGATAGACGTTTTTAAAGCCCGGCTGGAGGCCTTAGACCCGCTGGCGCCCGCGGCTGTTCAGGCTATCCTCAAAGGTATTACCAAAGAACTTAAATTGGGCGGAAAAAAAGTATATATGCCGCTGCGTATTGCCATCACCGGTAAAATGCACGGGCCTGAGCTGATTAATCTGATCCCGCTCATTGGCAAAGAGCGTACCTTGGCCAGAATCGCTTCACTGCTGGCAAAAGTATAATTTGGGTTTGCTGAGATTGCTGCTTGACATAGCCAAGCAGCCGTTAGTATAATTTATTCATAATACCGATTTGCCTACTCGGAAATAAGCAGTGTAACTAGAAACACCAGAAATAAATAAGTGCGAACAAGCGCACATAAATGCAATGATCGGGAGAAGTATACGTTTACCCTCCTTCAGAGAGGTGCCGCCACCGGCTGAAAGCGGCGCTGGGCAAGGGTTCGTAGAAATGCACCTGGTAGCAGGATGGGTGAATTTTAAGTAAGCCGTCACGGGTGCTGCCGTTATCAGCATAAAGCGGGGGGATATCCCCAAGCAGAGTGGAACCGCGGGCCACCGTCTCTGTAGTGAGATGGTGGTTTTTTTATGCCCGTTCTAAATTATTTTGAGGAGGGAATACTATGCTTAAACGGATAAAACAAGACATTAAAGTAGTCTTTGACCGCGATCCTGCCGCAAAAAGCGTAATCGAAGTCTTATTGTGCTATCCAGGTCTGCATGCTATTTGGCTGTACCGTATCTCCAACTATTTATTTAAACGCGGCTGGGTGCTTGTACCGCGTATGATCTGCTATTTCAACCGCTTATTAACCGGTGTGGATGTTCATCCGGGCGCAACTATTGGGGACGGTCTGTTTATTGACCACGCAACCGGGGTTGTCATTGGTGAAACCTGTATTATCGGCAATAATGTTACTCTGTATCAGGGTGTTACCTTAGGCGGCACAGGCAAAGAAAAAGGCAAGCGCCATCCCACTATCGGTAATAATGTTGTTGTGGCCAGCGGCGCGAAAGTATTAGGTTCATTTATGGTTGGCGACAATTCCAAAATTGGGGCCGGCTCGGTGGTGCTGCGGGAGGTTCCGCCTAACTCCACCGTCGTTGGCATACCGGGCAGGATTGTCTGGCATGAGGGAAAAAAAATAAACCGTCCTGATATAGACGGAATAGACCTGGAACATGATGATTTACCAGACCCTGTGGCAGAAATGCTGCACTGTATGCAACGCAATATGAAACGCCTGGAAGCACGGATTGAACAGTTGGAAAAGGAGTTGAAACAGCATGACCCTGAAGGTGTTTAACACCCTGACAAAGCAAAAAGAAGAGTTTGTTCCCCTGACGCCAGGGAAGGTAAAAATGTATGTATGCGGCGTGACTCCCTATAACCATCCCCATATCGGCAATGCCCGTCCGTTTATAACCTGGGATGTCATTCGCCGTTATCTGGAATATTCAGGGTATGACGTTTTCCATGTTCAGAACTTTACTGATGTTGACGATAAGATTATTAATGCGGCTAAAAGTGAGCAAGTAACCTGGGATGTGATTGCCAACAGATATATAGCCTCCTATTTTGAAGTCATGGATACACTTAACATCAGGCGGGCCCAGGTTTACCCCAGGGTGTCTGATCATATTCCGGAAATTATCGCGATGATTAAAACACTTGTAGATAAAGGCTTTGCCTATCCTGTTGCGGGGGATGTATACTACAGTGTGGAACAATTTCCCCAGTATGGAAAATTGAGCGGTCGAAATCTTGAAGATATGAAGGCCGGTGCCCGGGTTGATGTTGATGAACGCAAGCAGCATCCGATGGATTTTGCTTTGTGGAAAAGCGCCAAACCGGGTGAACCGGCCTGGGATAGCCCCTGGGGACCGGGAAGGCCGGGCTGGCATATTGAGTGTTCGGTTATGTCTTACAAGTATCTCGGCGCCAGCTTTGATTTTCATGGCGGCGGCAGTGATCTGGTATTCCCCCATCATGAAAACGAAATTGCCCAGTCCGAGGCTTTTACCGGGGTTGAACCGTTTGTGCGCTTTTGGCTGCACAACGGTTTTATTACCGTAAATGAAGAGAAGATGAGCAAATCACTGGGAAATTTTTTCCTGGTAATTGATATCCTGGAACACTTCCGGCCAGAGGTGCTGCGTTTCTTTATCCTGTCAACCCATTACCGGAGCCCGCTTGATTTTAGTGATGAAAGGCTGGAAGAAGCCGGTCGGAGCCTGGAACGCTTAAAGACAGCCAGCGACAACCTGATACACCTGGCAACCTTTGCGGCCGGTAGCGCCAGCGGGGATTCACAGGCCCTTGTTAAAGCCGCGGCCGCGTCAATGGCTGAATTTGTTGCCGCCATGGACGACGATTTCAACACTGCGCTGGCGATTAGCACCATGTTTGGCTTAGCCAAAGAGATTAATATTTACCATAGTAAGGTTGCTGCCGGCAAAGCCGGCTTGGATAAGGAGGCTCTAACCCAAGTTGACAAAACCTACAGTCAGATGGCTGATATTATCGGGATCAGGCTGGCAGGCACCGGTGCCGCTGCTCAAGACAGCAATACCGAACTGGTTAATGAGCTTATGCAACTTATTATTGATATCCGGCAGGAAGCCCGGCAGAAAAAGGACTGGGCAACCGCAGACCAAATTCGCGACAAATTAGCTGTGGCAGGCATTGTTCTTGAAGACTCGCCGCAGGGCGTCAGGTGGAAAAAACGGTGAACTTTGATCACTTTCAAAAATTAGTGGATAACCTTTTTACTTTCAATGAGGCCGGGGAAATATCCCCGGCTAAATATCATGATATTGATGCCGGGCGGCTGGCGCCATTGGTGCTGGCGTACGTCGGTGATGCCTATTTTACGCTTTATGTGCGTACAAGACTGCTGGGGTATGAACAAAACAAGGTCCGGGTCTTACATACCTTTGATGCTAAAATTGTGTCGGCTGTCATGCAGTCTAAAGCCGTTAAAGCGCTGGAAGACCAGCTTTCGCCGGCAGAGGCCGATATTGTCCGGCGGGGGCGCAACGCTAAGTCGACAGTGCCCAAAAGTGCTTCGATTTCCGAATACCGGTATGCCACCGGTTTCGAAGCCTTGATGGGGTATCTGTATTTGGAGAAAAAGCACGACAGGCTGTCGGAAATTGCCGACAAGGCTTTCGCTATTATTTCCCGGGAAATGACAGCTATTGCTAAAAAGTAGCCAAAAGGGAGAGCTGTAGCCATGAAATTAAAATTAATCCAATATACACCGGAGCCTGAACGCACTGTGGCCATGTCGGCCCGGCTCTGTTATTCGGCCAGTGGGGCGGAGGAACTGGCGCAAACAATGTCCGACACCCAGGTAAGCACATTGCTTGATAAGCTTTTTGGCATGGGCCATTTGTCAACATTTGAGCATGTAAATTTTACCTTTGCCATTGAAGGTATTTCCCGGGTACTTACCCACCAGCTTGTCCGCCACCGTATTGCCTCCTATTCACAGCAGTCACAGCGGTATGTAAGTGAGCACGGCTTTGAATATATTTTGCCGCCAGCAATTGCCGGCCACCCTGAAGCAAAAGTGAAATATGACAGGCTCCTACACCAGATTCAGCAGACTTATGATGAATTGGTGAGTCTCGGTATACATCAGGAAGATGCGCGCTATGTATTGGCGAATGCCACTGAAACCAAAATTGTTGTAACTATGAATGCCCGCTCGCTGCTGCATTTTTTTGAAAAACGGTGTTGTCAGCGGGCACAATGGGAAATACGCAACCTTGCCAATGTTATGCTGGCAGAAGTTAGGTCAGTTGCGCCCCGCCTGTTTGCCAAAGCCGGTCCAACCTGCGTAACCGGTGGTTATTGCCCGGAGGGGGCCCTGTCATGCGGCCGGCTGGCAGGAATTAAATCGCAAAAGTAGAACTCTTACCTAGTACACATATTCAACAAATTATGTGCAATTTTCGCTGGAGGTAATCGACAATGCGGCGTGTGCTTCTGGAGGGTGTCCAGGCAGGTATGCAGTTGGCTCAGCCCGTATACGGGCTAAATGGTCAGGTGGTTTTGAACAGCGGGGTTGAACTGACCGAGTATCATGTTTCTAAATTGTCCGAACTTGATATTAAGTATATCTACATTCAGGGGGAAGCGCTGCTTATCGACCCTGCTGATGAAGCAGCGCAAAGTGCCAGGAATGAGATTGTCCTGAACGCTCATGCGGCGCTGACTGAAGTAAGTGTTGGCAAGTATGTTCAGATGGGGACGGTCAAAGATAAGTTGCTGTCACTTTTAGACGAGTGTTGTATACACAAGGAGATCCAGCCTTTATTTACTGCCATGCAGATGTGCAACGACTATCTGTTTAAACATGCTGTTAATGGTTATTTCTTTGCCACAATGATGGGAATCAGCTGCGGCCTGGAGGGGCAGCGGTTACGGGATCTGGGCCTGGGGGCGCTGCTCCGGGATGTCGGTATGATAACTATTTCCCGTGATATCCTCAATAAGCCGGGCACGCTGACCCCGGAAGAGATGGCGATCGTAAAAAAACATACGGAGAAAGGCTATGAAATTCTGCAGCGTAACTCTGATATCAGCTTAGCGGCTGCCAACTGCGCATTGCAGCATCATGAGCGTTTTGACGGCAGCGGTTATCCCCGTGGCGCCAGTGACAGCTCCATTCATGAGTTTGCTCAGATTGTGGCCATTGCCGACGTATATTGTTCCATGACAGCGACGACCCCTTACCGGAAAGCATTGTCTGTCTATGATGCATTAGCCATTATTCAAAAAGCAGGCGGTACTTACTTCAATCCGGAGTATATTCAGCTGCTCGCTAAAAATGTCGCCCGCTATCCGATGGGGGCTGTAGTCCGGTTGAATAATAAAGCAACGGGGATTATTAAAGACTATGCCGACGAATGCAAGACTAAACCTATTATCAGTATAACTGCAAACGCCGCCGGCGAACGGGTAAGCCAAACTGTTACTATTGATATGACAGCCAACCCTGCATTGTATATTGCCGAGGTTTCTTAAATTAGCTTAATACGGCCGGCAATGGCGGTAGTGCACCTGTTATGGATGTTGAAACTATGAATCAAATCTGTGAATGACTAGAATGGACAACCGGCAGGATTATATTCTGCCGTTTTTTCATAATAATAAGAGACACAAACTTTTCCTTAAGGAGCGATATTGATGTCTAATGACGCAGAAATAATAGCTGGCCGTAATAGCGTTCTGGAAGCGCTGAAAGCCGGCCGGTCACTAAACAAAATTCTAATTGCCAAAGGGGAACGGCAGGGCTCAATCCGCGATATCATTGCTCAGGCCCGGGAACAGGGATTAGTTATACAAGAGACTGAGATTGTTAAGCTTGACCAACTGTCGGCTGGGGTGAGACATCAGGGGGTTGTTGCGCTGGCGGCGCCGGTTGCTTATGTGGAGATGGAGGATATTTTGGCAGCTGCCTATGGGAAAGATGAGCCGCCATTTTTGGTTCTTCTTGATGAATTGGCTGATCCTCACAATGTGGGGGCCATTTTACGCACTGCTGATGCAACCGGTGTTCATGGTGTACTTATCCCCAAACGACGCAGCTGTCCTCTTACGCAAACCGTAGCTAAAACCTCGGCCGGTGCAGTTGAGCATGTACCAGTGGCACGAATCGGCAATGTCTCCCAAACCCTTAAAGCCTTAAAAAAACAGGGCCTTTGGGTAGTAGGTGCCGATATGGACGGAACAAAAGACTATTATGACGCCGACCTTACCGGCCCTGTTGTTATTGTTGTCGGGAGTGAGGGCGAAGGCATGGGGCGGTTAACAAAAGAGGCCTGTGATTATATTGTGCGTATCCCCATGCGGGGCAAGATTGCATCTCTTAATGCATCGGTGGCATGCTCGCTGTTGCTGTACGAAGTCCTTAGACAAAGGGAGCTGAAAACAAAATGAAACACTGGATGGGGATCATTTTGGCAGTGGCCATCATATTAACCGGGATAGCCGCTTTTTGGCTGACCAGGCCGCTGTTTGCCCAGACAGTGTATAGCGGTGTAAGAGTGGCCAACATTGAAGTTGCCGGAAAATCCCGGGATGAAGTGGCGCAAATGCTATCAGTATGGCAAAAAGATCAGGTGGGCCGGCCTATTTTGCTAACTTATGGCAGTGCGACATTTCGTATTGAACCTGAGCATATTGATTATAGCATTGATGCCGAAGCAACAGCCGATGCTGCATGGCAGGTGGGGCGTGAAGGCTCCTGGTGGCAGCGTCTGAAAAAAATTAGCGACGTCCAGGTGGAGGGGTGGTCGACGCCCCTCAAAATCAGGTATAATGAGAATAAGCTTGACACAGTCCTGGAGCAGCTTCAGGAAAATATCAACAAACCGCCGCGCAATGCCACGCTCAGCCTGCATACCGGTGGTATTGTGTCTGAGGTCGAGGGGCAGGAGATTGATGTTGCCGCTCTGAAAAAATTAATGCTGTCGGCGGTTAACCGTTCTGAGACCAATACCATCATCCTGCCGGTAAAACCGGTCTATCCGGAAATTACGGCCGAAGAGCTTGCTAAAAATGGCATAAAAGAACTGGTTGCCGTGTATACAACTGTGTTTAACACCGAAGATGCCAACCGGACAGCTAATGTAAAATTGTCTGCCCAAAAGATAAATGGCAAACTGCTTTATCCCGGACAGGTCTTTTCCTACAACGATACTGTGGGCCCCAGAGAAAAATCACAGGGCTTTAAAGAGGCCATGGAGATTATTAATGGCGAATTTGTACCTGGAATCGGCGGTGGTGTATGTCAGGTTTCATCAACATTATATAACGCTGTACTGCTGGCCGGGCTTAACATTGTGGAACGTACCAACCATTCTAAGCCGCTTGCTTATGTTCCGCTGGGGCGGGATGCAACGGTTGCGTATAATACCCTGGATTTTAAATTTGCCAATAACAGCTCGGCGCCGGTAATGATTATGGCCGAAGCAGAAGGCAACAAACTGAATGTGGGGATATTCGGACAGCGTGCTCTTGATAAAAACATTGATATTGTGACAGTTGACCAGCAGGTGATTCAGCCGGCTACCATAAAAAAAGCCGACCCATCGTTGCCCCCGGGCGAAAACAAGGTTGAAAAACCGGGTAAACCCGGATACTCAGTAACTGTTATCCGGATTATCCGTGATAATAATGGGACAGAACTAAAACGCGAGGTACTATCGCGCGACAAGTATGCCCCTGACAATACCGTGATCAAAACCGGACCGGCCCCAAAACCGGTTCAGGCAGAAACAAAGAGGACTAAGGATACAGACAAACCGTTTGATGCCGGCAGTATGCAATAAGATTGGAGATCTTTTCTCGATGGACTTGTTAATCGTCGATGGTTATAACGTGATTAATGCCTGGCCGGAGTTGAGTATAATAAAAGACAGTTTAGAATATGCCCGGGCCAAACTTGTGGACATACTGAGTGAGTATGGTGCATATAAAGGATTTAAGACAATTATTGTGTTTGATGCCCATCTGGCTGCCGGCAAAGGTGCCAGCCAGATCCTGAATAGTGAATTGGAGGTGATTTACACCAAAGAAGGTGAAACGGCTGACAGCTGTATCGAGAAAATGGTATACTATCTTGTCCGCCAGGGAGAACGTGTTTATGTTGTCACCTCTGATTCGGCCGAGCAAATGTTTGTTCTGGGGGCGGGCGCGTTCCGGATTTCAGCCCGCGAACTAAGAAATGACGTTGCCAGCGCCAAAAAAGAGATTAAGGCAAACATTTCCCAGAAGGTATTTGCGCGGGACCGGCATGAGCTTGGCAGCCGTCTGGGACAGGATATTTTTAAGCGCCTTGAAGCGATGCGCAGAGATGGGCTTGACTAACTTTGCGCTTACAGGTATAATTTATTGTGATAAGACGTGAACTAATACCGTAGGCACTATCCCTTTAGTGCACTTTTATTTTTTTCACAATGACAAATGGCCGGTTTTTGCAGATAAAAGAAAATTGGTTTTGGCCATTATCGACAGCAAAATAAAAACTAGTGGGGGCGATGCGGGTTAATACTCAACGCGATCTGTATGGTTGTTTTGACAACTTAACTGATGAAGAAATAGTATTTGACGCCAAAGATAATGACAACACGGTCGCTCTGGAGTATTTGATTAATAAATATCGCAACTTTGTGCGGGCTAAAGCCAGATCGTATTTTTTAATCGGCGCTGAGCGTGAGGACATCATCCAGGAAGGCATGATTGGTTTATATAAGGCCATTCGCGATTTCCGCAATGATAAGCTGTCATCGTTTCGAGCTTTTGCGGAATTGTGTGTAACTCGGCAAATTATTACCGCCATTAAGACCGCCACTAGACAGAAGCATATTCCCTTGAATTCGTATGTTTCTTTAAATAAACCCATTTATGATGAAGATTCTGACCGGACGCTATTAGATGTGTTATCCGGCTCTAAAGTCACTGATCCGGAAGAACTGGTAATCAGCCGTGAAGAGTTTGTTGATATTGAAGAGAAAATGGGCGAGATTTTAAGCGATCTGGAGTGGAAGGTACTGATGTCATATCTTGATGGCAAGTCTTATCAAGAAATTGCCGTTGAACTTGACCGTCATGTCAAATCGATTGATAATGCTCTGCAAAGAGTAAAACGTAAACTGGAGCGATATCTGGAAAATCGCGGTGAAGACAGCGATATTCGGGGTATGTACAGAGGCCTAACCGGCCTGAATAAAGAGGTTCCGGCAGATCTAAACAACTACAGTGACAGCTATGATGACCAACGTAGTATAAAATGACACCATTAGCCGGTGTCATTTTTTCTTACTCCATCATAATACGATGCGATGCTGTGAACTAAGGGATAAGAAAAATCTTTACCCAACGGGCACAGACGGCTTCTGCCGGCGTCCCGAGGGACTTGGCACAAGCCAAGTCTAAGTCTACCAGAATTTATAAAAAAATTCTGTGGACATAAGAACGACTAAGGCTTCTGCCGTCGTCCTAAAGGACTTGGCACAAGCCAAGTCTTTTCTTATCATCCCAATATATAACGGAGGTGGTTGAGCATATGACAAAGCTGAATCAAATAAAAACGATAGCAATACTGACAGGTGGCGGTGATGCACCGGGGCTTAATGCTGTAATCCGGGCGGCTGTGAGAACGGCACTGGGCCGGGGACTTACTGTTTGGGGTATAAAAAATGGCTTTGGCGGCATGGTCGAAAATAAAATGATGCAACTGACAGATGAAAGTGTGGCCGGGATTCTGCCGCGCGGGGGGACGATACTGGGAACCACGAACCGTGATAATCCTTTTAACTATCCTCAGACACAGGCGGGGGCGGTTATTTATACAGATATGTCGGCCCGCGCTCTGAATAACCTGCGGCAGGCCGGGATTGAGGCGCTTATTGTTATCGGCGGTGATGGAACCATTAAGATTGCCGGGGAATTTCATCAGCTGGGTTTGCCGGTGGTCGCTGTTCCGAAAACTATTGACAATGACATACCGGTTACTGAGCGGACTTTCGGGTTTGACACCGCTGTTGGTGTGGCTACAGATGCTCTTGACCGGCTGCATACTACCGCCGAATCACATCACCGGGTTATGGTGCTTGAGGTGATGGGCAGATATGCCGGCTGGATTGCATTACATGCCGGCATGGCTGGCGGCGCTGACTGTATTTTAATTCCGGAAATACCTTTTAACACTGGCTCGGTTATTGCCAAGATTAAGGAACGTCAGCAGCGGGGCCGGCAGTTCAGTTTAATTGTTATTGCTGAGGGGGCTCATGCTTTGGGCGGGGAAATATCAATAGCGCGTATTGTCGAAGGCAGTCATGAAAAAGTGCGCTTGGGCGGCATCGGTGAAAAGCTGGCCAGAGAGATTGAGGAGCTTACAGGCATGGAGTCCCGCTGCACCGTACTGGGACATGTTCAGCGGGGCGGGACGCCAACCGCGTTTGACCGGGTGCTTTCAACACGTTACGGCGTAGCTGCTGCGCAAAGTGTGCTGGCGGGACATTTCGGTATTATGGTGTCTTTACAAAAAAACCGGATTATTCGTGTACCAATTGCTGACATTGCCGGTAAAGCCAATAATATTACGCCTGAAGACGAACTATTACTTGCCGGCCGGGCAATTGGTGTTTGTTTTGGTGATTAAGAAAACTGGGCCCGGGTTATAATAAGCCCTAAATAGCGAGGTTTTTGCAGCCGCGCAATGGAGGGCTACGATGGAAACATTGGGCATTACTCTATTTAGGGTTGTTGCCGGCATGGGGGTGCTGCTTGTCATCATGCTGGCCATCGGCCGCCGCCAGTTGGGTGAACTCAGTTCGTTTGATTTTCTGACATCAATTACTATTGGCGCAGTGGCAGGTGCACTTATTGTTGATCCCCGCATTGAACTGGCAAGCTCGCTGATTGCCTTATTGGCGCTGGGAGGAATGCAACTGGTCTTTGGCTGGTTAAGTATTAAAATTCGCCCGGTCAACCATAAACTTAACTTTAAACCGCTGGTGATGGTGCAAAACGGTCAAATCATCAAAGAAAGCCTGCGCAAGGTACATATGCCTGTGGAAACCCTGTTGCAGCTGCTGCGGGAAAGAGACGTTTTCGATATTACTGTCGTAGAACTTGCCGTGTTAGAGCCCCATGGCCGGCTAAGCGTGCTAAAGAAAGCGGAGCATTTGCCATTGACACCTTGTCAGGTTAATTTTAATGTTACCCCGAACAGTGTCCTGGTACCTGTAATCCTGGAGGGAAAGTTGCAGGAACGCGTACTGGCTGATATGGGATTATCACCACAGCAGATTGAAGAGTTTCGCTGCCAACATGTAAGCACCATTAACAATGTTTTCATTGCTTTCATGGACCAGGACAAACGGCTGCATGTAATTCATGATGATGCCCGGGAGTGCAATGTATTTTTACATTGATGCCCCGGGCTTTTCTTACGAAAATATTAAATTTTTTAGAATATGCAAGATATTTAACCGAAATGTGGTAAAATAGGAACATGTTTCAGGGAGGTAATTATGAAAAGTCAGCGTTTTAATTATTGTCCTAAATGCGGCGGCCAGGTCGGTTATCGTCAGGTGGGGGACCGTGAGCGCCTGGTCTGTGCCGCCTGTTCCTATACAATGTATGAGAATCCGATTGTGGGGGTTGCGGCAATTGTGCGGCAAAACGGGAAAATTTTGCTGGGCCGGCGGGCTGTAGCTGCCAGTTATCCCGGGTTATGGTGCATACCCTGCGGTTATGTGGAATATGATGAAGATATCCGGGCGGCGGTTAAACGGGAGTTCCAGGAGGAAACAGGCTTGTCTATCGAACCCGGTCAGGTTTACGCGGTTTTATCAAACTTTCATAATCCGGCTGTTCATACTGTCGGTGTCTGGTTTTTGGCCGAAGTTATTGGCGGCACCCTTGGACCGGGCGATGACTTAGACCAGGTGGCTTATTTTCCGCTGGACTCGGTGCCTGACCTTGCTTTTCCCACCGACAGGCAGGTAATCGGTTTGCTGCAGGCAGATCACAATAATAAGAAGAGGGAAGTGACCCAGTGAGTGACAATTTGATTGCGGTAATCATTGGTATTGTGGAAGGGTTGACAGAATTTTTACCGATTTCATCAACCGGGCACATGATTCTTGTTGGTTCCTTATTAGGCTTTGAAGGGGAAAAAGCCAGTGTATTTGAGGTGTTTATCCAACTAGGGGCTATTTTATCCGTGTTGATTTTATATAAAGACAAATTTTTGGCGATGCTTAGGCCCCCGGCCCTGAACAGTTTTGGCGGCAGCCTTACGGCTATGCATGTGTTGGCCGGCATTGTGCCGGTGATGGGGCTTGGCTATCTTTTGCATGAATTCATCAAGACCTATCTTTTTTCCCCTTACACAGTGATTATCGGTCTGATTGCCGGTGCTCTGCTCATGCTGACAGCTGAGAAATTCTCACGGCGCCCGGTCACCAATAATGTCGATCAGATGACAATAAAACAGGCTTTTTTTGTGGGTTTGTTTCAATTTTTATCCCTTTGGCCAGGCTTTTCGCGCTCTGGCTCAACCATTGCCGGTGGATTATTTTTAGGTATGAGCCGCAAAGCCGCAGCCGAGTTTTCTTTTATCATTGCCGTGCCGCTTATGCTGGTGGCCTGCATGTACGATTTAATGAAAATATGGAATCAGCTGAGCTTTGAGGACGTTACGATGTTCGCTATTGGCTTTATTGTCGCGTTTATTACCGCCTATGTATCCATTGTCTGGTTTTTGCGGTTTCTTAATAACTCCACCCTGGCTTCGTTTGCTTACTACCGGTTTGTTGTAGCCGGACTCTCTTATTACTATTTTTTTATAAAGTAAATCGCCGCGGATTCCTGGTATACGTGCGTAATAATAGATGCTAAGCTGATGAATTTATCTGTTGGAGGTTATGGCGCTTTGGATGTGAAATTAATTAATCCATTTTTAGAAGCAATAACAACAATCCTGCCGCAGCTCGGCTTTAAAGAAATCAACCGGCGCGGACTGTCGGTCAAGGAACAGCTATTGGCAAGCCAGGGGGTTACGGTAATGATCGGCATTACCAGAGGCGTTAAGGGAAATGTAGCCTATAATATGTCCGCTGATACCGCGAAGAAGGTTGCCTCAACCATTATGATGGGAATGCCTGTGCCGGAAATGGACGAGATGGCCCAGAGCGCCCTTTCGGAAATGGTTAATATGGTTACGGCCAATGCCGCCATAAATTTTGAAAAGCAGGGTCTGTCTGTGGATATTTCGCCTCCCAGCATTGTTGTTGGTAGTGAGTACACCGTACAGGTAAGCAATACTAAGTATTTGGCGCTTAGTTTACTGATCGATTCTGAGCCTATTGAGGTTAATGTTAGCCTTGGCGTATAGATAAAAAAATGCGGTTCATTTCAAACTTAGCCATGCGTCTTATCTGCCGAAGCTGGGAAGCCTATGGCCGGCAAAGACGGACAACGGCTAAATGTAAAAATTACTAGTAAAAAGATGTTGACACAGCATCATCGGTATTATATAATATGTTTTGTCACTAGACAGGGCTAACAAAAAAAAGATGCTGGCGTAGCTCAATTGGTAGAGCAGCTGACTTGTAATCAGCAGGTTGGGGGTTCAATTCCTCTCGCCAGCTCCATCCAAATTCGGAGGGATTCCCGAGTGGCTAAAGGGAGCAGACTGTAAATCTGCCGTCTTTGACTTCGGTGGTTCGAATCCACCTCCCTCCACCAATCACAATCTTAATAACATCGCGGGGTGGAGCAGTTGGTAGCTCGTCGGGCTCATAACCCGAAGGTCACAGGTTCAAGTCCTGTCCCCGCAACCAAAGTAATTCACGTGCTTTATAGGTTCTAACCTGAATTTATAAAGCACAGCTTTATAAAGAAACGAACTCTATTAACCCCACCATCTGCGACAAGCCAACTATCTGCCACGCAGCCGCAAACGGCTTAGTAGTGTCCAGATGCGAGGCGCACCGGAAAAGCGTGCAGCGCGGCGCACTGGGAAGTGCGTAAGCAAACGCTTTGAGGAGCAACGAAGCAGATGGGCGCTAATAAGTCGTTTGCGCTATTTGCTGGTGTAGCTCAGTCGGTAGAGCGTATCCTTGGTAAGGATAAGGCCACCGGTTCAATCCCGGTCACTAGCTCCATCCTAATATGGCGGCGTAGCTCAGTTGGCTAGAGCATTCGGTTCATACCCGAAGTGTCCGGGGTTCAAATCCCTGCGCCGCCACCATGTAAATATAAAAACCCTGCAGATATTTGCAGGGTTTTTATATTTATTGCTGGCGGCAGCAGGAATTTTGCTTATTAAATAGAATAATCTAGTTTTGTAAAATGATGTATACTGCTGATTATTTGTGTTAATACATAATATGATAAAGTTATAATTAAGGGGAGGTAACACTCGAAAATGGCTAAGAAAAAGTTTGAAAGAAACAAACCCCATGTTAACATTGGTACAATTGGTCACGTTGACCATGGCAAAACCTCGCTGACTGCCGCAATTACCATGACGCTGGCCAAACACGGCGGCGCCGAGTTCATGGCCTATGATCAAATCGATAAAGCACCGGAAGAAAGAGAACGCGGTATTACCATCAACACCGCCCACGTGGAATATGAAACTCCTGCCCGCCACTATGCGCATGTTGACTGCCCGGGCCATGCGGACTATGTTAAAAACATGATCACCGGGGCCGCCCAAATGGACGGCGCCATCCTGGTTGTATCGGCCGCTGACGGCCCGATGCCGCAGACCCGTGAACACATCCTGCTGTCCCGCCAGGTAGGCGTACCGGCCATGGTTGTGTTCCTGAACAAAGCGGATCTGGTTGATGACGCGGAGTTGATGGAACTGGTGGAAATGGAAGTGCGCGAACTGCTTTCCAGCTACGAATTCCCCGGTGACGACATTCCGGTAGTGAGCGGTTCGGCAGTAAAAGTACTTAACTGCGGCTGCGCCAAGCGCGAATGCGAATGGTGCGGCAAGATTCATGAACTGATGGACAAAGTTGACGGCTACATCCCGACGCCGGAACGGGCCACTGATAAACCGTTCCTGATGCCGGTGGAAGACGTATTTACCATTACCGGCCGGGGTACAGTAGCAACCGGCCGTGTAGAGCGGGGTGTAGTAAAAGTCAGTGATACCATCGAAATCGTAGGTATGACAGAAAAACCGAAATCAACCGTAGTAACGGGCGTAGAAATGTTCCGTAAGCTGCTGGATTCGGCCGTGGCCGGGGATAATATCGGTGCCCTGCTGCGTGGTGTTGACCGGAAAGAAATCGAACGGGGCCAGGTACTGGCAAAACCAGGTTCGATTAAACCGCACACCAAATTCAAATCGGAAGTATATGTACTGTCGAAAGAAGAAGGCGGCCGTCATACCCCGTTTTTTAACGGCTACCGTCCGCAGTTCTACTTCCGGACAACGGACGTAACCGGTGTTGTTACCCTGCCGGAAGGCGTGGAAATGGTAATGCCTGGCGACAACATTCAAATGGACATCGCCCTGATTACCCCGATCGCTATTGAAGAAGGCCTGCGTTTTGCAATCCGTGAAGGCGGCCGCACCGTTGGTGCCGGCGTTGTAACTGCGGTTGTTGAATAGTTAAAATATGTTATTTTATAGAAAAACTGTATATTTGAAGTTTTATATGATATAATAAATAGGCAGGGAAATAACCCTGCCTTATTTATTGACATGCCCGAACCTGTGGGCTATTGACATGCCGATATAATTATGATAAATTGTATTAGTGACATTTAAGAAAAACTATTAAATTATAGACTCACGGCGCTATATTTACTGGTAAGAGAGGTGTACAGGATGCGCAACGCGGTAACATTGGCCTGCACAGAATGCAAACAACGCAATTATCAGACCAATAAAAACAAGAAAAATGACCCGGATAGATTGGAGTTTAACAAATACTGCAAGTTTTGCAAGAAACAAACTCCGCACAAAGAAACAAAGTAACTGTAACAATTGCTTAAGTTTGCCACTATAAGTAGTGGTGTGGTCGATTGGTAGAGTAGCAATCTTTCAATCCCTTGCGGGGCTTAAGCATTGTTGCCTTTATCAAAATGCACGCACAGGATGTGAGAGAATGGCCGCCCAGGAAACAGCTGTCCAGACGAATACATCGCGCTGGAAGAAATTTTTACGGGAAGTAAAAGCTGAATTAAAAAAGGTAACGTGGCCGGGCAAATCAGAACTTATTTCCTATACGGGAATCGTATTTGTGACGGTTATTGTTGTTGCTGCTCTGATATGGGTAATTGATGCTTCGTTTACTCAGGTGTTAAAGGTGATCATGAAGTAGACTGGGGAGGTGGGGGACGTATTAGCGTCCCTTGAGGCTATGGAATCCGAAAAGCTCGAAAAACACTGGTATGTTATCCATACATATTCCGGTTATGAAAACAAGGTAAAAGCCAATTTGGAGAAAAAAGTCCATTCTATGGCAATGGAAAACGAAGTCTTCCGTGTGCTTGTACCCATGGAAGATGAAGTGGAAATAAAAGACGGTAAGAAAAAAATTACCAAGAAAAAAGTTTTCCCCGGATATGTTCTGGTAGAAATGATTGTAACAGACCGCTCCTGGTATGTTGTGCGCAATACGCCGGGGGTTACTGGTTTTGTCGGTTCAGGAACCAAGCCGATTCCTTTGAGCGAAAGTGAAGTCAAACATATCCTCAAATCAATGGGTATGGAAGAGGCTAAACCCAAAATAAATGTTGAACTCAATCAGTTAGTGCGAATTACTTCTGGTGCCTTTGAAAATTGGACAGCCACGGTAATGGATATTAATCCTGATCGGGGCAAGCTTAAAGTGCTTGTCAACATGTTTGGTCGGGAAACACCTGTAGAGCTTGAGTTTACTCAGGTCACGAAAGTTGATTAAGGAGGTGTAATATAATGGCTAAAAAGGTTGTAAAGCTTGTAAAACTGCAAGTTCCCGCAGGTAAAGCTACTCCGGCTCCTCCTGTAGGTCCGGCTCTTGGTCAGGCTGGCGTCAATATCATGGCTTTTGTTAAGGAGTTTAACGAAAGAACGGCCAAACAAGCGGGTCTTATTATTCCGGTCGAAATTACGGTATTTGAAGATAGATCATTTACCTTTATCACCAAGACTCCACCTGCCGCTATTCTTTTGAAAAAAGCTGCCGGTATTGAAACTGCTTCCGGCGAACCTAACACAAAGAAGGTTGCTAAAGTTAAGCGGGATAAGGTGCGGGAAATCGCCGAATCTAAAATGCAAGACCTC
This sequence comes from Sporomusa termitida, assembly GCF_007641255.1. Lineage (NCBI taxonomy): Bacteria > Bacillati > Bacillota > Negativicutes > Selenomonadales > Sporomusaceae > Sporomusa > Sporomusa termitida. The sequence goes on from NZ_CP036259.1 coordinate 40,046, forward strand.
AATGCTGCCAGCGTAGAAGCTGCTGTGCGGATGATTGAAGGAACTGCCCGCAGTATGGGCATTGACGTCGTCGATTAATAGCGGCGTCGTAAGTGGGAGGACTAAGTACTTCCGTTATTACCACAAAGGAGGTTGATTAATATGCCTAAACATGGCAAGAAGTATATCGAAGCTGCTAAACTTGTCGATTTAGATAAGTTATATGACCCTGATGAAGCAGTAGAACTGGTAAAAAAGACTGCAAGTGCTAAGTTTGACCAAACTGTAGAAGTTGCGGTTAAACTGGGCGTTGACCCGAAACATGCAGATCAGCAGGTTCGCGGTGCTGTTGTGCTTCCTCACGGCACCGGTAAAACCAAACGGGTGCTGGTATTCGCCAAAGGGGAAAAGGCCAAAGAAGCTGAGGCCGCCGGTGCAGAATTCGTCGGTGCTGAAGATATGGTGGAAAAAATTCAGGGTGGCTGGGCTGATTTTGATGTAGCGGTGGCTACACCTGATATGATGGGTATGGTGGGGCGCCTGGGTAAGATTCTCGGACCCCGGGGCTTAATGCCTAATCCCAAAGTTGGTACTGTTACTCTTGATGTAACCCGTGCCATTAATGAAATTAAAGCCGGTAAGATTGAATACCGTACCGATAAAGCCGGTAATATCCATGCTCCTATCGGCAAAGTTTCTTTTGACAGTGAAAAACTGCTTAAGAATTTTTATACACTGATTGATACCTTGATTAAGGTTAAGCCATCTGCTGCCAAAGGCCAGTATATGCGCAATATTTCCTTAAGCTCAACTATGGGCCCTGGTGTCAAAGTTAATCCGCTCAAAGCACCCGGCAAAAAAGAGTAACATTCATAAAGTTTATATGCATAAGGCTGTAGACCGCAGGTTATACAAGTAAAAGCTTTTAGGATGAGCTTTCCTGCCGAGGCCGGGGATTTGCAGCGTGTAACTCAAAATGGTTATAACGCGGCCTCCGGTGTGTTTACACTGGAGGCCGCTTTTGCTTTATGCTTTTTAAAGGAGGTGTAATAAATGGCTATCACACAAGAAAAACAACAGTCGGTTGCTGATCTGAAAGCAAAGCTCAGTATTACCAAAGGTGCCGTTCTGACCAATTACCGCGGCTTAACTGTGGCTCAGGATACCAAACTGCGTCGCAAGCTGCGTGAAGCAGGTGTTGAATACCGGGTGTTTAAGAATACCCTGACACGCATTGCTGCCAAAGAAGCTGGTATTGAAGGCCTTGATCCTTATCTGGAAGGACCGACCGCCATTGCCATGTCTGCGACTGATCCTGTGGCTCCGGCCAAGGTTATTTCTGATTTTGTCAAGGAAAACAAACTGCAGACGCTGGAAGTAAAAGCTGGTTTGGTAGAAGGCAAGGTAATTGACGCTAATGGCGTTAAAGCCCTGTCCAACCTGCCCGCGCGCGAAGTGCTTATTGCTCAGGTTCTAGCGGGAATGCAGGCTCCTATCGCCGGTTTTGTCAATGTGCTTTCCGGCACTGTGCGCAATCTGGTGTATGCGCTTGACGCTGTTCGTCAACAAAAAGAATCAGCGTAATCTAGTTAGCTTAGAAAATAATTTTAAATGAATTTTGTGGAGGTATTTTAACATGACTAAAGAACAAATTATGGAAGCCATTGAGCAAATGACTGTGCTCGAACTTTCCGAACTGGTAAAAGCTCTGGAAGAAAAATTCGGTGTTTCTGCCGCTGCTCCTGCTGCCGCTGCTGCTCCTGCTGCCGCTGCCGCCCCTGTTGCTGAAGAACAAACCGAGTTTGACGTAATTTTGACCAACGCCGGCGCAGGCAAAATTAATGTTATTAAGGTTGTGCGCGAAGTTACCGGTCTTGGCCTCAAAGAAGCTAAAGATATGGTTGACAGTGCACCTAAAGCAATCAAAGAAAAAATCTCCAAAGCGGATGCCGAAGCTCTTAAAGCTAAACTTGTTGAAGCTGGCGCAACTGTAGAAGTTAAATAATTTAACTTAATAAAAGGAGCACCTGTGCAGGTGCTCCTTTTTAAATTTCAAATAATTTCATATTATCCCTAATTTTTCTTGACGAATTAGAGAAGATATGATACCATTATATATCGCCGTACATGTTTATATTTACTAGCTGTCTGCTGGAATTTTTTATGAAAAACCTTATAAAATCCGGCGTATAAATTTCGGAATGGCAGGAAATAGTAATATAATGGAGGATGAATCGGTCTTCATCGAAAAAAAGCAAGGACCTTGATTATTAGATAGAGCCTTGCTTGTTTTGTATTTTTTATCATTCATTTTACCGGCTTAGTATTTGCGGAATATTACTATCTTATGTGTAGGATATGATGATAACGCACTATGTCTGTGTAAAATGGCTAAGGGGTGGGTTAATGTTTAATCCTGTTCCGGTGGGCAAAAGGTTCAGGTATAGTTATGCCAAAATTGAAGAAGTACTGGACATGCCCAACCTTATAGAAATTCAGAAGAATTCTTACAACTGGTTTCTTAAGGAAGGTTTGCAGGAGATATTCCGTGATATCTCTCCAATTCAAGACTTCACCGGCAACCTGATTCTGTCCTTTGAAAACTTTACACTGGGCGAACCTAAATATGATGTCGAAGAGTGCAAAGAACGTGATGTTACCTTTGCCGCTCCGCTTCGCGTCAGCGTCCGGCTGTACAACAAAGAAACACAGGAGATAAAAGAGCAGGAAGTGTTTATGGGCGATTTTCCGCTCATGACTGACAATGGCACATTTATTATTAATGGCGCTGAACGGGTTATTGTCAGCCAGCTTGTACGCTCACCAGGCGTATACTATGGCGAGTCGATTGATACGACTGGTAAAAAGCTTTATAATGCTACCGTTATTCCTAATCGTGGCGCATGGCTGGAACTTGAGACTGATCCCAATGATGTTGTGTCAGTCAGGGTTGACCGTACCCGTAAGCTGCCAGTCACTGTTCTTATCCGATCATTAGGTTTCGTTTCGAACGGTGTTATTTCCGAACTGTTTAATGATGATGTACGCATCCGGGCAACGCTGGAACGGGATAACACTGACTCGCGGGAAGAAGCTCTCGTCGAGATTTATAAGCGGCTGCGTCCGGGCGAACCGCCAACCGTTGAAAATGCAGCCCAGCTTCTGGAATCGCTGTTTTTTGATTCTAAGCGTTATGATCTGGCTACTGTTGGCCGCTATAAGCTTGGGAAAAAATTAGGCTGGCGCCGGCGACTGCTGGGTAAAATACTCGGTCAACCACTTGTTGATAAAGAAACCGGTGAGATCGTCGTTGAAGAAAATACGGTGCTGGACGAAGCTGTACTTGACCGCATTGCTGCTGCCAAGGTTTTTGTGGGTGAAGGTAAACATGAGGCCTGGATTAAGCAGAAAGACGGTACGCCCGTTAAACTGGTGCTTAACTCGGTGCTGCCATTTACACACCGGACGATTACCAGGGAAGATATTATCGCTGCAATCAGCTACCTGCTTAACTTAATGGACGGTCACGGTACCACGGATGATATTGACCATTTAGGTAACCGGCGGCTCCGTTCGGTTGGTGAACTCCTGCAGAACCAGTTCCGGATCGGCCTGGCCCGGATGGAACGGGTTGTCAAGGAACGGATGACGATTCAGGATATTGATGTAATTACGCCGCAGGCACTCATCAACATCAGACCGGTGGTCGCCGCAATAAAAGAGTTTTTTGGTTCCAGCCAGCTGTCACAATTTATGGATCAGACCAATCCCCTGGCTGAACTTACGCATAAACGGCGTCTAAGCGCCCTGGGACCTGGTGGCCTTAGCCGGGAACGTGCCGGTTTTGAAGTCCGGGACGTTCACCATTCCCACTATGGCCGGATGTGCCCGATTGAAACACCGGAGGGTCCCAACATCGGCCTTATCGGCTCATTGTCTACTTTTGGCAGAATTAATGAATTTGGCTTTATCGAGACACCGTACCGTAAAGTCAATAAGCTGGAACACCGGGTAACTGACGATGTAGTATATCTGACGGCTGATGAAGAAGATGAAATGATTATCGCCCAGGCCAATGAGCCGCTTGATGAACAGGGCAGATTCAAAGAACCGCGCGTTACCTGCCGTTACAAGCATGAAATCCTGGTAGTACCGGCGGAAAAAGTCGACTATATGGACGTTTCTCCCAAGCAGGTTGTTTCGATTGCTACCGCCATGATTCCTTTCCTGGAAAACGATGACGCCAACAGGGCTCTGATGGGGGCCAATATGCAGCGGCAGGCTGTACCGCTGCTAAAAACGCAGGCACCGCTTATTGGTACCGGTATGGAATACAAGGCCGCCCGTGATTCCGGTGTTGTAATTCTGGCGAAAAACGCGGGCGTTGTGGAGAAAGTCACCGCCACAGAGATTCATATTCGTACGGAAAAAGGCGGACTTGATACCTATAAACTGCTTAAATACCTGCGTTCTAACCAAGGTACCTGCATTAATCAACGGCCGATTGTGTACAAAGGGGAACAAATCGTTAAAGGGCAGGTGCTTGCTGACGGACCGTCGACAGATAAAGGTGAGCTGGCATTAGGCTATAACGTGCTGGTCGCCTTTATGCCCTGGGAGGGCTACAATTACGAGGACGCCATTCTCTTGAGCCAGGACCTGGTTAAGGAAGATGTCTTTACCTCTATACATATTGAAGAATATGAATGCGATGCCCGCGATACCAAGCTGGGACCTGAGGAAATTACCCGCGATATTCCCAACGTGGCCGAGGATGTGTTACGGGACCTTGATGACCGTGGCATTATCCGCGTTGGTGCCGAAGTACGGCCTGGTGATATCCTGGTTGGTAAAGTAACGCCAAAAGGAGAAACAGAGCTGACCGCTGAAGAGCGTCTCCTCCGGGCTATCTTTGGCGAAAAAGCCAGAGAGGTCCGTGATACCTCGCTCCGTGTACCACATGGTGAAGCCGGTAAGATTGTTGACGTAAAAGTCTTTACCCGGGAAAACGGTGATGAATTACCGCCAGGCGTGAATCAGCTGGTGCGCTGCTATATCGCCCAGAAACGTAAAATATCCGAAGGCGATAAAATGGCCGGCCGTCATGGGAACAAAGGGGTAGTTTCCCGGATTATGCCTAAAGAAGATATGCCCTTTCTGCCTGACGGCACACCGGTGCAAATCGTCTTGAACCCTCTGGGCGTACCATCCCGTATGAATATCGGCCAGGTCCTTGAGACGCATCTGGGCCGTGCCGCCGCCGCCATTGGGATGCAGGTGAAGATGGGCGATCCGACCCTGGTTGAGCGTCTGAAAGAAATCAATTACGATGTGGAAAAGCACGGTATGCCGCAGCCTGACCGGGCCGGGATTCACCTGGCAACACCGGTCTTCGACGGGGCGACAGAAACCGAGGTTATCCGGACACTTACAGCAGCCGGTTTGTCGGAGGATGGCAAAACCGACCTTTATGACGGCAGGACCGGTGAACCTTTCGACAATCGTGTAACTGTGGGCTTTGTGTATATGCTCAAATTAGCTCACTTGGTTGATGATAAGATTCATGCCCGGTCCACAGGACCATACTCGCTTGTTACCCAGCAGCCGCTTGGCGGTAAAGCCCAGTTTGGCGGCCAGCGTTTCGGCGAGATGGAGGTTTGGGCCCTGGAAGCATACGGTGCTGCCTACACCCTGCAGGAACTGTTAACAGTTAAATCTGACGATGTTGTCGGCCGTGTGAAAACCTATGAAGCCATCGTTAAGGGTGAAAACGTACCAGAACCGGGAGTGCCGGAGTCTTTTAAAGTATTGATAAAAGAACTTCAGAGTATTGGCCTTGATGTTAAGATCCTGACCGAGGATGCCCAGGAAATAATGATTCGCGAGTCAGATGAAGACATCAACGAAACAGCTAAGGAGTTAGAGCTGAATATTGGCGACGACGTGCCCAAAGCTCCTGTTGAACGCAAAAAAGCGGACTTTGAGAGTGGTGTGGTTGACGAACTCGAAGCCACTGATGATATTGAGCCACTGGAAGAAGAACTTGACATTATTGCAGAAATCGGTGAAATGGAACCAGATATTGCTCAGCAGGCAGATGAAGATGAATTTGATTTCCAGCCTCAAAAGAGCAGTGCGAAGAAGCTCAAAGAAAATGCTAAAAAGTCTGATCCCCGTGAACTTATGGAAGACATCATAGAAGATGAGGATTTGGACTAGTTAGAAGGGAGCGATATCCCCTTGTTGGATGTAAATAACTTTGATTCGATGCGTATTGGTCTGGCGTCACCGGAGCAGATCCGCAAGTGGTCGCATGGCGAAGTAAGAAAACCTGAAACAATCAACTACCGTACCTTGAAGCCGGAGCGCGAAGGTCTGTTCTGTGAAAAGATTTTTGGGCCAACTAGGGACTGGGAGTGTCACTGCGGTAAATATAAGCGGATTCGTTATAAAGGCATCATCTGCGACCGGTGCGGCGTTGAAGTAACCCGCTCCAAGGTCCGGCGGGACCGGATGGGCCATATCGAACTGGCAGCACCTGTCTCCCATATCTGGTATTTTAAGGGTATACCCAGCCGGATGGGGCTTATTCTGGATATCTCCCCGCGTTCGCTGGAAAAAGTATTATATTTTGCCTCCTATATTGTGCTGGATCCTGGTGACACGCCGCTCATGAAGAAACAGCTTTTGAACGAGAACGAGTATCGTGAGCATCGGGATAAATACGGCAGTGCCTTTAAAGTAGGCATGGGCGCCGAAGCCATTAAAAAGCTGTTGGAAGAGCTTGATTTGGAAAAAATGAGCCGCGAACTCCGGCAAGAGTTAAAAGAAGTAAGCGGTCAGAGAAAAATACGGGCAATTCGACGGCTGGAGGTGGCCGAGGCATTCCGTAAGTCCGGCAATAATCCTGCCTGGATGATTATGGATGTCACGCCGGTTATCCCGCCGGAATTACGGCCAATGGTACAGCTTGACGGCGGCCGCTTTGCCACCTCGGACTTAAACGATTTGTACCGGCGAGTAATCAACCGCAATAACCGTTTGAAACGCCTCTTGGACTTAGGGGCGCCGGATATCATCGTCCGCAATGAAAAACGGATGCTGCAGGAAGCGGTGGATGCACTCATCGATAATGGCCGCCGTGGCCGTCCGGTCACCGGCCCAGGCAACCGGCCCCTAAAATCATTGAGCGATATGCTTAAGGGTAAACAGGGACGCTTCCGTCAGAATTTGTTGGGCAAACGGGTAGACTACTCTGGCCGTTCGGTTATCGTTGTCGGTCCGGAACTTAAGCTGCACCAATGCGGTTTGCCGAAAGAGATGGCCCTGGAGCTATTCAAACCTTTTGTCATGAAAAAGCTGGTCAATGCTGGCCATGCGCATAATATAAAAAGTGCCAAACGGATGGTTGAGAGGGTTCGTCCCGAGGTTTGGGACGTTCTGGAAGAGGTTATCAAAGAGCATCCGGTACTTTTAAACCGGGCACCAACTTTGCACCGGCTGGGGATTCAGGCCTTTGAACCTGTGTTGTCAGAGGGCCGGGCTATTAAAATCCATCCATTAGTATGTACTGCCTACAATGCGGATTTTGACGGCGACCAAATGGCAGTACACGTGCCTTTATCGGCAGAGGCTCAGGCGGAAGCCCGCATGCTCATGCTCTCAGCGCATAATATTTTATCCACCAAAGACGGCCGGCCGGTAGCCACCCCTACCCAGGACATGGTATTGGGTGCTTATTATCTGACCATTGAAAAAGACCCTGTAGATGGTCAGCTTAAGACCTTTGCCAATATGAATGAGGCTTTGCTGGCTTATCATCATAAGACATTAGGCTTGCATGAGAAAATTAAAATGCGCATTGCTGGTTATGGGCTGGTCCATACCTCGGTCGGCCGGATGATATTTAATGAAGTATTGCCACACGAGCTCAGGCATTATGAGCAACGGGGCGAAGAATGGCATCTCGGTAAACTGATGGATAAAAAGCAGCTGGGTAAGCTTGTAGCTGACTCCTACCGGATTTTTGGTAATGCCAAAACGGCAATGGTGCTGGATGCTGTTAAGCGTCTGGGTTTCTCGTTTGCCTGTCGCGCCGGCATCACAATTGCTATTTCCGACATTAAGATCCCGAGCGAAAAGAAAGAAATTCTAAGAACTGCCGAAGACAAGGTTAATACCATTGATAAACAGTATCGCCGTGGTCTGATTACTGATGATGAACGCTACAAAAAGACGATTGACCTGTGGACTAAAGCCACTGATGACGTTACTGCCGCCATGATGGCTACCTTAGACCGGTTTAACCCTGTCTATATGATGGCTAACTCCGGCGCCCGCGGTAACATCCAGCAGATCCGTCAGCTGGCAGGTATGCGCGGCCTTATGGCCGATCCGTCCGGACGAATTATTGACCTGCCTATTAAAGCTAATTTCCGCGAAGGCTTAACAGTACTGGAGTACTTTATCTCAACCCATGGTGCGCGCAAAGGTCTGGCTGATACTGCACTGCGGACAGCCGACTCCGGTTATCTTACCCGGCGCTTGGTTGACGTAGCCCAGGATGTTATCGTTCGCGAAGAAGACTGTGACATTGTTGGTCTTAACCTGGTGCGTGAGCGGGCACGGCTGGCCCAGTCCAGTGCCGGTGCCATTGATATGCTTAAAGATACACTCCTTACCCGGGTGCTGGCGCAGGAGGTACTTAATCCTAAAACGGCTGATATATTGCTGCCGCAAGGGACTGTGCTGAATGAGGATAACCTGCGGTTAATCGGTGAATGCGGCGTACCTGAAATTATGATTCAGGGGCAGACCGATGAAACCGAAGAAGATGTCGGCCGTTCTGCCGCCGCCGAGACCATTGCCCTTGGCGCCCCTGAAGCAAAAGTACGGGCGGCTCTGAAAGAGGCCATGATCCGGGAAATGCTGGGTAAAAATACAACGGAAGCGATCGTAACCAGTGATGGCGTAGTATTGGTCCCGGCCGAAACAACATTTACCGAGGAGCATATTGAGGCTGTACTGGCCAGCTCCGTAAAAGAAGTTAAAGTTCGCAATAATAACATCAGAGGCATTGAGGTTGAGGCCATCAAAGAAGGCTCTGGTGTTATTGAGTCGCTTAAGGACCGGATTGTCGGTAGAATGTCGGCTGAGGATATTGTGAATCCGGCAACCGGTGAACCGATTGTTAAGATTAGTGACTTAATTACTGAAGAACTGGCTGACGAGATAGTTAAAGTGCGGGAAAAAGTATCCATTCGATCAGTACTTACCTGCCGCTCACGGTATGGGGTATGTATTAACTGCTATGGCCGCAACCTGGGAACAAGTCATATGGTTGACGTTGGTGAGGCTGTTGGCATTATTGCTGCCCAGTCCATCGGTGAACCAGGTACCCAGCTGACAATGAGAACCTTCCATACCGGCGGTGTCGCCGGTGACGATATTACCCAGGGTTTACCGCGGGTAGAAGAGTTATTTGAAGCCCGTAAACCCAAACGCCAGGCCATTATCACCGAGGTTGACGGCCGGATCGAAGTCAAAGAAATTAAAGGTATGCGACGGGTAACTGTTTTCCCGGCCGACGCCTCCTTGGGCGAAGAACGTGTATACCAGGTACCTTACGGCGCCAGACTTATTGTCAGCGACGGGCAAAACGTGGAAGCCGGCGACCGCCTGACCGAAGGCGCGGTAAACCCCCATGATATTCTGCGGGTCAGCGGTTTAAAAGCTACTCAGCGCTATCTTGTTTATGAGGTCCAAAAAGTATATAAATCTCAGGGCGTTGAAATTAACGATAAGCATATTGAAGTTATGGTCCGCCAGATGATGCATAAGGTCAAAGTAGAGGAAGCCGGCGATACCGACGTTCTTCCTGGTGAATATATTGATTTGAATACCTTTGAGGAAGAAAACGCCAAAGCGATTGAAGCCGGCGGCGAACCGGCTATTGCCAGGCCTATTCTGCTGGGGATTACCAAGGCATCACTGGCTACCGACTCCTTCTTGTCGGCGGCGTCTTTCCAGGAAACGACACGTGTATTGACCGAAGCTGCTATTAAAGGCAAAGTCGATCCGCTCCTGGGACTGAAAGAAAATGTAATTATCGGCAAGCTGATTCCGGCCGGCACCGGTATGAGCCGTTACCGCAACGTCCGGCTCAAACAACCGGCAGCACTATTGGAACACGAAGAATTAGCCGGTGAATAGGAAGTAGCTTGGCTAGTAGCGAAAGACTGGGATGGTGGATCATCATCCCGGTCTTTTTGTATTATAAAAGACTGCTGAACACCAACCGCCGCACTTGCGCCATCAGAATTTCTTTTATATATTTGAGACTATTAACCTATGTAAATGCTTTGCCGGGTAGTCGATATAGAAAGTAAAAGCAATTGTGGAAAGAGGTGTCGCAGGTGTATTTTATCTACGAATTAGCCAGGCAGCAAGTGGCAGCTAAGCGTAGGCGGCGGCCGGTCTATAAAGCCCTGCTGATTTTGCTGCTGGTTTTATGTTTGGTGCTGCAGCCATTATCAGCTAAGTGTGCCCTGAATACAGCCCCGTGCCTGTATTCTTTAACAAACCAATAAATCACTGGCGCAGAATTGCTTCATATATAATAGAAGCAGTTAAATAAGACAGCCATCAGCGGCAAAAAGAAGTATAAACCAGGCCCATGAGGGCACTACTAATGAGTGGTAAATAGTGGATTTGATACACCCGGTTTAGTGTGTTTAAAAATATGCAGAAACTCTAATAGTTTATTGACATTTGGAATTCCAAATGTTAATATATTAGAGTGTCTTGTGAACAGTGCTATTTATCCAAAGGAGTTGGCGATGTGAACAGTGAGGAACTTGCCGGTTTAAAGACCGCCAATAAAGCCATTGGTGCTAAACAAACAGCGCGGGCTGTGGAAAAAGGTCTGGCCGCCAAGGTGTATCTTGCGGTTGATGCTGATCGCCGGGTGGTAGCACCGCTAGCGCATCTGTGTAATCAAAAAGCTGTGTTGGTTGATGAAACAGCGACGATGAGTGAACTGGGGAAGGCCTGCAGCATTGCCGTAGGCGCTGCGGCTGTGGCTGTTTTAAAATAGCAGTTAACACGGACGAGTCGTTAATAACTTTACCTGCTGAAACCGGCAGATGAGGTTTTTAATAATAAATAACGAGATTGGGGAAGGAGGTGCGCTTAAAAAATGCCAACAATTAGTCAGCTAGTGCGCAAAAGCCGGGAGCAACTGATTCAAAAATCGACTGCACCTGCACTTAAAGAATGTCCACAAAAACGTGGCGTATGCACGAGAGTATATACAACTACTCCGAAAAAACCGAACTCTGCACTTCGCAAAGTAGCCCGTGTACGCTTAACTAACGGCATTGAAGTAACCGCCTATATTCCGGGTATTGGTCACAATCTGCAGGAACACTCAGTTGTGCTTATCCGTGGTGGCAGGGTCAAAGATTTGCCAGGCGTACGTTATCACATTGTTCGCGGTGCTCTTGATACTGCCGGTGTTGCCAAACGCAGCCAGGGCCGTTCGAAATACGGTGCCAAAAAGGCCGTAGCTAAGAAGTAATTGCAAGAACAGTTGTAGAGTTTTGGAAAAGGAGGGATACTGATGCCAAGAAAAGGTGCTGTTCCCAAGCGGGATGTATTGCCGGATCCGGTATATAGCTCCAAGCTGGTAACCAGATTTATCAATAAATTGATGTATGACGGCAAAAAAGGTGTTGCTGAAAACATTGTATATGACGCATTTGAGGCGATTCGTGCCAAAACCGGTAAAGATCCAATGGATGTTTTTGAAACAGCGTTGAAAAATGTTATGCCGGTTCTTGAAGTCCGGGCTCGCCGTGTGGGTGGAGCCAACTATCAAGTGCCAGTAGAAGTACGGCCTGACCGTAAAATGTCGCTTGGTATTCGCTGGTTGGTTAATTATTCGCGGCTGCGCGGTGAAAAGACCATGCACGAACGCCTTGCTTCAGAATTGATGGATGCTGCCAACAATACCGGCGCATCTGTTAAGAAACGTGAAGATACACATAAAATGGCTGAAGCCAACAAGGCTTTTGCCCATTACCGCTGGTAAAATTCGAAGTACGGAGTTCGCGTGCGGGAATTGAACGGGGTTGCGTAAGCAACCCGTCTTTGACTCAAACCTGACAAATAGCGGACCCCGCGATACTAAGGAGTGAAAATAGTGGCCCGAAAGTTTCCACTTGAAAAGACGCGGAACATCGGCATCATGGCGCATATAGACGCTGGCAAGACCACTACGACTGAACGCATACTGTTTTATACCGGCAGAGTACACAAAATTGGTGAAGTGCATGATGGCGCTGCGACTATGGACTGGATGGTGCAAGAACAAGAAAGGGGTATAACCATTACCTCTGCGGCCACTACAGCCCAATGGGACGGGCATCGTATAAACATCATTGACACACCAGGACACGTGGACTTTACAGTTGAAGTAGAACGTTCACTCAGGGTACTTGATGGCTCGGTTGCGGTATTTTGCGCTAAAGGCGGCGTAGAGCCTCAGTCGGAGACAGTGTGGCGTCAAGCTGATAAATACGGCGTTCCCCGTATGGCATATGTTAATAAAATGGACATCACCGGTGCTGATTTCTACCGGGTTGTTGATATGATGAAAAGTCGTTTGGGCGCGTTTGCCGTGCCAATCCAACTGCCAATCGGTTTTGAAGATACCTTCAAGGGTTTCGTTGATCTTATTGAAATGAAGGCAGTTATGTATACTGACGACCTGGGGAAAGTGAGCGAATCAACAGAGATTCCTGAGGATATGCTGGAGAATGCAGAGCTTTACCGCCAGAACCTGCTGGATGCCGTTGCTGAAAGCGACGATGAACTGATGATGAAATATCTTGAGGGTGAAGAACTCACCATTGATGAGATCAAATCAGGAATTCGCCGCGCTACTATTGCCTGCAAAATGACACCGGTACTTTGCGGCTCATCCTACAAAAACAAAGGCGTTCAGCCTCTGCTGGATGCTGTTGTCGCTTATATGCCTGCTCCCACTGATATTCCGGCCATCAAAGGTGTTAAGCCAGATACCGGCGAGGAAGACGAGCGTAAAGCCGATGATAGTATTCCGTTTTCGGCACTGGCGTTTAAGATTATGGCTGATCCTTATGTGGGGAAACTCGCTTTCTTCCGCGTATATTCCGGCAAACTAGCTTCCGGCTCGTATGTGTACAACTCCACAAAAGGAAAACGGGAACGTATCGGCCGGATTCTCCAGATGCATGCCAACCACCGTGAAGAGATCGAAATCGTTTACACGGGGGACATTGCCGCTGCTGTAGGTCTCAAAGATACTACAACCGGTGATACCCTGTGCGACGATAAAAATATTATCATACTTGAATCAATGGTGTTTCCGGACCCGGTTATCCATATAGCTGTCGAGCCTAAGACTAAAGCCGATCAGGAAAAAATGGGCGTAGCGCTTAATCGCCTGGCGGAAGAAGATCCGACCTTCCGGATGCATACCGATCAGGAAACCGGTCAAACCATCATCTCGGGTATGGGTGAACTACATCTCGAAATTATTGTTGACCGGATGCTCAGAGAATTCAAGGTTGAGTGCAATGTGGGTAAACCTCAGGTTGCTTACCGCGAGACGATCCGCAAAACTGTTAAATCCGAGGGTAAGTTTGTCCGCCAGTCCGGTGGCCGTGGCCAATACGGACATTGCTGGCTGCAGATTGAACCGCTTGAACCAGGCCAGGGTTTTGTCTTTGAAAACAAAGTTGTTGGTGGTGCTATTCCCAAAGAATACATCAACCCGATTGAGGCTGGCGTCAAAGAAGCTATGGATACAGGCGTATCTGCCGGCTATCCGATGGTTGACATTAAAGTAACCGTTTTCGACGGTTCCTACCACGATGTTGACTCATCGGAAATGGCTTTCAAAATTGCCGGCTCGATGGGTTTCAAGGCTGGCTGCGCCAAGGCTGCACCGGTTATCCTTGAACCCTACATGAAAGTGGAAGTTATTGTTCCTGAAGAATATATGGGCGACGTTATCGGCGACTTAAACTCCCGTCGTGGCCGTATCGAAGGGATGGAAACCCGTTCCGGTGCGCAAGCGATTAAATCATTTGTGCCGCTTTCGGAAATGTTCGGTTATTCGACTGACCTTCGTTCCAAGACGCAGGGCCGTGGCAACTACTCCATGGAATTTGACCACTATGAAGAGGTTCCCAAGACAATTGCCGAAGTTATCGCTTCTAAAAACAAAGGTGCATAATTATCACTAAACGATTCCCCGGTCTGAAAATAATACTAAGAAATATAGGAGGTAACACTCGAAAATGGCTAAGAAAAAGTTTGAAAGAAACAAACCCCATGTTAACATTGGTACAATTGGTCACGTTGACCATGGCAAAACCTCGCTGACTGCCGCAATTACCATGACGCTGGCCAAACACGGCGGCGCCGAGTTCATGGCCTATGATCAAATCGATAAAGCACCGGAAGAAAGAGAACGCGGTATTACCATCAACACCGCCCACGTGGAATATGAAACTCCTGCCCGCCACTATGCGCATGTTGACTGCCCGGGCCATGCGGACTATGTTAAAAACATGATCACCGGGGCCGCCCAAATGGACGGCGCCATCCTGGTTGTATCGGCCGCTGACGGCCCGATGCCGCAGACCCGTGAACACATCCTGCTGTCCCGCCAGGTAGGCGTACCGGCCATGGTTGTGTTCCTGAACAAAGCGGATCTGGTTGATGACGCGGAGTTGATGGAACTGGTGGAAATGGAAGTGCGCGAACTGCTTTCCAGCTACGAATTCCCCGGTGACGACATTCCGGTAGTGAGCGGTTCGGCAGTAAAAGTACTTAACTGCGGCTGCGCCAAGCGCGAATGCGAATGGTGCGGCAAGATTCATGAACTGATGGACAAAGTTGACGGCTACATCCCGACGCCGGAACGGGCCACTGATAAACCGTTCCTGATGCCGGTGGAAGACGTATTTACCATTACCGGCCGGGGTACAGTAGCAACCGGCCGTGTAGAGCGGGGTGTAGTAAAAGTCAGTGATACCATCGAAATCGTAGGTATGACAGAAAAACCGAAATCAACCGTAGTAACGGGCGTAGAAATGTTCCGTAAGCTGCTGGATTCGGCCGTGGCCGGGGATAATATCGGTGCCCTGCTGCGTGGTGTTGACCGGAAAGAAATCGAACGGGGCCAGGTACTGGCAAAACCAGGTTCGATTAAACCGCACACCAAATTCAAATCGGAAGTATATGTACTGTCGAAAGAAGAAGGCGGCCGTCATACCCCGTTTTTTAACGGCTACCGTCCGCAGTTCTACTTCCGGACAACGGACGTAACCGGTGTTGTTACCCTGCCGGAAGGCGTGGAAATGGTAATGCCTGGCGACAACATTCAAATGGACATCGCCCTGATTACCCCGATCGCTATTGAAGAAGGCCTGCGTTTTGCAATCCGTGAAGGCGGCCGCACCGTTGGTGCCGGCGTTGTAACTGCGGTTGTTGAATAGTTAAAATATAATATCCGGCAAGGGCGGCAATAGCCGCCTTTTGCCGGGATATTGACCGGCGATGACGTGGAAGGTGGCCCGCACGCGCGGGGAAATTTCCACCGAGAATGTCCGTTCAGAGAAACTGGGCGATAAGGAGGAATAAATATATGGCTAAACAACAAAAAATCAGAATCCGCCTTAAGGCGTATGACCACAAGGCGCTTGACCAAAGTGCGGCTAAGATTGTTGAAACCGCAAAACGTACCGGCGCTATGGTTTCCGGTCCTATTCCGCTTCCTACCGAGAAAAACATCTTTACTATTCTGCGTTCACCCCATGTCAATAAAGACTCCCGCGAACAATTCGAAATGCGGACCCATAAACGTCTTATTGACATCCTGGAGCCAACCCCCAAGACGGTAGATGCCTTAATGCGTCTCGACTTGCCGGCTGGTGTGGACATTGAAATCAAGCTGTAGGAGGAGGTGCGATAATGGCTAAAGGAATTTTAGGTAAAAAACTGGGTATGACCCAAATCTTTACGGCTGAGGGTAAAGTTATTCCGGTTACTGTAATTGAAGCCGGCCCCAATGTCGTAGTGCAAAACAAAACCGTTGAAAATGATGGCTACAATGCAGTGCAGCTTGGTTTTGGCGCTGTCAAAGAAAAGAAAGTTACCAAACCTTTGCAGGGTCACTTTGCAAAAGCCAACGTCAAACCGGTGAAATTTATCCGTGAACTGCGTCTGCCTGGAGCCTCTGAATATACAGTAGGTCAAGTTCTGAGCGCTGATGTCTTCAGTGAAGGTGAATTGATTGATGTAACTGGCACTGCTAAAGGTAAAGGCTTTGCCGGCGGCATTAAAAGACATAACTTTAAACGCGGACCTATGGCCCACGGTTCCAAATCCCATCGTGAGCCCGGTACTATTGGTTCCCGGATGAGCGGCGGCGGCGGCAAGGTATTCAAAGGCAAGAAACTTCCCGGCCGTATGGGCGGACAGAAAGTAACTGTTCAACGCCTGCAGGTAGTCCGCATAGATGTACCCCGCAACCTTTTATTGGTTAAAGGTGCTGTTCCCGGACCTAAAGGCAGTCTGATCATTGTAAAGAATACGGTAAAACCCACTAAGTAATCGCAGCTTGCTTTCTTTACGGTAACGTAAAGAGCAGGTTGCGAGCATCGAAAGGAGGATGTGCTATATGCCGAAAGTGGCAGTATATGATATGACCGGTGCAAAGACCGGTGAAATAGAACTTAATGATAGCGTATTTGGCGTAGAGATAAATGAAGCCGTTGTCCATCAGGTTGTTGTTATGCAGTTGGCGAGCCAACGTCAGGGCACTCACGCAACGAAGACCAGATCTATGGTACGCGGTGGCGGTAGAAAACCCTGGAAACAAAAAGGTACCGGCCGGGCACGGGCCGGCAGCATCAGATCTCCATTATGGGTAGGTGGCGGTGTCGCCTTCGGACCGCATCCGCGGAGCTATAAGTTCAGTATGCCCCGGAAAGTGCGCCGTTTGGCGATTAAATCAGCCTTGACAGCCAAGGTGAATGATGGCGGCTTACTGGTTGTCGAAGACATTAACTTTGCTGCACCCAAAACCAAAGACGTCGTAAAATTCCTTGGTAATTTTGAGGCCAGCGATAATAAGGCCCTGATTATCACGGTTGATCAGAATGACAATGTTGTAAAATCATCCCGTAATATTCCTGGTGTTAAAGCCATCAATACCATGGGCCTGAATGTATTCGACCTGCTTCATCATGATAAGGTGCTGGTAACCAAAGATGCAGTCGCCAAGATTGAGGAGGTGCTGGCATAATGGCAAACCTGCGCGATATACTCATTAAGCCGTACATTACCGAAAAAACCACAAGTATGATGGCTGACAACAAATACACTTTTATTGTGCCTTTAACTGCCAATAAGATTGAAATTCGTCAAGCTGTTGAACAAATCTTCAAAGTCAGAGTTCTTGATGTCAATACCCTCCGGGTAATGGGCAAGACCAAGCGCATGGGCAAAAATGCCGGTAAACGGCCGGACTTTAAAAAGGCCATTGTTAAACTGGCTCCCGGCGAGCGCATTGAATTCTTTGAAGGTGTATAACCACAATTTCCTAAAAAGGAGGGGCACACATGCCAGTTAAAAGTTTTAAACCATACGCTCCTGGCAGAAGATTTATGACGGTAGCCGATTTTTCGGACCTTACCACAGATCGTCCCGAGCGTTCTTTGACCGAGCGTCTCCAAAAACACGCCGGTCGCAATCAGCAAGGCCGTTTGACTGTGCGGCATCAGGGCGGCGGTCATAAGCGCCTATACCGTGTGATTGACTTCAAGCGCAATAAAGACGGTATTCCTGCCAAGATTGCATCGATTGAATATGATCCTAACCGCTCAGCCCGGATTGCTCTGTTAAACTATGCTGACGGCGAGAAACGTTATATTCTTGCACCTAACGGTCTTAAGGTGGGCGATACCATCATGAGCGGTCCTGAGGCTGATATCAAGCCAGGCAATGCTCTGGCCCTTAAAAATATCCCGGTAGGTACCCAACTGCATAATATTGAACTGAAAATCGGCAAAGGCGGCCAGATGGTTCGCTCAGCCGGTGCTTCCGCCCAGCTTATGGCAAAGGAAGGCACCCATGCACTCCTCAGACTGCCATCAGGCGAGCTGCGTAAAGTTCATATTAACTGCCGGGCTACTATCGGTCAGGTAGGCAACCTTGAACATGAAAATATCACCATCGGGAAAGCCGGCCGTTCGCGTTGGCTCGGTATCCGTCCTGCTAACCGCGGTGTCGCAATGAACCCGATTGACCATCCGCATGGCGGTGGTGAAGGCCGTTCGCCTATCGGTCGGAAACATCCGGTTACTCCGTGGGGCAAATGCGCAATGGGTGCGAAAACCCGGAGAAGCAAAGCTTCTGACAAGCTGATTGTTAAGAAACGGAAGTAATTTCGATTGATCGATAGGTCGAGGTTCGGTTGTTCGAGAGGATTGGCCGTAGGGCGAATTCACGAATTAACGAATCCGCTAACGAAGCGAAAGGAGGCTATTTAAGTGTCAAGATCAATTAAAAAAGGACCTTATGTGCATGAAAGCCTGATCAAGAAAATTGACGCGCTCAATGCTAAAAATGATAAAAAGGTTATTAAGACCTGGTCGCGCAGCTCGACGATACTGCCAACCTTTGTCGGCCACACCCTGGCTGTCCATGACGGCCGCAAACATGTGCCGGTATATGTTACCGAAGACATGGTTGGCCATAAACTTGGCGAATTTGCGCCGACGCGGACTTATAAAGGCCACAGCGGCTCTGAACGGTCCACTGGGGTAAGATAACATACGCTTTGCAAAAATCCGGGATTAGAGGCCGGAAGGGGGTTAAATATATGGAAGCTAAAGCAATTGCCAGACATATTCGCATTGCACCCCGCAAAATCCGCATCGTGATTGACTTAATTCGCGGCAAAAATGTGGGCGAGGCTTTTGCGATTTTAAAATACACTCCGAAAGTTGGAGCGGAAGTTCTGGAAAAAGTGCTGAAATCAGCTATCGCTAATGCTGAACACAACTATGACCTGAATGTTGATGCTCTCTATGTGTCACAGGCGTTTGTTGATCAGGGGCCAACCTTGAAACGTATTCATCCGCGCTCACGCGGGCAGGCGTTCAAAATTTTAAAGCGTACCAGCCATGTAACATTGGTTGTGAAAGAAAGATAAGCTAACGACGAAGGAGGGAAATTTAGTGGGTCAAAAAGTTAATCCGCATGGTCTTCGTCTTGGCATTGTGAAAACCTGGGATGCGAAATGGTATGCCGACAAAGATTATGCAAAAAATTTGCATGAAGATATTAAAATGCGTGATATGCTGAAAGAAAAACTTTATACTTCCAATGTGTCGCAAATCATTATTGAACGTGCGGCTAACCGGGTTAAAGTTACTATTCACACTGCTAAGCCTGGTATGGTGATTGGTCGTGGCGGCAGTGGCATTGAAAACATTAAGAGATGGCTGAAAGACCTTACCGGCAAAAATATTGAAGTCAATATTGCCGAGATTAAGCAAGCCGAACTTGATGCGACTTTGGTCGCTGAAAACATTGCCGCTCAGCTTGAGAAACGTATTGCTTTCCGCCGGGCAATGAAGCAATCGGTAACCCGTACCATCCGTATGGGCGCCAAAGGGATTAAGGTAATGGTCGGCGGTCGTTTAGGCGGCGCTGAAATTGCCCGTACCGAAAGCTACCGTGAAGGCAGTATTCCCCTGCACACCTTGCGGGCCGATATTGATTACGGCACTGCCGAAGCTCATACCACCTATGGCCGGATCGGTGTAAAAGTCTGGATTTACAAGGGTGAAATCCTGCCTGAGGCTAAAAAGACTGTTGTCGCCGCTGCCGCCGTTGAAGGGGGCGAGAAATAATGCTGATTCCTAAGAGAGTGAAACACCGCAAGCAATTTCGCGGACGGATGAAAGGCAAAGCCACTAAAGGCAATATGGTTTCTCACGGTGAGTTCGGCCTGGTCGCTCTTGAACCGGCTTGGATTACCAACCGGCAGATTGAAGCAGCCCGTATTGCCATGACCCGTTACATTAAGCGTGGCGGTAAAGTCTGGATAAAAATATTTCCTGATAAACCGATTACTGCTAAGCCCGCCGAAACCCGCATGGGTAGTGGTAAAGGCTCACCGGAATACTGGGTTGCTGTCGTGAAACCCGGCCGCGTCATGTTTGAAATGGATGGCGTGCCGGAAGAAACAGCGCGTGAAGCAATGCGTCTTGCTGCTCACAAACTGCCGATTAAGACCAAGTTCGTTACGCGGGAGGAAACCGCGGATTTGGACATGGACGCACCTGGTGTCAATGCTAAAGCAGGTGGTGAAGTAAATGAAGGCTAAAGATATCCGCGATATGAGTGCAGCCGAACTTGAGCAAAATTTTACGAAGCTGAAAGAAGAACTGTTTAACCTGCGGTTCCAACATGCTACCGGCCAGCTGGATAACCCGATGCGGATTCCGGCCGTCAAGAAAACAATTGCCCGCATTAAAACTGTTCAGCGCCAGCGTGAACTTAAGGCTCAGTAATGGACCATGTTAGTGAGTATGAAGGGAGGCAATGCAGAGTGACCGTTGAAAGAAATGAGCGTAAAGTCCGGATCGGTAAAGTAGTTAGCGATAAAATGGACAAAACTGTAGTCATCGCGGTTGAGCGTTTGGTACGTCATCCGCTGTATCATAAATCAGTTAAACAAACGGTAAAGTTTAAAGCTCATGATGAGAATAACGAAAGCCATGTTGGTGATACCGTTAAAATCATGGAAACCCGCCCGCTGTCTAAGGAAAAACGCTGGCGTGTGGTGGAAGTTCTCGAGAGAGCAAGATAGTTGTTCCGCACAGTCAAGCAAGCTTCTAAAGCTCGAGGTCTTAAGCTGGCATCGAGTCACATAAGGAAGGAGGATAAGCACTATGATTCAACAACAGAGTATACTGAATGTTGCTGATAATACCGGCGCAAAGCAAATTATGTGCATCCGCGTACTGGGCGGCTCATATCGCCGCTATGCCAACATTGGCGACGTTATCGTGGCCGCTGTTAAAGACGCTACACCCGGTGGCGTTGTCAAGAAAGGCGATGTAATTAAAGCCGTTGTTGTTCGTTCCAGTAAGGGATTACGTCGTCCGGACGGTTCGTACATCAAGTTTGATGAAAACGCTGCCGTTGTTATAAAAGAAGATAAAAGCCCGAGAGGTACACGGATATTTGGACCTGTTGCCCGCGAACTCAGGGACAAAGATTTCATGAAAATTATCTCACTGGCGCCTGAGGTTATCTAGATTAAGGAGGTGTCCGGAGTGTCCGAAGCCCAAAAATTGCATGTAAAAAAAGGCGATAAAGTTGTTGTGTTGTCTGGTAAAGATAAAGGCAAACAAGGTAAGATCGTAGAAGCGCTGCCTAAAAAAGGCAAGGTTGTGGTAGAAGGTATCAATAAAGTAAAACGCCACACAAAACCCAGCCAAAAAGCGCCTCAAGGCGGTATTCTGGTAAAAGAAGCGCCGCTTGCTTCTGCCAAAGTTATGCTGGTATGTCCGGCATGCAGCAAACCTACC
This sequence comes from Sporomusa termitida, assembly GCF_007641255.1. NCBI lineage: Bacteria > Bacillati > Bacillota > Negativicutes > Selenomonadales > Sporomusaceae > Sporomusa > Sporomusa termitida. The sequence continues at coordinate 61,684 of NZ_CP036259.1, forward strand.
CGTATTAAAAAAGCCCAGGTTGCCGGCGGCGCATTTGCCCGTGCCTGCAAACACTGCGGTGAAGTTATCGATAAAGACAAGTAAAAACCATCTTCCCTGAAAGGAGGTTAACTTATGGCTACAAGGCTTAAAGAAAAATATATAAATGAAGTAACTAAAGCGATGATGGAAAAGTTTGGTTACAAAAATGTTATGGAGATTCCTAAAGTCGAGAAAGTAGTAATCAATATGGGGGTCGGTGAAGCAGTTGGCAACCCCAAAGTTCTCGACGCCGCAGTAGGCGATATGACAATGATTTCCGGGCAGAAACCGGTAATCACCAAAGCTAAGAAATCCATCGCTGCTTTTAAAATCCGTGAGGGTATGCCGATTGGTGCTAAGGTAACCATGCGCGGCGAGCGGATGTACCAATTCCTTGACAAACTCTTCAACATCTCGCTGCCACGGGTACGTGACTTCCGCGGTATAAGCCCTAAATCCTTTGACGGACGCGGCAATTACACACTGGGTATTAAAGAACAACTGATTTTTCCCGAGATCGACTACGATAAAGTAGATAAGATACGCGGCATGGATATCATCATTGTTACCACAGCCAAGACTGATGAAGAAGCCAGAGAACTGTTACGATTGATGGGGATGCCGTTTACGGCATAAGACTTCTGCCCGGTGACGCCCACCTGCGTCGTAAGTTTCAGGACATTGTCTGAGCCGCGGCGCGGCAGCGTCTTGCGGCTGAAACCTGTTTATAGTCAACAGTGGATAAAAAGGAGGGAATTCGGTGGCCAAAAAGGCTTTAATTGAGAAATGGAAAAACGAGCCTAAATTTAAAGTGCGTAAGTACAATCGCTGCAAAATATGTGGTCGTCCGCACGGATATATGCGCAAATTTGAAATGTGCCGGATTTGTTTCCGGGAACTGAGCTACAAAGGCGCCATTCCTGGAGTAACAAAGGCAAGCTGGTAAGCAGCAACATATAGGAAGGGGGTTCTAAACCATGGTAATGACCGATCCGATTGCCGACATGCTTACTCGCATTCGCAACGCCAACTCGGTTTTTCACGATAAAGTCGAGATTCCAGCATCCAACATCAAGAAAGCCGTAGCCCAGATTCTGAAAGACGAAGGTTTTATCAGAGACTACGACACACTGCAAGATGGCAAACAGGGAATGCTGCGGGTTAGCCTTAAATACGGGCCGAACCGCGAAAAAGTAATTACTGGCATTAAGCGCATTTCTAAGCCCGGTCTGCGCGTTTACGCTAAGAAAGAACAGCTGCCCCGCGTACTGGGCGGTCTCGGAATTGCGATTATCTCAACATCTAAAGGCATTATGAGCGATAAAGCCGCCCGTAAAGAAGGTCTTGGCGGCGAAGTACTGGCATACGTTTGGTAAAAATCGCGAGTTCGCTGAGTCGAGGTTCGAAGGTTCGAGAAACCATACATTTGGCTTGCATAGCAAAGTCAACGTAAGCCGAATTATCGAACATGCGAACGTAGCGAGCCCACGAAAACAGGAGGTGCAACATGTCTAGAATTGGTAGGAGTCCCATCACTGTTCCTGCTGGTGTTACCGTAACCATCGGCGACAGCAACCTGATAACAGTCAAAGGCCCGAAAGGCGAGCTGACCCGCCAACTCCATCCCGATATGATTATCGAAAGGGAAGGCGATATCATTAACGTCAAACGGCCTACAGATAACAAGCAACACCGTTCGCTCCACGGGTTAACCCGGACCCTTGTCAGCAATATGGTAACAGGCGTAACTAAAGGCTTTGCAAAGACTCTGGAAATTGCCGGTGTAGGTTACCGTGCCGCTAAATCCGGTCAGAAACTGGCCCTCACCTTAGGCTTCTCGCATCCACTGGAGGTTGAGCCGCCGGCAGGTCTGGCAATTGACGTTCCGGCACCTAACCGTATTGTTGTTTCTGGTATTGACAAAGAAGCTGTCGGCGCACTTGCTGCAAAAATCCGCGGCTATCGCGAACCAGAACCGTACAAAGGCAAAGGGGTCAAGTATGAAGGGGAAGTTGTTCGCCGCAAAGTTGGTAAAGCTGGCGGTAAAGGCAAGAAATAAACTTGTCAGAGGTAATTCAAGCGAAAGGAGTGAACACCTTGCTGCGTAAACCAAGTAAAAACATCGGGCGTCAAAAGCGTCAACTGAGAGCCCGGAAGACTCTGAACGGCAGCATCGAACGCCCTCGTCTCAACGTATTCCGTAGTTTGAAGCATATTTATGCTCAGATTATCAACGATAAAAATGGCACTACTTTAGTAGCGGCCAGTACCCTTGATAAAGACTTACAGGTTGAGTATGGTGGTAACATTGATGCGGCTAAAGCTGTAGGCGAGGCAATCGCCAAGCGGGCCCTGGAAAAAGGAATCACGAAAGTGGTATTTGATCGTGCCGGCTATATCTATCACGGCCGCATCGCCGCCCTGGCTGCTGCTGCTCGCGAAGCCGGACTTGAATTCTAAGAAAAGGAGGGAAATAAATGGCCAGAATTGATTACACCGGTCTTGATCTTAAAGAAAAAGTGGTATTCATTAACCGGGTCGCCAAGGTAGTAAAAGGCGGCAGGCGTTTTTCTTTCAGCGCTCTGGTAGTTGTCGGCGATGGCAACGGCCATGTAGGCTTCGGTTTAGGCAAAGCTGCTGAAGTACCGGAAGCTATCCGTAAAGGCGTGGAAGACGCTAAAAAAAGCCTGATTAAGGTTCCCATTGTCGGCACCACTATTCCTCATCAAATCTTGGGTGAGTTTGGCGCTGGCAGAGTGTTATTAAAGCCTGCTTCCGAAGGCACAGGCGTAATCGCCGGCGGCCCAGCCCGTGCTGTGCTTGAACTTGCCGGTATTCACGACATCCTGACTAAATCGCTTGGTTCGTCTAACGCCAACAATATGGTCCGGGCTACCATTGCCGGTCTCAGCCAGCTTAAACGGGCTGAAGAGGTTGCCAGCCTGCGTGGCAAAACCGTTCAGGAACTGTTGGGTTAAGGAGGTAACACAATGGCGAAGCTTAAAATTACTTTAACTCGCAGTCTGATTGGCAGACCTGAAGACCAACGTGCAACAGTAGCTGCATTGGGCCTCAGGAAAACCAACAGCACTGTAGTCAAGGAAGATAGTGCGGCAATCAAGGGTATGGTTCGCAAGGTAGAACACCTTGTTACCGTAGAAACAGTTGCAGAATAAAGCAAACAACAATAACCAATATATTAGTTCAAGGAGGTGCTGTTAATGAAATTACATGAATTAGCTCCAGCGCCTGGTTCAAAAAAGGTTCGCACCCGTATCGGCCGCGGTCTTGGTTCCGGTCTTGGCAAAACTGCCGGTAAAGGCCATAAAGGTCAGAATGCCCGTGCCGGCGGCGGTGTGCGTCCAGGTTTTGAAGGCGGCCAAAAGCCCTTGTACTTAAGACTGCCGAAACGCGGCTTTACCAATATCTTCGCTAAACAATACAGCGAGATTAACGTGGAAGTTCTCAACCGTTTTGACAACGGTGCGGTTGTGGATCTGGAAGCGTTGGTAGATGCCGGTGTAGTCAAAAAAGTGCTTGATGGTCTTAAAATTCTGGGCAATGGCGAGCTTACCAAGGCTTTAACCGTTAAAGCCAATGGCTTTACTAAGTCGGCCGCTGAAAAAATTCAGGCTGCCGGCGGTACAGTCGAGGTGATTTAATTGCTGTCACAGCTCTCGAACATTTTTCGGATTACTGAACTGAGGCAAAAAATTGCTTTCACCTTGGTCATGTTCTTGGTATTCAGGTTGGGTACACATATCCCGGTACCGGGAGTAAACGCCGCCGTTATCGAGCAGCTGTTTACCAGCGGTAATCTGTTTGGGCTGCTAGATCTGTTTTCCGGCGGTGCTTTGAGCAAATTCTCCATATTTGCCATGAGTATTACCCCCTACATCAATGCTTCGATTATTATGCAGCTACTCACCGTAGTTGTGCCGAAATTCGAACAATGGGCCAAAGAAGGCGATGAGGGCCGCAAGAAAATTACCCAGATTACCCGGTATGGTACTGTTGGTCTTGGCTTTATCCAGGCAATAGGAATGGCATTCGGTCTAAAAGCAGCAATTATTAACCCAGGTATTGGCTCCATATTACTTGTAGCGCTAACATTGACTGCAGGTACGACTTTTCTTATGTGGTTGGGTGAACAGATCACTGAAAAAGGTATTGGTAATGGCATATCACTCATTATCTTTGCCGGTATCGTTTCCAGTCTTCCCAGCGGCCTGTATACAATGTATGAATATGTCAGCGCCGGCACAATTAATATTTTCAACGTCTTTCTGTTCCTGATCATCGCTCTTGCTATGATTGTTTTCGTAATCGCGATACAGCAAGGTCAGCGCCGCATCCCCGTGCAGTATGCCAAGCGGGTAGTTGGCCGGAAAATGTATGGCGGTCATTCCACGCATATACCGCTTAAGGTTAACCAAGCGGGTGTTATTCCGATAATCTTTGCGTCATCTGTGCTGATGTTCCCGGTAACTATTGCCCAGTTTATTGAAGTACCCTGGGTAAAAACAGTGGCAGGGTGGTTTGCGTGGGGCACGCCGGTGCAAACGGTGTTGTATGCGCTGCTAATCGTGTTTTTTACGTACTTCTACACTGCGGTTACTATGAACATATCAGATATGGCAGAGAACATGAAAAAACACGGCGGGTTTATTCCCGGTATCAGGCCGGGTAAACCTACCGCCGATTATTTAGACCGGGTTATGACCAGAATTACTCTGGCCGGATCAATCTTCCTGGCCATAATCGCAATACTGCCGAATTTTGTTGGTGCAGTAACCAACGTCCAAGGGGTATACTTTGGCGGTACTGCCCTCTTAATCGTAGTAGGTGTGGCTCTGGATACCATGAAGCAAATAGAGGCGCTGGTACTCATGCGCCACTACCAAGGCTTCATGAAGTAGGAGGTAAGTGGTCATGTTTATTCTCTTAATGGGTCCGCCTGGTGCCGGCAAAGGCACGCAGGCGGCCAAACTGGTAGAAAACTTTAAAATTCCCCACATCTCAACCGGTGATATGTTCCGGGCGGCCGTCAAAGAGGGCACTGCGCTTGGCAAACAGGCGAAAGCCTGCATGGATGGCGGACAGTTGGTGCCAGACAGTGTGACCATCGGCATAGTAAAAGAACGTTTGGCTAAAGACGACTGCAAGACGGGATTTATCCTTGACGGTTTCCCCCGCACCATCGCCCAGGCCGAGGCCCTTGACCGCACCCTGACCGAACTTATCATCAAACTTGACCGGGTTATCAATATTACTGCCCCGGGGTCTGAGCTGGTTGGCCGTATGACCGGGCGGCGGATTTGCAAAAGCTGTGGCGCTACCTACCATGTAACCTTCAATGCCCCGCAAGCGATCGGTGTGTGTGATAAGTGCAGTGGTGAGCTATATCAGCGTGATGACGACCGGGAAGAAACAGTGACTCACCGTCTGGCGGTATATCAGACGCAAACCCAGCCGCTGATTGAGTACTATCAGGACAAAGGCCTGTACACCGAAATCAACGGTTTGCAGCCCATCGATGATGTCCTGCAAGACATTGTCAATAGCCTGAGAGGCGGGCAAGTATGATCATATTAAAATCACAAAGGGAATTAAACTACCTGCGTGATGCCGGGCGGATAGTGGCAGAGACGCTTGTTGAAGTTAAAAAAGCGGTAAAACCTGATGTCACTACACTGGCGCTTGACAGGATTGCTGAGCAGTATATCAAAAGCAAGGGCGCAGAGCCGGCCTTTAAAGGGTATCATGGCTTTCCCGGCAACATTTGCGCCTCGGTTAATGATGAGGTAGTTCATGGCATTCCTGGATTAAAAAGGTTAAAAAATGGAGATAATGTAAGTATTGACATCGGTGCCATCATCAATGGCTATTGCGGCGATGCTGCGATTACAGTGCCGGTAGGCGACGTGGATGCCGAAGTCGGAAAACTTATCGAAGTTACCGAACAGTCGCTATATAAAGGGATTGAGAAAGCTATTGCCGGCAGCCGTTTAGGTGACGTTTCGCATAGCATTCAAGCCTACGCTGAAGAACATGGTTATGGGGTAGTGCGTGACTTCGTCGGGCATGGTATCGGCAGAAATATGCACGAAGATCCGCAAATACCTAACTATGGGCTACCTGGACGCGGCCCGCGCTTAAAATCTGGTATGACATTAGCCATAGAGCCTATGATTAACGCAGGGACTCATGAGGTTAAGACCTTGAGCGACAACTGGACAGTAGTGACTGCTGACGGCAAGCGTTCGGCTCATTTTGAACACACGATTGCCATCACGGCCGATGGTCCGGAAATATTAACAAAACTATAGGAGGAGACGGCTTGTGCCGGATGGAACTATTAACCCGGGGCACATTGTGGTATCATTAGCAGGACGTGATGCAGGTCATGCTTATGTGGTACTAGGGTGGTCTAAGCCACAAACTCTTCTGATAGCTGACGGACGCGGACGTAAGGTCATAAGCCCTAAGAAAAAGAACGTTAAGCACGTAAAAAGGCATTCTATCGCTAACGATGTGGCGGAAGCTTTAACCGGCGGTTTAAAACCCACTGATGAAGAACTCCGTCAGGCCCTCGCTCACATCGGGGTGCCAGATAAGCTGTTAAAAGCGGACGAGGAGGGATAGCTCATGTCTAAACAAGATGTAATTGAAGTAGAAGGTACGGTCATTGAAGCGTTGCCTAACGCCATGTTTCAGGTAAAACTGGAAAACGGTCATATTGTATTGGCGCATGTATCAGGTAAAATCCGTATGAATTTTATCCGGATTCTGCCAGGTGATAAAGTTACCATTGAACTTACACCATATGATTTAAAACGCGGCCGTATTACCTATAGGTTTAAATAGCATGTGTTTGTGGGTTCGTAAGTTCGTTAGTCAAGTCGATGTGCGAACGCGGACTGGCGGGCGGCGGGCACACGATAAGGAGGTTTAATTATGAAAGTAAGGCCATCGGTTAAGCCTATATGTGAAAAATGCAAAGTCATTAAACGACATGGCAGAGTAATGGTGATTTGCGAAAATCCCAAACATAAACAAAAACAAGGCTAATGAAAAGATAGGGGGTGGATTAAACCATGGCACGTATTGCCGGTGTAGACTTACCGCGTGACAAACGCATTGAAATTGCTTTAACATATATATTTGGTATTGGTCTGACGATATCCAAAGAAATCCTTGCCAAGACCGGGATCAATCCTGATACCCGTACCCGGGATTTAACTGAGGAAGAAGTTGCCAAACTCCGTGAAAGCATTGATAAAAACTATCGCGTTGAGGGTGACCTTCGTCGTGAAGAAGCTCTTAACATTAAGCGGCTCATTGAGATCGGCTCTTACCGGGGCAAACGGCACCGCATGGGTCTGCCAGTACGCGGTCAGCGTACCAAGACCAATGCCCGTACCCGTAAAGGCCCGAAAAAGACTGTTGGCGCGAGGAAGAAGAAGTAAAGGAGGGATAACCATTGGTTGCTAAAAAAGTTGCCAGACCTAAACGTAAAGAACGTAAAAATATAGAACATGGTGTTGCCCATATCCGTTCCACTTTCAACAACACCATCGTAACCATCACTGATACCAGAGGCAATGCTATCTCCTGGGCTAGCGCCGGTGGCCTCGGCTTCAGAGGCTCGCGTAAAAGCACCCCGTTTGCTGCGCAAATGGCTGCTGAAACTGCTGCTAAGGCGGCTATGGAACATGGTCTTAAGCAAATCGAAGTATTTGTTAAAGGCCCTGGCGCCGGCCGCGAGGCTGCTATCCGGTCACTGCAGGCTGCCGGCCTGGAAGTAAACATGATAAAAGACGTCACACCCATTCCTCATAATGGATGCCGTCCGCCGAAAAGAAGAAGAGTTTAGGGAATTGGGAGGTGTTTGGTAAGAATGGCTAAATATACAGGTCCTGTTTGTAGATTATGCCGCCGGGAAGGTGCAAAACTGTACCTTAAAGGCGATAGATGCTATAGCGATAAATGCTCCTTTACAGGGCGCAGTTTTGCACCCGGCCAGCATGGCGCCGGTCAAACCCGCAAGAAAGTTTCCGAATATGGTATTCAGCTCCGGGAAAAACAAAAAACCCGTCGTATCTACGGCGTGCTTGAGCGTCAATTCCGGAACTACTTTGAAAAAGCAGAGCGCCAAAAAGGCATTACCGGCGTAAACCTGTTGGTTATGCTGGAAAGAAGACTTGACAATGTTGTTTACCGCATAGGGCTGGCTGAAAGCCGCAACCAGGCAAGACAACTGGTGCGTCATGGCTTAATTAATGTTAATGGACGCCGCGTGGATATTCCCTCTTTCCTGGTTAAAGCTGACAGCGTTGTTGCCGTACGGGAAGAGAGCAAAGAATCACCAATTATGAAGAAAATCGCTGAATCTCTTGGTCATAAGCAAGCTCCAGCTTGGATCGAACTTACGGCTGCCGATATGAGTGGTAAAGTTACGCGCTACCCCACCCGGGAGGAAATTGATATTCCTATCCAGGAACATCTAATTGTAGAATTGTACTCGAGATAATCTGCCCTCAACCGTGGCGAGGCGTAATCTAAGAGTTTGCGCAAATGAGGAGGGTTTTTTCCGGATGATTGAAATCGAAAAACCGAAGATCGAAATAGTGGAAGTAAGTGAAGACAACCGTTATGGTAAATTCGTATGGGAACCGCTTGACCGGGGCTTTGGCATTACGCTGGGCAACAGTTTAAGAAGGGTACTGTTATCATCATTGCCTGGTGCGGCTGTAACTTCGGTGAAGATTGATGGTGTTCTTCACGAATTTGCTACTATTCCCGGGGTTCGGGAGGATGTCACCGACATTATTCTAAACCTAAAAGAACTGTGTCTGAAAATGCATAGTGACGAGCCCAAGGTTTTATTGGTCGAAGCGTTTGAAGAAGGCGAAGTCACTGCCGGCGATATCAGAGCCGACGCCGATATTGACATCTTAAACGAAGACCTTCACCTGGCAACAGTTGGTGCGGGCGGCAAGCTCCGCATGGAAATCATGGTGGAAAAAGGCAAAGGTTATGTACCGGCTGACAAAAACAAAAAACCCGACCATGTAATCGGGATTATTCCTATTGACTCCATCTTCTCGCCCATTGTACGTGTCAACTATAACGTAACCGATACTCGTGTCGGTAACGTTACCAACTATGACAAGCTGACACTGGAAGTATGGACAGATGGCAGTATGCGTCCTGAAGAAGCGGTCAGTAAGGCGGCTGGCATAATGGTGTCGCACCTGAAATTGTTTCAAAATATTGCCGGAGAACCTCCTGAAGAGGATGAGGGTCAGGGTTTAGTCTCAGAGGAACCTGCAGAAGGTAAAAACAGGACCATGGAAATGACCATTGAGGACCTGGACCTTTCCGTGCGTTCTTACAATTGTTTAAAGCGGGCTGGAATCAACACCGTTTCCGAGCTTGTCCAAAAGAGTGAGGAAGATATGATGAAAGTTCGTAACCTAGGCCGCAAGTCCCTGGAAGAAGTTAAGAAGAAAATTGTTGAGATGGGCCTGGCACTTGCGGAACACGAAGAATAAGGGAGGGAAGAGTTGTGGCCTACAGAAAGTTAGGACGGGATACCAGCGCTCGTAAAGCGCTGTTTCGCAGTATGTTGACTTCCTTCTTTGCCTATGAGCGTATTGAAACAACAGAAGCTAAGGCGAAAGAAATCAGCGGCCTGGCCGATAAAATGATTACTTTGGCCAAGCGGGGTGACCTGCATGCCCGCCGCCAAGTGTTATCAAGCCTCTACGACGAAGAAGTTGTCACAAAACTGTTTGACGTAATTGCGCCGAAATATGCCGAGCGTCAAGGCGGTTACACCCGGGTGCTAAAACTGGGACCGCGCCGGGGCGATGCTGCTCCGATGGCGATTATCGAATTAGTGTAACAGGTTCAGAGACAAGGGCGACCCGGCGGGTCGCCTTTATTCTTACAATAGTTTTGGTTGTATTATTGGTAAAGGGGTGTGCAGCCTCATATGGGAGAAATTATTAAACTTGAAAACTTGCGTCATACCTACCAGGGCTATGAAGGTCAGGAGGTTATTGCGCTTACTGATATTAGCCTGACGGTAAGTCAGGGAGAATTTGTTGCCGTCATTGGTACCAATGGTTCAGGCAAATCGACATTGGCCAAGCACCTCAATGCTCTCATCCTGCCAACCAGTGGCAAATGTCTCGTAGGGGGCCTGGATACGGCTGATCCGGCTAAGGTTTGGGAGATACGGCAGCAAGTCGGGATGGTGTTTCAAAATCCCGATAACCAGATTGTGGCGGCAATTGTCGAAGAAGACGTAGCCTTTGGACCGGAAAACCTGGGTGTGGCTCCGGCTGAAATCTCCCGGCGTGTAACCGAAGCATTGGCCCTTGTCAACATGTCCGATTACCGGCATCATGGACCACATCTCCTGTCCGGCGGCCAAAAACAGCGGGTGGCTATTGCCGGTGTCCTGGCAATGCGCCCCAAGTGCCTGGTCCTGGACGAGCCGACCGCCATGCTTGATCCCCGGGGCCGCAAAGAAGTGCTTGATACTGTTTCCCGGCTTAACCGAGAAGGGATTACCGTTGTCTATATTACGCATTTCATGGAAGAAGCGGTTTCGGCTCACCGGGTAGTGGTTATGGAACAGGGCCGTCTTGCCCTGCAGGGGACCCCGGCTGAGATATTCAGCCAGGTGGACAGGCTAAAAACCATGGGGCTTGATGTTCCGGCAGCGGCTGAGGTGGCAGCCTGCCTGCGCAAACAGGGTCTGGAACTGCCAACAAATATAATAAGTGATGAACAACTGGTGGTGGCTTTATGTCCATAATCTTTGACAACGTTACCTACACTTATATGCCGGATACTCCCTACCAGCGGACAGCCATACAAAATATAAACCTGACCATCAATAAAGGCGAATTTATCGGGATTATTGGCCATACCGGTTCGGGAAAATCAACGCTTGTTCAGCATATGAACGGCCTGATTGCACCAACCACCGGTCAGGTTACCGTAGATGGGGCCGATGTCAAAGCCAAAAACGAAGCGGCCCGGAATGCCCGCCGGCGGGTAGGGATGGTTTTCCAGTATCCTGAGCATCAATTATTTGAAGAAAGCATTTATGAAGATATTGCCTTTGGTCCCAAGAATTTAGGGGTGCCGGCAGCCGAGCTGGAGGACCGTGTCCGGCGGGCTATGGCTTTTGTCGGGCTTGATTACCAGCTGTTTAAGGACCGTTCCCCCTTTAACCTCAGCGGCGGCCAGATGCGGCGGGTGGCCATTGCCGGGGTGATTGCCCTTGAACCTGATTATCTGGCATTGGATGAGCCGGCAGCGGGCCTGGACCCCCGCGGCCGGGATGAAATATTCGGTCAGATTGACAAGCTGCATCAGACCACCGGGATTACTGTGATCCTGGTATCTCACAATATGGAGGACATTGCCCGCTTTGCCAGCCGGGTACTGGTCATGAACGGCGGTCAAATCAGCCTTGACGGTACACCCCGGGATATTTTCGGCAGTGGCCGGTCGGCACTGAGGGCGGCCGGTGTTGATGTACCGCCGCTGACGGCGCTGATTGACCGCCTCCAGGCTAAAGGCTTACAGATTACCAATAGCGCGCTGTCGGCAGAGGCTGTGGCTGAGGAAATAATGGCAGCTGTGAGGGGGCGCAGAAATGTTAACTGATATCACCCTGGGTCAGTACTTTCCGGGCCGCTCACCTATACACCTGCTCGATCCCCGCACCAAGATTTTAAGTGTTATTACCTATATTTTCACCATTTTTTTAGCTGAGAATTACCTGGCCTATGGGATACTGGCTGCTTTTGCCGCGATGATTGTCGGCATTTCGGGAATTCCTGCCAAGATGGTGATCAGGTCACTCAAACCATTGTGGATTATTATCCTGTTGACGCTTGCCATTCATATCTTCAGTACCCCGGGCACCGTCATCTATCACCTGGGCCCGTTGTCTGTCACCCAGGAGGGCCTGCGCATGGGCATCCTCATGTCTCTGCGGCTGGCACTCTTAATTGCCGTATCATCCTTATTAACCTTCACAACATCCCCTATCGCCTTGACCGATGGCATCGAGCGGCTGCTTAATCCCTTCCGCCGGCTAGGGGTTCCTGCCCATGAACTGGCGATGATGATGACAATTGCCCTTCGCTTTATCCCCACCCTGCTGGAAGAAGCCGACCGGATTATGAAAGCTCAGATGGCCCGGGGCGCAGATTTTACCTCAGGCAATATTCTGCGCCGGGCCAAAAACATGGTGCCGCTGTTAGTGCCGCTGTTTATCAGTGCTTTCCGCCGGGCTGACGAACTCGCCGTTGCCATGGAGGCCAGGTGCTACCGGGGCGGGGAAAACCGCACCCGGATGAAAGAGCTAAGGCTGGGCAGCCGGGACATGGTTGCAGCAGCAGCCCTGGCAGGCTTGATTGTGGTGTTAGTGCTTGTAAGGGTATATAACCTGGCAATATGAGAAATATTAAACTGATACTGGCCTATGATGGAACTGCCTACCATGGTTATCAACGTCAGGCCAACGCCGCAATGACCATTCAGCAGGTGGTGGAAGAACGGCTGAGTCCAATATTTTGTCAGCCCATTAAACTTAACGGCGCTGCCCGTACCGATGCCGGGGTGCATGCCTATGGTCAGGTTGTCAGCTTTATTACGACCGGGACAATACCGGCAGAACGTATTGCGATGGCGGCCAAAGCCGTGCTGCCGCCAGATATTGTTATTGTCGGCGCCAGCGAAGAGCCTATGGACTTCCATGCCCGCCGTTCAGCCCAGAGTAAAATCTACCGCTACCGGATTTTAAATACCCGTCCCCCTAATCCATTTGAGCGCAACTATACATGGCATTGTATTGCCAAGCTTGACACGGCCTTGATGCACCAGGCGGCCCAGGCTGTTGTCGGCACCCATGACTTTTCTGCTTTCCGCGCCACCGGCGGGGCGCCGGTCAGCCCTGTGCGGACAATGCTGTCGGTCTCGTGCCGGGAAATGGGCAGCGCCATTATTGAGTTTGAGTTTTGGGGAACAGGCTTCTTATACCATATGGTGCGAAACCTGGTGGGGACACTGGTTAAAGTCGGGCAGCACCGGCTGACACCGGCGGATTTTGCCGGTATACTGGCTGGACGTGACCGCCGTGCCGCCGGGATGACCGCACCGCCGCAAGGCTTATTTCTGGTTGAAGTAAGGTATTAATACAAAGCAGACAAAATAATTTTGCCATGACAAGGGATAACGCTTGACATCCTTTAACTAATTTATTACAATAGTTTTATGAGTTTTTTGCCATGCATTCCATTAGCCCCGGAATTCAAGGTTAAATAATCTTAACTTGTCTCTCATAATTTTTATTCCTTTAGCTTGTATGAGGAGGATAGACATGAAAACTTTTATGGCAAACCCGGCCGACATTAAGCGCAAGTGGTATGTCGTGGATGCTGAGGGCCAAACCCTTGGTAGATTGGCCGTTGAAGTCGCGAAAGTTCTTCGCGGCAAAAATAAACCGATTTATACCCCCCATGTTGATACCGGTGACCATGTAATTGTGGTTAACGCTGATAAAATTGTATTAACTGGCAAGAAGCTGGAACAAAAGACTTATTTCCGTCATTCCGGCTATCCGGGCGGCACGACCTTTACCCCGGCCGGCAAAATGCTGGCCGACAAGCCTCAGCGCGTTATTGAGCTGGCTGTTAAAGGCATGCTTCCCAAGAACAGCCTTGGCCGTCAAATGTACCGTAAACTGAATGTTTACGCTGGTGCTAACCATCCGCATTCCGCGCAGCAGCCGGAAGTGCTGGAACTTAATATTAGGTAATACCGGAAAGGAGGAACATATATATGGCATTGGTTACTTACTACGGCACAGGTCGCAGAAAAACCTCGGTTGCCAGAGTTCGTCTGGTTCCGGGTGAAGGCAAGATCATCGTTAACAATCGTCAGCTTAACGAGTATTTCGGATTGAAAACCCTTGAGCTGATTGTGACTCAACCGCTTAACATTACCGACACTGTCGGCAAATATGATGTTCTGGCAAAAGTTGAGGGCGGTGGTGTATCCGGCCAGGCTGGTGCAGTCCGTCATGGCATTTCCCGCGCACTCTTAAAAGTTGACGGTGAATTCCGTCCGGCGCTTAAGAAAGCAGGTCTCTTAACCCGTGATCCGCGCGAAAAAGAGCGTCGTAAATACGGCCTCAAGAAAGCCCGTAAAGCCTCCCAGTTCTCGAAACGTTAATATTTACGAGAAACAAACCCCTGCAAACTCAGTGTTTGCAGGGGTTTTTGGTATTTTAAGAAAGCTCTGCGAATTGTTTTCTGTTTACAATATTAATGTTTATGGTTGGAATATGGTTTTATATGAAGTATGAGAATTCCAAATGTATATAGACTGTCTGCAGCTGAGCAGACAGTTTTTTCGTTTATGCCCTAAATGACAATTTATGACATGGAAATTATCATATAATTTATTTATAGTTTGTCTGAATTGTAGTATTTTGCAGAACGAGGAGGTAAGCGTGTAGTGCGGAAAAGAGTACTGGTCTTACTTGCAGTAGCATCCTTGATGATTTCTATCATAATAGGGGGTTGTAGTGAGGTGGAAAAAGTAGCAATACCTGTTCAAAAATATCCCGAGAGGCCTATTAATGTAATCGTTGCCGCCAGCGCTGGCGGCGGTATGGATTTGACAGCACGGTCATTAGAAAAATTCGCAATTAAGCATTTGGGACAACCCTTGGTTATTATTAATAAGCCCGGTGGCTCAGGCACGATTGGCTGGAATGAACTGGCGGGATCAAACTCAGATGGATATACTGTTGGTATAGTTGCCATTGATATAGTATTATCATCGCTTTATGATTCAAGCAAGTATTATTACTTAGGTGCACTAGGCCCGATAGCCCAAGTAACGTCAGTCCCCCTGTTGCTAGCAGTACAGGCCGATCAACCATGGCATACGCTGAATGACTTGGTTAAATATTCCAAAGATCATTCAGCGCAATTAAAATTTGGGAATGTAGGCGTGGGATCATTTCCGCATATACTTATAGAAATGCTTAATCGTGAGGCCGGAATTAATATTGAGCAAGTACCTTTTTCCGGCGGGGGTGAGACGGTACCCGCATTATTAGGTGGTCATGTTCAACTTATCTTGGTTAATCCCGTATCCATCAAAGAGCATGTAAAAAATGGTACGGTAAGAATCTTGGCCGTAACGGGTGAACCCCGCATAACTGACCCGGTATTTTCCCATGTGCCAACTTTTAAGGAACAAGGTTTTGACATCACTATAAATAACTGGCATGGAATCGCAGTTCCCAAAGAGACGCCGGTCGCGATAAAAAATAGGCTGGCAGAAGGGTTAAAGGCTATCATAAATGACCCCGAATTTAAGGCGAATATGGAGAGGGTCGGAAATCAGGTCGAATATTTAGGCCCCCAAGAGTCAACAGATAGATGGATTGCTGATAAACAAAAGCTTGAGAAAGCATTGCAAGAAAGCGGTATATTGGAGCAGATTAAGGCTCAGAAAAGATAAAAATTTATCGGCACTAGTCGAATGCGCCTTCCTCATCCTTCGGGGTAGAGCGGCTTTTAATTTCTGCATTTACAGAACATTGTTCCTGTAACTACAGGGTGCTCAGTTCTCGAAACGTTAATTCTGAAAAACCTGGAACCCCTGCAAACTCCGTGTTGGCAGGGGTCTTTACTTTTTAAGAAAGCTCTGCGAATTGCTGAGCAGACAGTTTTTTAGTTTATGCCCTAAATGACAATTTATGACATGGAAATTATCATATAATTTATTTATAGTTTGTCTGAATTGTAGTATTTTGCAGAACGAGGAGGTAAGCGTGTAGTGCGGAGAAGTGTGAGTATTTTATTAGCAGTAGCATTATTGGTTATGCCTATCATAATAGGAGGCTGTGGCGAGGTGGAAAAAGTAGCAATACCTGCTCAAAAGTTTCCTGATAAGCCTATTACTGTAATTGTTCCTTTTAGCCCTGGCGGAGGTTTGGATTTGACGATACGTTCATTAGAAAAATTCGCTTTTAAGCATTTAGGACAACCATTAGCCATTATTAATAAGCCAGGTAGTGCCGGAGCTCTTGGCTGGAACGAACTGGCGGGATCACCTCCAGATGGATATACCATAGGTGCGACTTCGGGTGAAATGCTGTTATTATCCCTCTACGGTTCAGGTAAATACAATTACATAACAGCATTAAGCCCGTTAGCACAAATAGCATCAGTGCCGATGCTGCTGGCAGTCCAGGCAGACCAGCCATATCAAACACTGAACGACTTAGTTGAATATGCCAAAAAACACCCAAAGCAATTAAAGTTTGGCAATGGAGGCATGGGATCATTATCTCATGTGCTGTTAGAAATGCTTAATCATGGTGCTGGCATTACTATTGAGCAGGTTCCTTTTTCCGGCGGCGGTGAGACGATACCCGCATTACTTGGAGGACATGTTCAGCTTATATTTATTAACCCTGTACCAATCAAAGAACATGTGAAAAGTGGTAAAGTGAAAATTTTGGCCGTCACTGGCGAGCAGCGTATAGCAGACCCCGTGTTTGCCCATGTTCCCACCTTTAAGGAACAAGGCTTCGACATTACTATAAACAACTGGCAAGGAATTGCAGTCCCAAAAGAAACGCCGGTTGCGATAAAAAATAAGCTGGCAGAAGGTTTCAAGGCTATCATAAATGATCCTGAATTTAAGGAAAATATGGAGAAGTTCGGAAATCAGATCGAATATCTAGGACCCCAAGAGTCAACAGATAAATGGATTGATGATAAACAAAAGCTAGAGAAAACATTGCAAGAAAGCGGTATATTGGAGCAGATTAAAACCCAGAAAAAATAATAACACCAACGGTTCGCGAGATTGGTAATATTTTTCAGAATGAGGAGGTAAGGGAGTAGTGCGGAGAAGAGGGAGTGTCTTACTAGCAGTAGCAGCATTGGTTATTTCTATCATAATAGGGGGGTGTGGCGAGGTAGAGGTAGTCGCGTTACCTGTTCAAAAATATCCCGAGAAGCCTATTACTGTAATTGTTCCCTACAATGCCGGGGGCGGTCTGGACCTGACAGCAAGGTCATTGGAAAAATTGGCTATTAAGCATTTAGGACAACCATTGACCATTATTAATAAGCCCGGGGGCGCTGGTGCCATTGGCTGGAATGAGGTAGCGGCCGCGCCGACTGATGGCTACACCACTGGCGCAACTGCGAGTGAATTGTTATTATTATCGCTATATGAGTCAGGTAAATACAATTATATAACCGCATTAAGCCCGCTTGCGCAGGTAACCGCAGTACCAATGCTGCTGGCGGTACAAGCCGATCAACCCTGGCAAACACTGAGCGACATGGTTGAGTATGCCAAAAAACACCCTGGGAAGCTAAAGTTTGGGAACAACGGCAGCGGATCATTTCCGCATATACTGTGTGAGATGCTTAATCATGACGCCGGAATTCAAATTGAGCAGGTTCCCTTCTCCGGTGCGGGTGAGACAATACCCGCATTGCTAGGTGGTCACATTCAGCTTGCTTTTGTTAGTCCTGTGCCTATCAAAGAGCATGTAAAAAGTGGCAAGGTAAAAATCCTGGCCGTGACCGGTAAGCAGCGTATGGATGATCCCTTGTTTGCTCAGGTACCAACCTTAAAAGAGCTAGGCATTGACATCACTATCGACAATTGGCATGGAATCGCAGTTCCCAAGGAAACGCCGGTTGCGGTTAAAAATAAGCTGGCAGAGGGGTTAAAGGCTATTATAAATGACCCTGAATTTAAGGAGAATATGGAGAGGGTCGGAAATAAGGTAGAATATCTGGGCCCCCAAGAGTCAACAGATAAATGGATTGACGATAGCCAAAAGCTCCAGAAAACATTGCAAGAAAGCGGTATATTGGAGCAGATTAAAAAACAGAAAAAATAATAGCTTTGTATGCCGGCAATCATCGGGTGATGCTGTACCCCTAACTGCGCCGTAATCGGCTGAAATACGGCCCTGCAGTAGTAATCATAACCTATCTGCTACTTTTTCCTGGGGTGACGATTAAATACGCTGTAGTGGCCTTAAATCGCCGTTTAAGGAAGGCAGGATCTTGGCGTTAATAGTACAGTCGATTTTGACCGGCTGGAAAAAAAGAACCCCAGGCAGTAGCCTGAGTAGTGCAGCCTGCGGGTTCGTCTTGTTGACTGAAGAAATTTTTATAAAAAAAGACAAAAATGGGTAAAGCTGCAAAATGTATGAAATTGGGACAAATAGTTGATGCTGAGGTAACAGTATTGACCAAGGTGACGGTGGATATCTAGCAGGTTGTCCCACATGCGGTAGTACGAAGTTATTATATGGATTACTTCCCCAGTGAAGCAGAGAACTCGGCTGTCTGCAGTTGCGCAGACAGCTTTTTGTTTCTATGCCTTAAATGACAATTTTTGACATAAAAATTATCATTTAATTTATTTATAGTTTGTCTGAATTGTAGTATTTTGCAGAACAAGGGGGTAAGCGTGTAGTGCGGAGAAGAGTACTGGTCTTACTATCAGTAGTAGCATTGGTTATTTCTATTATAATAGGAGGTTGCAGCGAGGTGGAAAAAGTAGCAATACCTGCGAAAAATCAAAAATATCCCGAAAAGCCTATTACTGTAATTGTTCCCTACAATGCCGGGGGCGGTCTGGATCTGACAGCACGGTCATTAGAAAAATTGGCTATTAAGCACTTAGGACAACCATTGACCATTATTAATAAGCCCGGGAGCGCCGGGGCCCTTGGCTGGAATGAGGTAGCGGCCGCGCCGACTGATGGCTACACCATTGGCGCAACTGCGAGTGAATTGTTATTATTATCGCTTTATGGCTCAGGTAAATACAATTATATAACGGCGTTAAGCCCGCTTGCGCAGGTAACAGCCGTACCACCGCTGCTGGCGGTACAAGCCGACCAACCCTGGCAAACACTGAACGATCTGATTGAATATGCTCGAAAGCACCCAGGACAATTAAAGTTTGGCAATGTAGGCACAGGCTCATTTCCTCATATACTGTGTGAGATGCTCAATCATGATGCCGAAATTGATATTGAGCAAGTTCCTTTCTCCGGTGGGGGGGGAGACAATACCCGCATTATTAGGTGGTCATATTCAGCTTATTTTTGTTAGTCCTGTGCCCATTAAAGAGCATGTAAAAAATGGTACGGTAAGAATCTTGGCCGTGGCCGGTAAACACCGCATGGCTGATCCAGTGTTTGCGCATGTACCAACTTTTAAAGAACTCGGCATTAACATCACTATAGATAATTGGCATGGAATCGCAGTTCCCAAAGAAACGCCGGATGCGGTTAAAAATAAGCTGGAAGAAGGGTTCAGAGCTATCATAAATGACCCTGAATTTAAGGAGCATATGGAGAGGGTCGGTAATCAGGTCGAATATTTGGGTCCCCAAGAATCAACAGACAAATGGATTGCTGATAGCCAAAAGCTCCAGAAAACACTGCAAGAAAGCGGTATATTAGAGCAGATTAAAGCCCAGAAAAAATAATATCGGTATTAAGAATAGTCGAATGCGCCGCCCTCATCCTCCGGGGAGGGTGGCTTTTTTTAATTTCCCCTATTTACAGAACGTTTGTTCTGTGGTATATTGGTATCAAACATATGTTCTAACAGGGGGATTGGGAATGGCTGATAAAACAAAGGACTTTGAAAAGAACCGGGAAATGGATAAGTTTAAGGCATTGGAAAATGCAATGCGCCAAATTGAAAAAGACTTTGGTGCAGGTGCTATTATGAAGCTTGGGGAAGCTGCCGCAAAAATGCAGGTTGAGATTATCCCTACAGGCTCGTTACCGCTAGACATCGCTCTCGGGGTAGGCGGGGTACCGCGTGGCCGGGTTGTGGAGGTATTCGGCCCAGAGTCGTCCGGTAAAACGACAGTAGCCCTGCATATTATTGCTGAGGCGCAAAAATTAGATGGGATTGCCGCCTTTATTGACGCTGAGCATGCCCTTGATCCCAGCTATGCAAAGAAGATCGGTGTTGATATAGACAACTTGCTAATTTCTCAGCCAGATAACGGTGAGCAGGCTTTAGATATTGCTGAGGCGCTGGTACGCAGTGCAGCTGTTGACATTATTGTTATTGACTCTGTGGCGGCCCTGGTGCCTAAGAATGAGATTGACGGTGACATGGGAGACTCGCATGTTGGCCTGCATGCCAGACTGATGTCACAGGCATTGCGTAAACTTACCGGTATTATTAGTAAATCGCGCACTAGCGTTATTTTTATTAATCAAATCCGGGAAAAGGTCGGTGTCATGTTTGGCAATCCGGAAGTAACTACCGGCGGTAGAGCCTTGAAGTTCTACGCATCGGTTCGTCTCGATGTGCGCAAAAAAGAGAGTTTGAAGCAAGGTAATGATGTTGTGGGCTCGCGTACCAAAGTTAAGGTTGTAAAGAATAAAATAGCTCCACCATTTAAGCAGGCTGAATTTGATATTATGTACGGAGAAGGTATCTCACGGGTTGGCAGTTTAATTGATTTAGGTGTCGAATTGGATATTATCGATAAAAGCGGTGCATGGTTCTCGTATCAGAGTCAGCGACTCGGTCAGGGCAGAGAAAATGTAAAAGCAACGCTAAAAGAAAATGCTGAAATTGCCAATCAAATCGAGCAGGCTATCAAAGATAAAATTGCGGGCGGCACCGCGGTGCCTATTGTGGTATCTTCGTCTGCTGATGGTATTGAGGAAGAATATGAAGACGTTCCGTTCAGCCTGGCGGCGGAGGCGTAGGAAGTTTTTTTACAGCAAAGTTCAGATAGTCTTTTAGGAAAAGTTTTCATCTGAGCTTAGATCGATATCTTCTGACATATTAATTATTGTCCTTTTCCTTTAGTAATGATTAAGCGGTTGTACAATACATAGTATGAGAAAATAGTAATGTTAGCCAATGAAGACAGTTTTTCCTATTTGTATTAAACACTGGTTGTAACTAAATACAAGGACAAGGATATTGGCCAATAGAGTCAGCACAAAACGATTCTGGCAGGGTTTTTATTTTAAACAATTAAGATAATTCTCGGCGATGTGTGTTATACTATATATAAGAGCATGTTGCTATCAAGACTTAGAAATAATATAAGAGGTGCAACTGGTTTAGAGGAATAACGAAATGAGGCAAATAGAATGATTAATCCACCATTAGAGGTCCTGTTAGACAAGGTTGGTGACAAATATACTCTTTCTGTTTTAGCGGCCAAACGCGCTCGGCAAATAATACAATGCGGCGAAATCTTAGTAGATGGAAAACCGCTAAAACCAGTTAGCGTTGCTTTAAAGGAAATAGCTTCAGGGAGAATCACTTTTGAGCGAACTAAAGTGGGTATTAAATAAAATTATCGCGGGGTAGAGCAGTTGGTAGCTCGTCGGGCTCATAACCCGAAGGTCACAGGTTCAAGTCCTGTCCCCGCAACCAGAAGGTTTGAGCCGTATCTATGGGTACGGCTTTCTTTTATTTTTTACGTGTACCGGCAATTTTACGCTTGAGAAAGTAAACTGATCCCTGTTGCCGCAGGGCTAGCTCAATAAGAAAAAGGATCTGGTCTATGCCAGATCCTTTTTCTTATTGAGCTAACAATATCGGGGTTAATTTAGCTTCCTGCGCCTGAACAGGGCCGATATAGCCGTTGCGGGCCATAGCCGCAAGCACAACAGCCTGACGTTGCTTCGCAGCCGCAAAGTCAACATAGGGCGAGGTAAGTGAGGGGGAATTAGGCAATCCTGCCAGCAGGGCACATTCGGCCAGATTCAAATGAAAGGGCTGTTTGCCAAAATAAATGGTCGCGGCTTCACCAACTCCATAAGCTCCGGATCCGAAATAAATAGAATTGAGATACATCTCAAGAATTTCCTCTTTGGAATAACACAGCTCAATGTCAATGGCCAGGACAAACTCTTCCAGCTTACGGCTCAGGGTACGTTCCTGGGTCAAGAATAAATTTTTAATAAGCTGCTGAGTAATTGTGCTGCCACCTTCAGAATAAGAACCTGTCTGGACATTGACCAGGGTTGCCCTGACAATTCCCTCAATATCAAACCCCACATGCTGATAAAAACGATTATCCTCGACCGCAATAATGGCCTGTTGCAAGGCCAGCGGCGTATCATTCAGGCTGACATAGCTTTTTTTGTCTAAGGCAGCATCAACAGCCTTTTTAAGAAATATGATCCGGTGGACTCGTTCCCATACGCTGACAGCCTCAGAAACCACCACCCCAGCTGCTGACGGCAGCACCGGCGTTTTGGGAATTACCGAACGCAGCATTAAATCGCCGCCGGCCCACCAAAACGTGATGGCAAAAATAATGAGCAATAGGGCTAATAATCGACCAAGCCGCACACGTTTACCGTTCACCATTTCACCTCCTGGCATAACCTTACCTATATTTTAGCATTTAATCAGGCAATAGAGAATACAGTGTAAATAGCAAAAGGTCATGAAAGAGGGGCAGGGGATAACATGCGTATATTAGTGGTACCACGGCGGCGATTAGTGAGTGCGGTGGTTTTCAGTATTGCCGTAGTAGTGTTAAACCTCCTGACATTGCATTATCTGGTATTGGACGATATTGAAAATACCAACATGTCAGTTCTTGCCGGCAAAATAGTTGCTATTGATGCCGGCCACGGCGGCATTGATGATGGGGCAAAATGGAATGGGATCGACGAAAAAAATATAAATCTGGCAATTGCTGTGAAATTAGCCAATATTCTGGCTGCAAACGGTGTAACACCGGTACTGACCCGGGAAGGGGATATTGATTATTACACTAAGGGGAAAGGCGGTAAACGTAATGACCTGCTAAAACGGGCTGAAATTATTGAGGGATCGGGGGCACATGCGTTTATCAGTATTCACTGCAATGCCATCAAAGGGGCTAACTGGTCTGGTGCCCAGGTTTTTTACCATCCCAAGCTGGCGGAGAACAAACAACTGGCGGAGACAATGCAGCATGCATTAAAAAATTTTCCTCCAGGAAACAAACGTCAAATCAAGCAGGATTCTGATATTATTATATTGAAATCTGTAAGTGTGCCAGGTGTACTTGTTGAAACCGGCTTTATCAGCAATCCGGACGAGGCAGTACGTCTTAACAGCGATGCTTATCAGCAAAAGCTGGCCGAATATATGGCCAAAGCCTTGGCGTATCATTTTACCCAAAATGTGGGAAGATAAGATAAGACTTGCTTCTACCGAGCCTGCGGGCAAAGGCAGAAGCTTTAGTCGTTCTTACAAGAATGCACCACTAACTTAAGGGAGCGATTATATGGACAACCTGATTGGCTGTGCGCTTATGCCGCACCCGCCGCTCATGATCCCGGAAGTGGGAAAAGACGAGTTACAGGGAATTAAAACTACTGTCGAAACAGCTAGCCAGATCGCTGAGCTATTAAAAGAAAGCAATCCGCAGACTATTGTCATCATCAGCCCCCATGGGCCTGTGTTTGAAGATGCGGTTACAGTCAGCATCCATCCCCGCCTGCGGGGGAGTATGGCCAGTTTTGGTGCTGCCGATGTAACCCTCGGCTTTGAGACCGACAATTTATTAATTAAGCATATTATCCGCAGCTGCCAGCGGCTGGGTATTAATTTATTGGAACTGACTGATGATATGGCGAAAAATCACCGCACCTCCTTAACTCTTGATCATGGTGCGTTTGTGCCGCTTTATTATCTGGCCAAAGCCGGGTTTAAAGGCCAGATCGTCAACTTATCGATCGGGATGCTAGCTTATGAAGAGATGTATACCTTCGGGAAAGCAGTGCAGGCGGCTATCGGCAATATGGACAAACGAGTTGCCGTCATTGCCTCCGGTGATTTGTCTCATCGCCTGACACCTACCGCTCCGGCCGGTTATAATCCGCGTGGGGCCGAGTTTGACCACCAGGTAGTGGCAGCTCTCAAAAATGCCGATGTCAAAGCTTTACTCAATATGGACCGAAAGCTGATTGAAGAGGCCGGAGAATGCGGACTCAGGCCGATCTTCTTTCTGCTGGGTGTTATGGGCGGTCTTGACGTTGAAGCAACCAATCTCTCGTATGAAGGCCCATTTGGCGTCGGTTATGCTGTTGTTCTTTATAGAATAAAAGGAAAAAAATAAAGAGGTGACAGTATGGTTGGACAACACCGAGTGCCGGCTCTTGCCCGGGAAAGTCTTACTTATTATCTGCGTTCTGGCCGGCTCATGGATAAACCGGCTGCCCTGCCCGATATCTTAGCGGGGCGCGCCGGGGCTTTTGTTTCCTTTAAGAAAGGCGGACAGCTGCGGGGCTGTATCGGTACTTTTGCCCCTACCCGGCCGACAATAGCGGAAGAAATTATTCAAAACGCCGTAAGTGCCGGGACTGAGGACCCGCGTTTTCCGCCCATTGCCTTGTCAGAAGTGCCAGAGCTTGAGATCTCAGTAGATATCCTGGCGGCGCCGGAGCCGATCGCCGGTATCGAGGCGCTTGATCCCCAAAAGTATGGCGTCATTGTGCGCAAAGGACGGCGTTCCGGCCTGCTGCTGCCTGCTCTGGCCGGCGTTGATACTGCCGCCGAGCAGGTGGCGATTGCCAGGGAAAAAGCCGGCATCGCCCCGGAGGCAGCGATTGATTTATATCGCTTTACCGTGACCAGGTATAAGTAAGGCAAAGCAGGTGAAACAGGTGCGCGAGGCGCTCTATTACAGGCAGGACGACAAGGGGATTGCCTGCAGCCTGTGCCCGCAAGGCTGCATACTTTCTGAGGGCCAGACCGGCCTTTGCCGGGTACGCCAAAATACCGGCGGTACATTATATAGTCTGAACTATGGCCAGGCGACAGCCCAGGCCCTTGACCCCATCGAAAAAAAACCGCTCTATCACTTTTATCCTGGCAGCCGCATCCTGTCATTGGGGTCCTGGGGCTGTAATTTTGCCTGCCGGTTTTGCCAAAACTGGCCGATCGCCCACGGCAGTCCACCGGTAACCAGCCTGCTGCCCGCGGCGGCGGCGGCACTGGCCGGGCGGCTGACCGGCAGGGGGAATATAGGGGTAGCCTATACCTATTCAGAGCCTAGTGTCTGGTATGAATATATCCTGGATGCCGCCGGTCTGGTACAGGCCGCCGGTCTCAAAAACGTACTGGTTACTAACGGCTTTATCAACCCGCAGCCCTTACAGCAATTGCTGCCATATATTGCGGCCATGAATATTGACGTTAAAGCGTTTAATAATCAATTTTATCAGCAAATATGTGCCGGCCAGCTTGAACAGGTCAAACAGACCGTCGAACTGGCGGCCCGGCACTGCCATGTAGAGGTTACCACCTTGATTGTGCCGGGGCTTAATGACTCGGCCGCCGAGATTAGTGCTTTGGCCGAATGGCTGGCAGGAATTAGTCCGGATATACCACTCCACCTCTCCCGCTATTTTCCCAACTATAAGCTGGACATCCCGCCCACCCCTGTCAGCACCCTGGCGCAGGCCTGCAACATTGCCCGTCAGGCACTTAATTATGTTTATCCCGGCAATGCGGGCAGCGAGGGATTGGCCACCTATTGCCCGGGCTGTGGCTGTCAGGTCATTGACCGCCTGCAGGCGTTGAGCCGGTTAAACGAAAAAAACTGCCCCCGGTGCGGGCGCAGCATACCGATTACCGGCGAAGTCAGGTTTTGAAGGCAGGAGGCTAACGGCGAATATCTGGGGCCTCTTTTTTTCTTTATAAACAACTATACCAATGTATTATAATTGCAGCGGCAAGCATGGTGATTAGGGCAATAGCCAGGTAGCAGTCCCCGCAGGGGGCTGAAATCAATTGCCACAGGTACCTCGAAAAAATTAATGTATACAAAACACGAAAATACTTGCATTAATATTCACTTATAATGTATTATTATAACATACGAAGGAGTGAGGCCGATGAAAATAAGCATTATAGGCGCAACCGGTTACACCGGTGCGGAACTTTTGCGAATTTTGGCATCCCATCCGGCGGCGGAAGTGCTTTATATTACCTCCGAAAGCCAGCCGGGTACTGCCATTAATGAAATATATCCTCATCTTACACGATTTTACAGCAAAAAACTAGTGAGTTTGGCTGAACTGGAGCAGATAGCAAAGCAGAGTGAGGTTTTATTTATCGGCTTGCCTCATGGTCATGCCATGGAGGTTGGCCGTAAGGCAACAGCTGCTAATCCGGATATAAAGATTATTGACCTTGGCGCCGATTACCGGTTTAAGGATTATGCTGTATATGAACAGTGGTACAAAGTTGCCCATACCCACAAGGAAGCACAAGCCGTGTATGGGTTGACAGAATTAAAGCGCAGCCAGGTCCGTGGAGCGTCAATTATCGGTAACCCCGGCTGCTACACAACCGCCAGCATCCTGGCACTGGCACCGCTGGTGCAGCACCGGCTGATCGACCTGGCTACCATCATCGTTGATGCCAAATCCGGGGTTTCCGGTGCCGGCCGTGGTTTGAACCTGGGGGCGCATTTCACCGAGGTATTTGAAAACGTCAAGGCTTACAATGTCGCCGGCCACCGGCACACGCCGGAGATTGAGGCGGTGCTGGGCGAACTGGCAGGCGAAGACCTTGTCATTAGCTTTACACCCCACCTGATCCCGGTGGCCAGAGGCATTTTAAGCACTTGTTATGCTACCCTGAAACAAGGAGTTACGGCTGCGGCTGTTGACAAAGCCTACAACTCACTGTATGGTGACGAATATTTTATCAGGCTGTTAGGTCCGGGCGGGTATCCTGCCACTAAAAACACCCGCGGCACCAATTTCTGTGACCTGGGCTGGCATATTGACCAACGAACCGGCCGGGTAGTTGCTGTTGCCGCTATCGATAACCTGGTTAAAGGGGCTGCCGGCCAGGCTGTGCAGAATATGAATGTACTGTTTAAGCTTGAGGAACGGACCGGGCTCGACAACGCGCCCTTATATCCGTAGGAGGGAACTGTAATGTTAACTAAAATCACCGGTGGCATTACCGCGCCACAAGGGTTTACAGCAGCCGGTGTTCATGCCGGTATAAAAAAGAATGGCCAAGAAGATGTGGGCATTATCTACAGCACAGTTCCCGCCGCCGCCGCCGCTCAGTTTACCACCAACAAGATGGCAGCGGCGCCGGTGCTTGTCTCCCGCCAGGCGATTACCCAGGGCAAGACCCGTGCCATTGTTATCAATTCCGGTTGTGCCAATGCCTGTACCGGCGACCAGGGGCTGACTGATGCAAGGACAATGGCTCATACAACAGCCACCGCCCTCAACCTGGACGACTGTGAGGTTTTGGTGGCTTCAACCGGGGTCATTGGTGTTAACCTGCCAATGGCTAAAGTCATTGCCGGCATCAATCAGGCCGCCGGCAGTTTAAGTGAGGCTGGCCACGAACCGCTGCTGGCCGCCATCATGACTACCGACACCTTTGCCAAGGCCTGTGCCTATCAGTTTACCCTTAACGGCAAGCTCTGTAAAATTGCGGGAATTGCCAAAGGGGCAGGCATGATCCATCCCAATATGGCAACAATGCTGAGCTTTATTACCACCGATGCTGCCATTGCTCCATTAATCCTAACACAGGCGCTCAGCCAGGCGGTCGAGTTGTCCTTTAATATGATTACTGTCGACGGCGACACCAGTACCAATGATATGGTAGCGGTAATCGCCAACGGGGAGGCCGGCAATGCGCCGGTCACCACAACTGACAGCCAAAGCTACCAGGAGTTTTTTACGGCCCTTAAAACCGTATGTACCGAACTGGCCCAGCTGATTGTACGGGACGGGGAAGGAGCGACTAAGTTTCTGGAGATTAACGTTACCGGGGCGGTGTCCTTTGCGGAAGCCAAATGCGCCGCAATGGCCATTGCCAAGTCGCCGCTGGTCAAGACCGCTTTTTTCGGCCAGGACCCAAACTGGGGGCGTATCTTGTGCGCAGCCGGTTATTCCGGCGCCCGGAGCCAGCCGGATAAAACCTCGCTGGTCATTGGTGGCTTAACCATTGTTGTCAATGGGCAGGGGGCTGTCGGCTTTGATACCGAGAAACTCAAAGCAGTCATGGCCGCTAAGGATATTGCCGTGACCCTCGACCTGGGGCTGGGGACGGCGGCGGCGACCGTATGGACCTGTGATTTTTCCTATGAATATGTTAAGATTAACGGCGAATACACCACCTAATATTTGGGGGCGGTTCTGCTGACATAAATGTTCGATTTTGATCTGTGTCAGAAGAACCGTCCCCGTGACAGCGATAGCAAGGTTAAAAGGGGAAGGGATGATGAATATGATTAATTCGGTAGAAAAAGCGGCTGTACTGATTGAAGCGCTGCCCTATCTGCAGCGGTTTGCCGGCAATACTATTGTGATTAAATACGGCGGCAACGCCATGCTCAATGAGGAACTCAAGAAAAATGTAATACAGGACATTATCTTTCTTAAATACGCCGGTATCCGGCCGGTGGTTGTCCACGGCGGGGGACCGGAGATTACCGGTATGCTGAAGAAGCTTGGCAAAGAATCGAGCTTTGTCAGCGGCCTTAGAGTCACAGACGCCGAGACTGTAGAGATTGCGGAGATGGTGCTTGTCGGTAAGATCAACAGCGAAATCGTTAAACTGTTGAACTTCCTCGGGGCCAAAGCGGTTGGCCTGAGCGGCAAGGATGCCGATCTGATTATGGCGTCCAAGCATCTGGCTAAGGTGCGTGAAAATGGCCAAATCAAAGAAGTAGATATCGGCTTTGTCGGCGATGTGCTGAAATTAAATACCAGCATTGTTGAGAAGCTGCTGGACCAGGGCTATATCCCGGTTATTTCACCGATCGGGGTTGGCAAAGACGGGGCTACGTACAATATTAACGCCGACTATGTGGCCGGTGAACTGGCAGCGGCCCTGGGGGCTGAGAAACTGGCCCTGATTACTGACGTGGAAGGGATTTATCGCGATTATAGCGATAAGAGCACCTTTGTTTCCACCCTGTCGCTGGCTGAGGCGCAGGAAATGATCAAATCAGGCAGTATTGAGGGCGGGATGATCCCGAAAGTGGAGGCCTGCGTAAAAGCATTGGCCGCCGGGGTAGCCAAGACCCATATCATTGATGGCCGCAAACCGCATTCGCTGCTGCTGGAAATCTTCACCACCGAGGGGATCGGGACCGAAGTGGTTAAATACAGGAGGTATATCAGTGGATAAGCAAACGGTAATTGATGTTGACAACGCCTGTTATATGCCGGTATTCGCCCGGTATCCCCTTGTCCTCAGCCACGGTGAAGGTCCCTATGTTTATGACAACGAAGGCCGTAAATACATAGATTTTCTCGCCGGCATTGCGGTTAATGTTCTGGGCCATGCCCATCCGAAGCTGGTGGCGGCGGTGGCGGAACAGGCCGGCAAGCTGATTCACTGCTCTAATCTTTACTATACAGAGGCGCAGGCCACCCTGGCCCGGACCCTGGTAACCGCCAGCGGTCTCGGCAAAGTCTTTATCGGCAACAGCGGGGCCGAAGCCAACGAAGGGGCGATTAAGCTGGCCCGCAAATACGGCAAGGCAATTCAGGCCGACAAGGTGCAAATCATTACGGCCGAGCAATCGTTTCACGGCCGGACGCTGGCGACCCTGACCGCTACCGCCCAGCCTAAATACCAGCAGGGCTACGAGCCGCTGCCAGGCGGCTTTACCCATGTACCATTTAATGATATCACTGCCCTGGAAGCCTTGATATCTGACAAAACCTGTGCCGTAATGCTGGAGCCCATCCAGGGCGAAGGCGGGGTTAACCTGCCTGATCCGGATTACTTTAACAAAGTGCGGGCACTGTGTGACAAATACGGGGCGCTCTTAATCCTGGACGAGATCCAGACCGGGGTTGGCCGTACCGGCAGGATGTTTGCCTATGAGCATTTGGGTATTACCCCTGATATAGTTACCCTGGCCAAGGGGTTGGCCGGCGGTGTGCCGATCGGCGCCTTTATCGCCACCGATAAGGCTGCCGCTGCCTTTGGGCCCGGCGACCATGGCTCCACCTTTGGCGGCAACCCGCTGGCCTGCGCCGCTGCCAATGCGGTTCTCGATACCATTCAGGCCGAGCAACTGCTGGCCAATGCCCGGGAGATGGGCGGATACCTGATGGCCCGGCTTAATCAGCTCCGGGAAAAATATCCGGCCCTGATCAGCGAGGTCCGGGGCCAGGGTCTGATTGTTGCTGCCAAACTCACCCAGCCGGGGCGGGATATTGTTAACAGCTGCATGCACCAGGGGGCCATTATCAACTGCACCGCCGGCGATGTACTCCGGTTTGTACCGCCGCTGATTATCAACAAAGGTCATGTGGACGAATTGACCGCCATATTAGATAAAACACTGGCGGCTGTACAACTATAATCATGGGGGAGTGTATGAGGTATGAGCCTTAAAGGAAAAGACTTTCTGTCAGTACATCATCTAACTGTTGATGAGATATATCAAATTTTTGATTTTGCCAGGATCTTAAAAGCCAAACAAAAGGCCGGTGAACCACACCCGCTGCTAAAAGGCAAAACGCTGGGCATGATATTCCAAAAAGCTTCGACCCGTACCCGGGTATCGTTTGAGGTCGGCATGTGGCAGCTGGGCGGTTCGGCGCTGTTCCTTTCCTCCAACGATATGCAGATTGGCCGGGGCGAGCCGGTCAAGGACACGGCCCGCGTATTATCCCGTTATGTTGACGGCATTATGATCAGGACCTTCTCGCACCTGGAGGTGGAAGAACTGGCCGAGTATGCCACCGTGCCTGTCATTAATGCCCTGACCGACCTGCTGCATCCCTGCCAGGCCATGGCGGATATTTTTACCGCCCTTGAACATAAGGGCGAGCTGAAGGGCCGCAAGCTGTGCTATATTGGCGACGGCAACAATATGGTCAACTCGCTCCTGCATATCTGTGCCAAGGTCGGCATGGACATCAGTGTGGCTACCCCGGCCAACTATGCGCCGGATGCCACCATTGTCGAGCAGGCCGCTGTGGCCGCTAAATTGTCAGGCAGTAAAATAACCATTTTGGATGACCCGTTGGCTGCGGCCCAAGACGCTGATGTATTATATACCGATGTGTGGGCCAGTATGGGCAAAGAGGGCGAACAGGCCATCCGCAAACAGGCTTTTGCCGGCTTCCAGATTAACAATACCCTCCTGCAGGCTGCCAAAAAAGACACTATTGTTATGCATTGCCTGCCGGCGCACCGCGGGGAGGAAATCACCGAGGATGTCATCGAAGGCCCCAACTCGGTGGTGTTTGATGAGGCGGAAAATCGCTTGCACGTGCAAAAAGCCATAATGGCCCTTCTCATGGCTGATTAGCTTAGTACAATAGAACTTGTTATAAACGCCCATCTGCTTCGTTGCTCCTCAAAACGATTGCTTGCGTACGCCAGTACGCGGCGCTGCCCGTTTTTCCGGTGCGCCTCGCATCTGGACATTTCTAACAAGTTCCGGCTGTTCGCGACTTTTTGGTTACGGGGGTACGCGAGAGTAGGCGGGAGTGTGTCAGGGGGACGGTTCTCTTGACACACCCGGAAAACAAGCGCACTTTTCAATTTCCTTTACCATATAGACAATTACACCCGGTTCCTGTAAACTTTACAATAGGAAAACCCCGGGAAACCATATCAACATAGGAGGCAATTTATAATGAGTGAAATCAAAAAGGTGGTCCTGGCCTACTCCGGCGGCCTGGATACCTCGGTTATTATCCCCTGGCTGAAAGAGAACTATCAGTGCGAGGTCATTGCGATGTGCGCCGATGTCGGCCAGGGCGATGAACTGGCCCCGGTGCGGGAAAAGGCCATTAAATCCGGGGCCAGCAAGGTATATATCGAAGATCTGACGGCTGAGTTTGTGGAAAGCTATGTCTGGCCGACCCTCAAGGCCGGTGCTGTATATGAAGGCAAATACCTGCTGGGAACCTCGTTTGCCCGGCCGATCATTGCCAAGGCCCTTGTGGACATTGCCCTGAAAGAGGGCGCTGACGCTATCTGCCACGGGGCGACAGGCAAAGGCAACGACCAGGTCCGCTTCGAGCTGACCGTCAAAGCCCTGGCTCCCCAGCTTAAAATTATTGCTCCCTGGCGGTTGTGGGACATCCGTTCCCGTGAAGACGCGATCGATTATGCGGAACAACACGGTATTCCTGTGCCTGTTTCCAAAGCCCGCCCCTACAGCATGGACCGCAATATCTGGCATCTGAGCCATGAGGGCGCTGACCTGGAAAACCCGGCCAATGAACCGGCCGCTGATGTGTATCTGATTACCACCCCGCCCGAGCAAGCGCCGGATAAGCCCCTCTACATTGAAGTAGGCTTTGAAAAAGGTACCCCGGTGTCGGTGGACGGCGTTAAACTAAATGCGGTGGCTCTCCTGACCAAACTCAATGAACTTGGTGCCGCCAACGGCATCGGCATTGCCGATATTGTCGAAAACCGGCTTGTGGGCATGAAATCCCGGGGCGTATACGAAAATCCCGGTGGCGCCATTTTGTATTTTGCTCACCGTGAATTAGAGTATCTGACTTTAGACCGGGCCACCATGCATTATAAGGAGCAGATTGCCATCAAATATGCCGAACTGGTTTATGACGGCATGTGGTTTGCGCCGCTCCGGGAAGCCCTTGATGCCTTTGTTGATTCGACCCAGCAGACTGTTACCGGTACTGTCCGCCTGAAGCTGTACAAGGGCAACATCATGAGTGCCGGCGCCACCTCGCCTTATTCGCTCTATAACGAAAAGATCGTAACTTTTGGTGATAGCGAGCAATTATATAACCATGGCGATGCCGAGGGCTTTATTAACCTCTTCGGCTTGCCGCTCAAGGTCCGGGCCATGATGAAAGCTGAGGCCAAGAAAACCAATGAGTAAATTATGGGGCGGACGTTTCGCCAAAAACACGGATGTTATGGTGGAGGAGTTTACCTCCTCCATTTCTTTTGACAGCCGCATGTACCGGCAGGATATTGCCGGCAGCATTGCTCATGCCAGGATGCTGGCCCAATGCGGCATCATCAGCCAGGACGATGCCAGGCTGATTACCGATGGGTTAAACGATATTCTCGCCGATATTGAAGCAGGCAACTTCAGTTTTGAAGTGTCGCTAGAAGATATCCATATGAATATTGAAAAACGCCTGACCGAACGCATCGGTCCGGCCGGCGGGCGTCTGCATACAGCCCGCAGCCGCAATGACCAGGTGGCGCTTGATACTCATATGTATGTGCGGGAGCAGGTGGCCGCAATCGGCGGGCTGTTATTTGACCTGGAGCAGGCCGTTCTCGACATTGCCAATAAATATCCGGAGACCATCATGCCCGGCTATACCCATCTGCAGCGGGCCCAGCCCATCCTGTTCGCTCACCACATGCTGGCTTATTTCTTTATGTTTGAGCGTGATTTCCGACGCCTGGGCGGCGTGTGGGAGTCGGCCGATATTATGCCCCTCGGCGCCGGGGCGCTGGCTGGTACCACCTTTCCCATCGACAGAGAGCTTGTTGCCAGTGAACTCAAGTTTGGCCGCATCTATGAGAACAGTATTGATGCCGTCAGTGACCGGGACTATATCCTGGAATTTTTGTCGTTTGCCTCTATTCTGATGATGCATTTGAGCCGGTTAAGCGAAGAGATCATTTTGTGGTCGTCAACCGAGTTCTCCTTTATTGAGCTTGACGATGCCCACTGTACCGGCTCGAGTATTATGCCGCAAAAGAAGAATCCGGATGTCGCCGAATTGGTGCGCGGCAAAACCGGCCGGGTTTTTGGTCACCTGATGGCCATGCTGACGGTGGCAAAAGGTCTCCCCCTGGCATACAACAAAGATTTGCAGGAGGATAAAGAGGGGCTGTTTGATACCATCGACACGGTAAAATTCAGTCTGACCGTGTACGCAGCCATGCTGCGCGGGCTGAAGGTAAATTCCGGTATTATGCGGCAGGCGCTAAAAAACGACTTTTCCAATGCCACCGATATGGCTGATTATCTTGTTAAAAAAGGACTGCCGTTCCGGCAAGCCCATGAAGTTGTTGGCAAATGCGTAGCTTATTGCCTAAATGAGCACAAAACGCTGGCAGATTTAAGCCTGGCCGAGTTTAAACAATTTTCGCCACTGTTTGACATGGATATTTTAGAGGCCATTACCATTGAAACCTGTGTTGCCGCCCGTAATTCTCTGGGTGGAACATCGCCCGCTCAGGTTAGACAGGCTGTCACTGTTGCTAAGTCCATTATGGAGAAACAGCAAAAACACCTTGACATGTATACAAAAATCAAACTATAATATCCATAAATATACAACCCAAGGAGGCCTGTTAACATGGCTGATATTGCTGTTACACTGGCTGATAAACGCGGCACTCTTCCGGCAGACGACAAACTTGGTTTTGGCAAGATTTTTACCGATCACATGTTTGTCATGGATTACGAAACAGGAAAAGGCTGGTTTGATGCCCGCATCGTCCCGTATGGCGATTTTGACATTTCGCCGGCAGCTATGGTGCTGCATTACGGACAAGCCATTTTTGAAGGCATGAAAGCCTTCCGCACGGAAGATAACCGCATCGTCGTGTACCGCCCTGTTGATCATCTCAAACGTTTCAATAATTCAGCTGACATTTTAAGCATCCCGCAAATGGATGTTGATTTATTACATGCCGGTTTGAACAAACTGATTGAAATTGACAAGGACTGGGTGCCGCAATCGCTGGGAACATCGCTGTACATTCGCCCCTTTGTTATTTCGGTCGATCCCTTCGTCGGCGTAAAAGTTGCCGATGAATACAAGCTGCTTATTATCCTCTCGCCGGTCGGCGCCTACTACGCCTCTGGATTTAAGCCTGTCAAAATCAAGGTGGAGGAGCATTTTGTACGGGCCGTCAAGGGCGGTCTGGGCGAAGCCAAGACACCGGCCAATTACGCTGCCAGTCTTAAGGCCTCGGAAGAAGCTCAAAAAGAGGGGTATACCCAGGTTTTGTGGCTTGACGCCCTGGAACAGAAATACATTGAAGAAGTCGGCACCATGAATATCTTCTTCAAGATTGATGACGAGATTATTACCCCCGAGCTAAACGGCAGTATTCTCAATGGTATTACCCGCCGTTCCGTCATTCAGGTGGCTCAGGACTGGGGGCTGAAAGTGACCGAACGCCGGATTTCGATTGATGAGGTATATGCTGTGCATGCTGAGGGCCGGCTGCAGGAAGTATTCGGTTCCGGTACGGCGGCAGTTATTTCCCCGGTGGGCGAGTTATCCTGGAAAGGCAAAAATATTGTCATTAATAATAACCAGACCGGGGCAACCTCCCAAAAGCTGTTCGACTATATTACCAGCATCCAGCAGGGCCGCGTAGCCGATAAATTTGGCTGGATTGGCGAAGTAACCAAAATATAATTTACAGCCCTGAAAATGGTATAGCGGAAATATTAGGCTTGTGCTGTGGGCACAAGCCTAATTTAGTCATTAGGACCAGAGTACCTTGATCACATTATTTTTTAGCTTGATGACGGCCAAAATGGCAAATGGCGGCGCCAGCCCCGCCTAGCAGACCCCTGCCGGTATGCGCCGTCGGTGCGTGCTTGCCCTTTGCCATTTTGTCTCGCCCTAAAACCAAAATCTAAAATGGTCAAGATACTAGGACTTTTACTTTATTTTTTTATAATGGACAATTATCTAAAAGGTTTTCCTGATATTGGGTAGAATAGAATTATAGTTATATTGGGAATTTTAACTCCTGTTTGAGGTGTGCAGAATGTTATTGCAAATACGGGGAATAATCTCTACAATTAGTTTCCTGGATATTATCGACATTGTAATTGTTGCCTATTTTTTATACAAACTCTACATTATGATTAGCGGGACCAGGGCTGTAGCCTTATTGAAAGGTCTTGTCGTGCTGCTGGTGGCTACGCTGATCAGCAAATGGCTGGAACTCAATGTGATTAACTGGCTGCTGCAGAAGACAATGACGGTTGTGCTTGTAGCCCTGCCGGTTGTTTTTCAGCCGGAACTCCGGCGCGCCCTTGAGCATCTGGGGCGGGGCCGCTTTTTCCACAACAGTGCCCAGCTGAACGCGGAGGAGAAAGCCAGCCTGTTTGATGAACTGGGGAGAACAGTTACCGATCTGTCTAAAAACAAGATTGGGGCCCTGATGGTTCTGGAACGGGAAACAGGGCTTAATGATTATATTGAAACAGGCATTAAGGTGGATGGTTTAGTCTCAAGCGAGTTTTTAATCAATATTTTTATTCCCAATACGCCCCTGCATGATGGTGCTGTCATTATCCGCGGGAACCGGGTACAGGCGGCAGGCTGTTTGTTGCCGCTGTCTGATGACCGCAGTCTCAACAAGGAGCTTGGCACAAGACACCGGGCGGCGATTGGCATCAGCGAGCAAACCGATGCAGTTGTTATTGTTGTCAGCGAAGAAACCGGTATCATTTCGCTGGCCAGGGGCGGCAGACTGCACCGGTATATGGATGCCGACAAGCTTAGGGAACAGCTTGCGCCGCTGTTTATAGCGAAAAGCACTTCCCTTAGCGATCTATTTAGCTGGAGGCCGTCATAATGTTTGATAAGTTTTTTAAATCACCGGGAGAAACAAAAAATATTACTCCGAAAATTTTGGCCGTTATCCTGGCGATTGTGTTATGGTTGTATGTCATAAATGAGCAAAATCCGCCCATTGAGTCATCGTTCACCATTCCGCTGGAAGTCCGCAATGCCGCCACTTCCTACGTTATTGTCAATGTGCCTGACTCAGTCCGGGTAAAAATTCGCGGTCCGCGCAGTATTGTTGCCGGTGTGCTCAATAAAGATCTTAAGGCCTATATTGATATCAAAGGTCTCACAGAAGGCAATCACGATCTTAAGGTCAGCGCCGCCATCCCGTCCAGCCTGGAATTGGTCGAGATCAATCCGGACAAAGTCCAGTTCAGGCTTGACACTACTGTAAGCCGCCAGGTACCGGTTGAGGTCAGACTGACCGGTGCTGCCGCCAAAGGGTCGGTGGTGGGCAACCCGGTGGCGGCCTATGAGCAGGTGACGATTGAAGGGCCCAAAAATATTGTGGGTATTGTTGAAAAAGTGATCGCTACCGTTGATCTGGCCGGAAAAAACGCCGAGTTTACGGTAGGGGCGCCACTGGTACCGGTTACCCAGGCCGGTAAGGGAGTCGAAGGGCTAACCATTTATCCGGAGAAAACCGGCGTTACGGTGAATATAACTGCCGGGCTAACCAAGAAGATACTTGATGTAAAACCCATGATTGAGGGGGAATTGCCGGCTGGTCTGGCTATAAAGAGTATGAGCACTAAGCCGGACAAACTGGAATTGCGGGAGCTTACAGCCGGCACGGGCCTTGACAAGCTTGAGGCTGTATATACCGAACCGATTAGCCTTAACGATATCAGCCAGAATATCACCAGGGAAGTAAAACTAATATTGCCGGAGGGTCTGGCCAGTACCCAGGAAACCGTCAGTGTTACCATCCAAGTCGGCCCCCGTTAAAGGAGACAGCGGCTATTGCTTAAAATCAGTAACTTTCGTATACCCTTAACTGAAGAAACACCCCTTGCGTATCTTGTTGCCAGACGTTTGCGGCTGGCACCGGAGCAGGTAAGCCAAGTGAACATTATCCGCCGGGCGATTGATGCCCGCCGGAAACATAGTATTACCTTTGTCTATACCCTGGCAGTCGAGCTTCTCATCCCGCCAGGGCAGGCATTATCCCGGCTGGCCGGTGACAAGGATGTCGTGCTCATAACGCCGGCGGCCGCCGAGGATATTGTGTTTGGTGCGATACCGCTGAATAACCGGCCGGTAGTGGTAGGGTCAGGACCGGCCGGTTTATTTGCTGCCCTGATGCTGGCCAGGTATGGCTATAAGCCGCTGCTGATTGAGCGGGGGCGGGATGTTGAACGGCGGGCCCGGGATATTGCTGATTTTTGGCGGACCGGCCAGTTGGCTGAAAATAGTAATGTGCAGTTTGGGGAAGGCGGGGCCGGCACCTTTTCCGATGGTAAACTTACCACCCGGGTTACGGATCCGCGGATGGCGGCGGTGCTTGACATTATGATAACAGCCGGAGCGCCGGCTGAAATAAAGTACCTTCATAAACCCCATATTGGTACTGATAAACTGCGGCAGGTTGTCAGGAATATCAGAACCGAGATTATTAAACTGGGCGGCGACGTTGAGTTCGAAGCCTGCCTTACAGGTATCGCCACTAAGGCGGGACAGCTCACCGGCATTACCGTAAATGGTAGCCGCCATATACCCTGCGAAATATTGTTTCTGGCCATTGGCCATAGTGCCAGGGACACCTATCAGATGTTGCATGAACACCAGGTGGCCATGGCAGCCAAACCCTTTGCGATTGGTGTCCGGATTGAGCATCCCCAGGAACTCATCGATACAGCCCAGTACGGTGTTGCGGCCGGTCATCCCCGGCTGGGACCGGCTGATTATGCGCTGGTGTACCAGGATAAGGCGGCAGGACGGGCGGCCTATTCGTTTTGCATGTGCCCGGGCGGACTGGTGGTGGCGGCCGCCTCGGAAGCGGGGGGAGTCGTGACCAACGGCATGAGCCTGTACAAACGGGACTCGGGCCTTGCCAACAGTGCCGTGGCTGTAACTGTGAATCCGGCTGATTATGGTCCTAATGTTCTTGACGGTATCGAATTCCAGCGCCGTTATGAACGGCTGGCCTTTGCCCTGGGCGGGAATAATTACAATGCGCCTGTGCAGACAGTAGGCGATTTCCTGACCGGAAAAAGCGGCAGTGCTCAATATCTGGCCGCATCCAGTTATCGTCCCGGCACAACACCTGCCGATCTCCGGCAATGCTTGCCAGGGTTTGTAGCTACTACACTGGCGAAGGCTTTGCCTGATTTTGGCCGTAAGCTGCGAGGGTTTGATCATAGGCAGGCCGTACTTACCGGCGTTGAAACCAGAACCTCAGCGCCGGTGCGGCTGGTGCGAGGGCCGGATTTTGTGTCAATTAACACAACCGGCGTATACCCTATTGGTGAGGGTGCCGGTTATGCCGGCGGCATTATGAGCGCTGCCCTGGACGGGGTAAATGCAGCAATTAGTTTTGTGCAAGTCTATAAGGCCTGATCTTTGTATAAATGTACACTTACAATTTGGAAGGAGCATTTTCATATATGGCGAGACTGTTTGGAACAGACGGCGTGCGGGGGTTAGCCAACGTCGAACTTACGCCTGAACTGGCTTTTAAGATGGGGCGGGCAGCCACCTATTACTTTGGGAAAGAATCGAAACGGCCGGTATTTTACATTGGCCGCGATACCCGGGTTTCCGGACAGATGCTGGAGGCGGCCTTAGCGGCAGGCATTTGCTCGGCCGGCGGCGAGGCCGTACTGCTGGGTATTGTTCCTACCCCGGCTGTTGCTTATTTGACCAGGCAGCACGGCGCTCAGGCCGGTGTTGTTATTTCAGCATCACATAACCCTTATCCTGATAACGGTATCAAATTTTTTGCCGGTACCGGCTACAAACTGCCTGATGCCGTAGAAAATGAGCTGGAAGAGCTTATCGACGCCGCACCGGACGGGATGCCCCGGCCTACGGCCGACAGCGTTGGTTTTATAACTACCAGGCATGATCTGCTGACAGAATATGTGGAGTATGCCGTTAGTACTGTTGAACAGTCCCTGCAGGGTCTTAAGATTGTTTTAGACTGTGCTAATGGTGCGGCCTACGAGGCGGCTCCCGCCGCTTTCCGGCAGCTGGGGGCCGACGTTATTGTCCTTAATGACTGTCCTGACGGTATTAATATTAATGCCGGCTGCGGCTCAACCCATCTGCAGCAGCTGCAGGCTGCCGTAGCTCAGCATCAAGCCGATCTGGGACTGGCCCATGATGGCGATGCCGACCGTTGTCTGGCTGTCGACGAAACCGGCGAAATGATTGACGGTGATCAAATTATGCTGATTTGTGCGCTGGAAATGCTCAAGCAAAATACACTGACGGAAAAAACGCTGGTAGCCACCGTGATGAGCAATATCGGGCTGCATCAGGCCATAAAAAATGCCGGTGCCAAAGTCCTGGTGACACCGGTGGGGGACCGCTATGTACTGGAAGCTATGTTAAAACATAACCTGGTATTGGGCGGTGAACAGTCCGGCCATATTATTTTCAGTCAATACAGCACAACCGGCGACGGGCTGATTACGGCGCTGAAACTGGCGGCCGCGCTAAAACAAAGCGGCCAGAAAATGTCGGCTCTGGCTAAAGTAATGACAAGATTTCCCCAACTGCTGGAGAATATCCGGGTTAAGAGTAAAGCCGGCTGGGAAACCAATGCGAATATCGCTGCTGCCATTAAGGCCGGTGAAGCCGAACTAGGTGATAATGGCCGGATACTTGTCCGCCCTTCCGGCACTGAGCCGCTCATCCGGGTAATGGCCGAAGGCCCGTCCCTGCCTGACCTTGAACGTATCGTTGGCAGTATTGCCGAGGTTGTCAGACAGGAACAGGATTAAACGCCAATACCGGTTATTGACCAATGCTATAAACTGTATTAAAATAAGATAGATATGGCAGGAGCACTATATAGTGCTCCTTTGCATATCTATGATTATTAAGGGAGGTGAGAATATGCCAAGTACAGGATAATAACAACTGCGGCCGCAAAAACTATCTACAGCGCTGGTGCTTGACGTTAAGTCAAGCAGACGAGGAAGAGGTTCATCGAGCAGTCAGCGGATACCTCTCGGCACCTGCAGCCGTGAGCTGGCCGACAAAACCACAGGGTGACCTGCGGGACAAAACGGCAGCGGCAGAAAAGAACAATGGGAAGTTGCTGAAAACGTGATAAAGGGTTAGATGCCTGGCGATGCTCAGCGCGGCCGCTCCGGCCGTATGCAGATGAGCGTTTATTAGTAGTGTAATTTAGGAGGTTTATATATATGTGTGGTATTGTTGGTTATATAGGTCCTGATCAGGCGGCACCATTTTTGCTGGAAGGTCTGAGCAAACTTGAATACCGGGGCTATGACTCGGCCGGTATTGCCGTGTTTGACGGCGATAAAATTCATGTGACTAAAAGCGTGGGCCGGTTGAATGTGCTGGCGAAGAAGGTAGAAATCAGTCCCCTTCAGGGCAGTCTTGGCATTGGCCATACCCGGTGGGCGACCCATGGCCGTCCGTCTGATGCCAACTCCCATCCGCATACGGATTGTGCCGGTAAGTTTGTTGTTGTCCATAACGGCATCATTGAAAACTATATGCACCTCAAGGAACAACTGATTGCCCAAGGCCATACGTTTACCTCGGAAACGGACACCGAGGTTGTGGCCCACCTGATAGAAGAGTGTTATGCCGGTGACTTTGAAGCGGCAGTTAAGCAGGTACTTGAACAGATCGAGGGTT
The DNA here is from genome assembly GCF_007641255.1 of Sporomusa termitida. Lineage (NCBI taxonomy): Bacteria > Bacillati > Bacillota > Negativicutes > Selenomonadales > Sporomusaceae > Sporomusa > Sporomusa termitida. The sequence goes on from NZ_CP036259.1 coordinate 103,181, forward strand.
CTTATGCGCTGGTGTTTATGTGCCAGGATGAGCCGGGAAAACTGATCTGCACCAAGCAGGACAACCCGCTGGTTATCGGCCTGGGCGAAGGGGAAAACTTCATTGCCTCCGACATCCCGGCGATCATCAGCCGCACCCGGAAAACCTATATCCTAAGCGACGGCGAAATGGCCATTGTAACCGCTGATTCGGTATGGGTCATGAACCGTCAGGGGATACCGGTAACCAAAAAAGTCTTTGAGGTTAACTGGGATGCGGAAGCAGCTGAAAAAGGCGGCTATGAGCATTTCATGATTAAAGAAATCTATGAACAGCCCAAGGCCGTCCGGGAAACAATGACCAGCCGTGTGGCTAAAGATAACAGCGGCATAACCTTTGAAGAACTCAACTGGACCAAGGATGATGTTTCCCCCATTAAAAAGATCGCCATTATTGCCTGCGGTACCGCCTATCATGCGGGGATTGTGGGCAAGTACCTGATCGAAAACCTGTCCCGGATTCCGGTGGAAGTGGATGTGGCCTCAGAATTCCGCTACCGCTCACCGCTGATTGATGAACAGACGCTGGCTATTGTTATCAGCCAGTCCGGCGAAACCCTGGATACACTGGCGGCCCTGAAAGAAGCTAAAAAATTGGGGGCCCGCACCCTTGCTGTTACTAATGTTGTCGGCTCCTCCATCGCCCGTGATTCTGATCAGGTTATCTATACCTGGGCGGGACCGGAAATTGCAGTAGCCTCTACCAAAGCCTATACTACTCAGCTTGTGGTTATGGCGATGCTGGCCATTTATATGGGAGCAATTAAAGGCACTTTGACCACGGATAAAGTGCAGGCACTGTGCCAGGCCCTGCGTGAACTGCCGGCCCAGGCCTATGAAGTGTTAGAGGATGTTGAGCCGATTAAAACCTTCGCCCAGCAATACGGCTTTAATGAAGATGTGTTTTTCATCGGCCGTTCCTTAGACTACGCCGTGGCCCTGGAAGGCTCTTTGAAACTAAAAGAGATATCCTATATTCATGCTGAGGCTTATGCGGCCGGTGAACTCAAACACGGTACCCTGGCCCTTATCATTGAGGGGGTACCGGTCATTGCCCTGGCTACCCAGCAGGATGTATACGAAAAAACACTCAGTAATATTAAAGAAGTCAAAGCCCGTGATGCTGTAGTTATTGGGCTTGGTCTCAAAGGTGATCAGCAGCTTGAAAAATATGTTGACCATACTATCTTTATTCCTGCCACCAATAAATTCCTCACGCCAATCCTGTCGGTCATTCCGCTGCAGCTGTTAGCTTACTACGCGGCAGTTACCCGGGGCTGCGATGTTGATAAGCCCAGGAATTTGGCCAAGAGTGTGACCGTAGAGTAGAATAAACAAAAAAATATAGAGCAGAGACCGGATTATAGAATAATAGCCAGCAGGAAACCCCTATAACACGCTGTGGTTATAGGGGTTTCCGTACCTGTACAGTTAATTTTAGGAGAGAATAAACAATGACTGCCTGGAGTGTATTTGAGATTACAGGGATTATCGCTTTCGCCATCTCCGGCGCCCTGACCGGAATACAAAAGAAGCTTGATGTTTTTGGTGTTTTGGTACTGGCGATTACGACCGCTATTGGCGGCGGTATTCTGCGGGATGTGATTATCGGCAATACCCCGCCGCTCACCTTTCGCGATCCCACTTTTTTTATTATTAGCGCCATAGCCACGATTGGCGTTTGTTTTACCTATCGCTGGCTTGATAAATTCAAACATACTATTCAAATATTTGACGCCATCGGCCTGGGGGCCTTCACGGCGACCAGTGCCAAACTGGCATTACACCAAAATCTTGATTCGGTGGTTATCGTAACAACAGTGGCCGTCATCACCGGTATCGGCGGCAGCATCATGCGGGATGTATTTGTCAAAGAGATTCCGTATGTTTTCCGGCAGGAAGTCTACGCCATCACGACCATTGCCGGGGCGATCAGCTTTTATTATTCGCAATTTTATTTTACCGGCAATATTCCCTTGTATCTCTGCTTTGTCATTACCACCGGCCTGCGCATCTGTTGCATCAAATACGGCTGGAACTTCCCTGTTATCGGTATCAGCGCCGGGAAAAAAGCGCCACCGGACAATCAGCAGCCAGGCACATAGATAAAGAATTTTATGTATGAAACCGGTGTTGGGTTATTTTATGAATCTCCCGTCATCTCTGGTAGCAGGCAGCTTATGAACATTTTTTTCAAACCAGCCGTTTTTGGCAGTGGGTCTGCAATCAAATTCCGGCACATAGGGCTTAATATCCAAAAGCGGGGTTTTGTCAATAATATCCACATCCAGGATATGGAGCCTGTTGGCGTCAATTTTGTCAAGACGTACTACGGAAAAGCCGATAAAATTCGGCCTGGCCGGTGAACGGGTGGCAAAGATTCCGTGCAGTTCCTTGTCCAGAAACGGTTTTACTAAGAGCGAAGAATTTTTTACCAAATGAAAATGGTAAATTAGAATCAAATGAGAAAAACCTTCTAGATCTTTCAAGCCGGCAGCATATGCGGGATTGATTTCAATGATGCCGGCAACATCCAGTGCGGCTGTCGGCTGAATGGGTGTGCCCTGAGGTTCTTTAAAGGGCGAGTGAATAATGCCAATGGGCGTATAATTGATCATAATTGCACCTCTTTTACTAGTGTTGCAGAATATAGGTAGCATTCTCTTGCCGCCGGATAATTTCCTGTGTATACTCCGGTTGTTCTTGCTTGCTTAACCGTTGTAATCTTTGGGCCGGCAAAAAAATCGGCATAATCGCTGATGCCTATTCGTACATTTATACCGGAGCAGTTTTTTTATCCTGCTGCCCAAAAGACGGTAAGGGTAAAAATGGGCGACAAGCAAGTTAGTATAATCAGTGACAGTGGGCTTTATATGCGTAAAATAGGGATAGCTTATGAGTAATTTGGACTTCCAGCAGTTGAGGAGATGTATGTAATGATTACCAGGCGTAGGTTTATAACAGGGGGACTAGGCGCGATCACAGCCCTGTTTGGCCTGTCTTTGGTTCCGGAATATAAAATTATTGATCAACTCGTTAACAGTATCCCGGTGCTGCTTTATCATCGTGTCGGCCCGGAAGCAGATGACCTGACAATCAGCACCACCCGGTTTGAGCAGGATATGGCAAGCCTGGCCGAAGAGGGGTATCATACCCTGTCTCTTGCCCAGGTTGCCCGGCGTTTGCAGGAGCAACAGCCGCAGCTGCCGGATAAACCGCTGATTATTACCTTCGACGACGGGTATCTCGACAATTACACCAATGCCTTGCCGGTGCTGCAAAAGTACTCTATGAAAGCCAGTTTCTATATAATCACCGGGATGATGGGCGACACGGACCGCCTGACAGGGGCCCAAATCCGGGAGATGGCGGCGGCCGGCATGGACTTTGGGTCCCATACCGTTACCCACCGGCAATTGGCAGAGCTAACGCCGCAGGAGGTTGCCGATGAGCTGCATCAGTCTAAATTTGCTTTGGAGCAGACGCTGGGCAAGCCGGTGAATTTTATCGCCTATCCCTGCGGCAGCTACCGGCCGGATACGATCCAGGCTGCCGGTCAGGCCGGCTATATCGGCGGCTTTTCCACTCAATGCGGCTTGGCCATGTTTAATAATCATTTCACCATCAAAAGAATCCCCGTATTCCATTTTGACCGCTCGATTGCCTATGTACTATTAAGAAAAGGCTTAATCCCCAGTATGCTGGGCTAACCGATAACACAACCCCAATCATGCTTAATGGGAACAGGAGCGGCGGCCTGATTGTATATTTAATAGCGCTGCTATGCCTTATTCTGCCGCTTTACCGGTATGTATCGGCCGTGTAGACCCAGACCCCGGATGCCCTGCTGTGCCGGACATAATCTTGGGTTGTGAGCAATAATGCCGGCAGCGGATCAGTAAAAAGCTGATCTGTTTTTTTTTGTAAAAAAAAACTTAAAAATTTAATAAATATACAAAAGTAGTGAAGGAATTTAGCCCCCTATTGCCGAATGGAAATCTCTTACTATTCAAGGAAGGAGGATAGCTGGGTTATTTGCAATTGCACAGCTGGAGTTGTGACGGTAACATCGCGAAGACGCGGCAACATAGCCGCAGGAAGACCCTGTGTTGACCGCTGAAGCGCCATCGATGGCTTCACGACAGGATGTGCAAGTGGTTCCAAGGGTCGACCATTCTAATTTACTTATAAATTAGTGGTTGGTTCCCCGAAGACCGTTATTGTTAGCCAACATTAACAAGGGAGGAACAACTATGAAACAACCATGGTATAAAATCCTGTATGTTCAGGTGCTGATGGCAATTACAGCCGGAGTGCTGCTGGGGCATTTCTATCCTGCCGCCGGCGCCAGCATGAAACCGTTGGGAGACGGGTTTATTAAACTCATTAAGATGATTATTGCCCCCATTATCTTTTGCACAGTTGTCCTGGGGATAGCAGGCATGGGCGATATGAAAAAAGTGGGCCGCGTCGGCGGCAAAGCCTTGCTCTATTTTGAGGCCGTATCCACCCTGGCCCTCATCATCGGCCTGACGGTAGTCAATCTGGTGAAACCCGGAGCGGGGATGAATGCCGATATCAGCACTTTGGATACCCAAGCAATCGCTAACTATGCCGCCAAAGCGCAATCACAAAGCACTACTGATTTTCTCCTGAACATCATCCCCAACAGTGCGGTGGATGCTTTTGCGAAAGGGGATATCCTGCAGGTACTGTTCTTTTCTATCCTGTTTGGCACCGCCCTGTCTCTTATGGGGCAACGGGCAGGCAATATCATTAAAATTATTGACGAAGTGTCCCACGGCTTTTTTCAGGTTGTCGGGATTATCATGAAAGCGGCACCGATCGGGGCTTTTGGAGCGATTGCCTTTACGATCGGGCAGTATGGGCTGGCCTCCCTGATCCCGCTGGCGAAACTGATGGGCAGTTTCTATCTGACCTGCCTGCTGTTTATCTTTGTCGTGCTGGGCCTGATTACGAGGATCGCCGGCTTCAGCATTATTAAATTTATCGCTTATATCAAAGAAGAACTGCTCATTGTCCTGGGGACCTCCTCTTCTGAGAGCGTGTTGCCGCGCATGATGGATAAAATGGAAAAACTGGGCTGCTCCAAGTCGGTGGTGGGGCTGGTTATCCCCACCGGCTACTCTTTTAACCTGGACGGAACCTCGATTTATCTGACGATGGCCGCTGTGTTCGTGGCGCAGGCGACGAACACAGACCTGACTATGGTGCAGCAGCTGACGATGCTGGCCGTGCTGCTTATCACCTCCAAAGGGGCGGCAGGTGTTACCGGCAGCGGATTTATTACCCTGGCCGCAACCCTGTCGGTGATTCCGACCGTGCCGGTAGCCGGTCTGGCTCTGATTTTGGGCATTGACCGGTTTATGTCCGAGGCCCGGGCGCTGACGAACCTGATTGGCAACGGGGTGGCAACCGTTGTTGTTTCGCGCTGGGAGAATGAGCTGGATGCCCGGCAGCTGGCCCTCGGCTTAAACAAAGGCGACCTCGAAACCGGGCGGATTGAAGAACAAATCGGCGGCTAATAGCTTGTCAACCTTAACACTGTAGGATAATGTCTCCCGTCAGTATCCACAGGATTAGGGTTGTCAAGGTACTAGCAACATGCCGGCGGCACAAACGTGTCTCCGGCATGTTTTTTCTATTTTTCGACAAACTTTACTTGACAGAGTAAATAGATATTATTAAAATGATATTAACATTTAGATAATATTAACAGGCAAAGGTGAATGGTTGATGAGTGAGACCAATAAGCAGGGCCTTACGGAAGAACAATTCCTGGCAAGCTATGACGCCAGCCAGTATGACCGCCTGTCAGTTACGGTGGATATGCTGATTTTTACTGTAACAGAAGAGGAGGAAAAGAATTACCGGCGGTTACCGGAAAAATCATTGCGGTTATTGCTGATCCGGCGGAGCAATCACCCCTATAAACATCAGTGGGCGCTGCCCGGCGGTTTTGTGCAGCTGGGGGAAAGTATTGATGAGGCGGCAAGACGAAAGCTGAAAGAGGAAACCAATATCGGCGACATCTACATGGAACAACTGTATACCTGGGGGGATGTGGCCAGAGATCCCCGTACCAGGGTTATCTGCGCTTCTTATATGGCGCTTGTCGATCATGCCAGCCTGCAAATTGAGGCCAGCCGGCAAGTGGCCGATGCGGCCTGGTTTACGGTTGGCTGCAAACTATATCAGGAACAAAAAACAGTTACGCCCACAGGTTATATTTTACAGCAGCTATTCCATCTGACGCTGTCTCAGGCTGATCAGCAGCTTGCCGCTACAATAAAAACAGTAAAAAAGGTAGAGACTAAAGTAACGACGGTAACAAGAGAGATTGTCGAATCCAGCGGTATTGCTTTCGACCATGCAAAAATTATTGAGTATGGTATCCAAAGGCTGCGCAACAAGATTGAGTATACCGATATTGCTTTTAATCTGATGCCGGAACGGTTTACACTGACGAAACTGCAACAGGTTTATGAAGTCATTCTTGATACGGAGCTGCTGAAGGCAAATTTTAGAAGAAAGATCGCCGACATGGTGGTTGAAACAGACGAATATACCAGGGATGCCGGGCACCGGCCTTCTAAGTTATTTAAGTTTAACCCCAAATGGATGAAGATTATCGAATGAGAGGGGAAGAGGGCATGGGGGACGCAGACGGGAAAAGAATGAACCTGACGATGCTGACTGACTTCTATGAGATTACGATGGGCAACGGGTATTTTCAAAACAAGTTACAAGACAAAATCGCCTATTTTGATATGTTTTTCCGCAGAGTTCCCGATGGCGGCGGCTTTGCCGTAATGGCCGGGGTCGAGCAATTGATCCTTTATCTGCAGGAACTAAGCTTTACTGACGCCGACATCGAGTTTCTGAGCAAGAAAAATCTGTTTAATGAGGAGTTTCTGAACTATCTCCGGCATTTCCGGTTTAGCTGCGACGTTTGGGCCGTGCCTGAGGGCACGCCGATTTTCCCCAATGAGCCGATCGTTACCGTGCGAGGGCCGATTATTGAAGCCCAATTGGTGGAAACCATGATCTTGCTGACAATCAATCACCAGAGCCTGATTGCGACCAAGGCCAACCGGATTGTACGCGCTGCCCAGGGCCGGGCGGTTGTGGAGTTTGGCTCAAGGCGGGCCCAGGGGTATGACGGGGCCATGTTTGGGGCGCGGGCGGCTTTTATTGGTGGCTGCGCCGGCTCGGCCTGCACAATCGCCGAACGGGACTTTGCCATACCGGCTGTGGGGACTATGGCTCACAGCTGGGTGCAGACCTTTGATCACGAAATCGACGCCTTCCGGGCTTATGCCCGGACCTATCCCGAAAACTGCCTGCTGCTGGTCGACACCTATAATGTGCTGAAATCCGGTATCCCCAATGCCATTCAGGTATTTAACGAAGAGGTGGTCACCCGGGGGTTCCGTCCCAAAGGCATCCGGATTGACAGCGGCGACATTGCCTATCTGTCGAAAAAAGCCCGGAAGATGCTGGATGATGCCGGCTTCCCCGACTGTAAGATCCTGGTCTCCAACTCGCTGGATGAGTATATTATTCGCGATATTCTCGTACAAGGGGCCGAAGTGGATTCATTTGGTGTCGGCGAACGTCTCATTACCTCCAAATCCGAACCTGTTTTCGGCGGCGTGTATAAGCTTGTTGCCATTGAAGACAATGGACAAGTTATTCCTAAAATAAAACTCAGTGAGAATGTCGAAAAAATTACCCTTCCCGGCCGCAAGCAATTGTGGCGGTTGTTTGAACAGGGCAGCGGCAAAGCTATTGCCGATGTCATAACCCTCGCTGACGAGACGATTGATGAGACTTATGTAATATTTGATCCCGTACATACCTGGAAGCGTAAGACAGTCACCGGCTTCTTCGCTAAAAAACTGTTGATTCAGATCTTTGATAAAGGGACCTGTGTGTATAAAAATCCTGACTTAAAAACAATTCAGAACTATTGCCGGCAGCAGATTGAAACCCTGTGGGACGAGGTGCTGCGCTTTGAAAATCCCCATAACTATTACGTCGACTTATCCCAGGCCTTATGGGATGTCCGGGAAAAGCTGCTTGTCGATTGTTCGGTCAAGTAGCAGTACCTTCCTTATAGCATTGCCCAGGCAGAGCGGTCAATGACAGATGAGGCCGGGAGCAACCTCCCGGCCTCATCCTGTTTATGCAGCTGCTTACCACTCGGTGCGGATATTCAGATCCGCTTTTTGCTGGGCTTCCCCGATTTTGAATAACCGGTAAAGAATATACAGGGAAGCGTACCAGGCCGGGGCCACATACAAGGCTACCAGATTATCCTGGTCGTAGCCCATGCCGAGGGTTACCGCCAGCATAAACGCGCCAACAACATAATTAGCATACGGATAACAGGGCATCGGATATTTCAGCCTGGCAAGCTGCTCACTTGTCAGGTTTTTTCGCCATTTATACTGAATATACATAATCAGCGACCAGGTCCACATGCAGCCTGTTGTTGTAATCGCCGACATGTAATAGAATACATTGTCAGGAGAGAGGTAATTTAAATAAACGCCGATCAGACAAACCGCACCGGAAAATAGAATCCCATTGGCCGGTATCTGGCTGGCCGACAGCTTGCCCAGAAAGGCCGGGGCCTCATGCCGGAGCGCCAGGCCATAGAGCATCCGGCCGCAGACATAAATGCAGCTGTTAAGGCAGGAGGCGGCCGAAGACAGAATAACCAGGTTGATGATAGAGGCCGAATAAGGAATACCTGCTTTCTCGAAGATCAGGACAAACGGGCTGACCCCTGAGGGCAGGGTTTCATAGGGGAATATGGCTAAGATCGCCACCATCGAGCCGACATAGAAAATCAAGACCCGCCAGAAGACCTTGTCAATCGCTGATTTGAGAGAGCGCTCGGGATCAACCGCCTCACCGGCGGTAATGCCGATTAGCTCGACCCCGGAATAGGCAAATACGACCATGACCAGGGCCATGGCCACCCCGGTCCAGCCAAAGGGCATAAACCCGCCATGAGCCCAGAGATTGGAGAACCCGATCGCCACACCGCCGTTGCCAAACCCGAACAGTATCATCGCAAAACCGACTGCCAGCATGGCAAGAATCGTAACCACCTTAATCAAAGCAAACCAAAATTCAAACTCCCCATAGTATTTAACGGCAATGAGGTTGACGGCCATGATAACACCCAGACAGACAAGGGCCGGAATCCATTGCTCAAGGTCCGGCGCCCAATATTTCATATACATACTGACCGCCGAGATCTCGCACATAGCCAGAACAACCCATTGGTACCAGTAATTCCAGCCGGTAATGAAGGAAACCAGGGGGCCGCAGAAAACCCGGGCGTAGCCGGCAAAGGATGAGGCTACCGGGTTTTCCACAGCAACCTCGCCCAGGGCCCGCAGCACAAAGTACATGACAACCCCGCCAATCGCGTAGGCCAGCGTGAGCGCCGGGCCGGCCAGTCTGCTGGCCTGGGCGGAACCCATAAACAGGGCAACGCCGATCACGCCCCCGATGGCGATCAACTGTATATGCCGGTCTTTGAGATCCTTTTTGAGATTTTCTTTTGCCAGGTCGAGCGTATTTGCTTTCATTTGCCTTGCCTCCTTTTGTAGCTACAGAAAAACCCTGGCTTATGCCAGGTCCACTTGAGGACGCCGGCAGCAGGCCAAGATAAGAAAAGATTGGCTTGTGCCAAGCCTCTCAGGGACGTCGGCGGAAACCGATATACTTTCCGAGCATGTAAAAAAGCGCCGGCCGGCAACCTTCTGGTTGCCGGCAAGCGCCTTTGCTTGCAATTATCTTGTTTTAACAGGCTTCGGCTGCTGCCCGCAGGATACTCTGCTCCAGCACTGTCAGCCCCCGGTCCAGCTGTTCATCCGTCACTACCAGTGGTATCAACAGGCGGATTACGTTGCTGAAAATACCGGCACTGATCAATATGACCCCCTGGTCTAAACAGTATTTTACTACCTTTGACGTCAGCTCTTTGGCCGGTTCTTTGGTATTCCTGTCTGTAACCAGCTCAATACCGATCATGGCCCCAAGTCCCCTGATATCGCCAATGACCGGACACTGTTCCTGCAGGATTTTCAGTCTGGTCATCGTGGTGCGGCCAATGGCATCGGCCCGGCTGCACAGCTGGTAGTCCTCAATATACCTGATTGTCTCCAGGCCGGCCACACAGGCCAGCGGGCTGCCGCCATAGGTGCCGCCGATATTGCCGGCCTCGGGTGCATCCATATACTCAGCCTTGCCTGTGACCGCACTTAGCGGAACGCCGGCAGCAATTGATTTGGCCGTAGTCATGATGTCCGGCTCGACCCCCCAGTTTTCCACCGCAAACATTTTGCCTGTACGGCCAAAACCGGTTTGCACCTCGTCGGCAACAAACAAGATACCCTTCTGCTCGCAAATGGCCTTAAGCCCTGGCAAAAATTCCGGCGGCGGCACGATAAAGCCGCCTTCTCCCTGGACCGGTTCGATAATCATGGCCGCAATATGTTCGGCGTCAATTTCCGCGGTAAAAAACCGTTCGAAGTTTTCCAGGCAGTGCAGGCCGCAGGCCGGATAGGCGGAACAATAATGACAGCGGTAGCAGTAGGCGGAAGGGACCTTATAAATCTCGGGCGCCAACGGGCCAAAGCCATATTTATACGGCTTTACCTTACTGGTAAGGCTCATGGTCATAAAGGTCCGTCCGTGAAAAGCCGCCTCAAAAGCGATAATGCCTGTTCGCCTGGTTGCATGGCGGGCAATCTTAACGGCATTCTCGACCGCTTCCGCGCCGCTGTTGGCAAACATTGTTTTTCTGGGACCGGAACCAGGCATCAGCGCATTCAGTTTTTCGGCCAGTGCCACATAAGGTTCATACATGGCAATGGCAAAAAAGGAATGGAGCAGTTTGTCTGCCTGGTCCTTAATTGCCTCGACCACCGGCTTAGGACAGTGACCCACATTAAGCACCCCGACACCGGCATAGAAATCGAGATACTCCCGGCCGTCCACGTCAGTAATGACAACACCGTCGGCTTTTTCCACAAACACACCGGTGGAATTGGCAATTCCCCGGGGAACGGCATTATTTTTTCTTTGTATCAGTGCGGCTGATTTACCTTGCGTATTACTCATCGTCATGTGCCTCCCTGGCCTGAATCATCAAAAAAACGCTGAGTATATATATCCTGTGATATATACATTCAGCGCCTTTGCCAAATGAATAATTCAGCGTTTGTTTATAATCACATAGTAACAGATGCATGGAAGTGCGTCTATGTGAGCATATCACAAGCTATACCGGCCGGCATTGTGAGATCGTTATAGCTCCAGCTGCCGGCCAACAATAACGCCTAACTGCAACGTCAGGCGATCATAGGGATCAGATAAATTTCTGCCCGAGATTTCCTCGATTTTCTTTAGCCTGTAATCCAGGGTATTGCGGTGGACAAACAGACGCTTCGCCGTCTTCACCGCATTGCCGTTCTCCTCAAAATACACAAACAGAGTGTCCACCAGCTCCATCTGCTGTTTGGCATCATAGGCCAGCAGCGGTTCAATGACCTCCTGGTGATAGGCAGCCAGTTTGCCGGGGTCCATTTCAAACAGCAGCTTATAGATGCCTAGCTGCTCGTAGACGTGGATCTGTCTGGCGGCCGGCTGCCGGGCAGAAAAACGCAGGACCTTGACCGCCTGGAGATAACTGCCTCTGGCATCAGGCAATTGCTCAAACCGGCCGCCGACACCGGCGACAACTGCTAACCCCGGTATTTTTACGGCAAGCTGTGCCAGTATTGCCGACAGTAACTCAGTATTCGAACAGGTGCCGCCGGTTTTGTCCTCACAGGGCATCAGCAGGATAATATCATCGACCCGCAGCAGGGACAGAATCTTTTGCGGGCATATTGCCGTCACATCACGGACAATTTGCTCAAAACGGATCTTGAGGGCAACCAGGTCTTTTTCGGCTTTGGTTTTCTGACTTTGCACAAACTCCAGCAAGCGGACCGGGCTGATAATGGCTACCTGATGGGGTTGGGTTAGATCATAGCCATAATAAGCGGCCCGATGGCTGATGACGTCCGGATCAGAGGAGGGCTGAAACAATAATTGCTCCAGAAAATCGCTGATTGACCGTTCCTCAGTTTGTTTCATAATAATATGCCGGCAGATGTCGCCGGTGACCTCGACCAGCTTTACCTCCCAGGGCAGCTCAAAAACCGGGAATTTTGCCTGATCGGCCAGACTGATAACCTCAGGCGGCACTGTTTGGATATAAGGACCGACATTTACAATCAGCCCGGCCAGCTTTTTTTTGATAATGCCGCGCACGATCGCTTGCAGCTTATGTACATCCCCGTTTAAACCGATGCCGGTGATGATCAGCAGCTCGCCGCCCTGCACCCAGGGAATAACATCAGGCAAATCGATAAAATGCACCCACCGTAGCCGGCGGTCTAAGCCTGCTTTGCCGGCAACAAGGGTCAGTTTTTTTAGGGAAGGCAATGTAAACAGTTCCTGGCAGCTGATCATAGCTGGCAGCCTCCTCCCGGTTTGACGTGGCTTTATATGCTAAAATTTAAAGACAACCAGTTTTTCCTCAGTCATTTCTTTTACCGCATACTGGGGGCCCTCACGGCCAATGCCACTTTCTTTGATGCCGCCGTAAGGCATGTTATCTGTGCGGAAGGTGGCGCCGTCATTGATGATAACCCCGCCTGTCTCCAGCTTCAGGGCACATAAGCGGGCAATCTCCAATGAACCGGTAAACACCCCGGCCTGCAAGCCGTAGACAGAATCATTGACCATGGCAATCGCCTCTTCAATAGTATCATAAGGGATGATCGAGAAAACAGGGGCGAAGGCCTCCTGGCAGACAATACTCATAGTGGCGTCCACATCGGTCAGAATGGTTGGCTCAAACCAGGCCCCGCGCCGGTTGCCGCCTGTCAGCAACCGGGCTCCCCGGGCCACGGCCGCCTGCACCCAGGTTTCTGCCCGGGCGGCCTCCTGCCCGCTGATCATGGGGCCGATGTCAGTGGCGGGATCAAGCGGGTCACCCATAACCAGCTTCCGGGTATAGGCTACTGCCTGGTCGCAGAATTCACTATATACACGGCGCTGCACATATACCCGCTGGCAGGATATGCACACCTGGCCGGCATTGGCGAAGGCATATTGGGCACACAGCCCGGCCGCGGCCGGAATGTCGGTATCGTTGTGGACAATATTAGCCGAGTTAGAGCCTAATTCAAGGGCTACCCGCCGGAAGCCGGCATTCCTGAGTAAATCTTTGCCGACCGCGGGACTGCCGGTAAAGCTGTAAAAGCCGATCCGTTCCTCCGCGGTCAATAGTTGTCCCAGTTTGCCGCCTGCGCCTGTTAGCAGATTCAGGTGGCCGGCCGGTAAGCCGGCCTCGGCAAAGATCTCGCACAGCAATACCGCCGATAAGGGAGTTGCCGTCGCTGGTTTGTACACGACCGTATTGCCCGCGGCTATGGCCGGGCCCAGCTTATGGCAGGCCAGATTGAGCGGGAAGTTGAAGGGCGTAATGGCACAAACAATGCCCACCGGCTGCCGCAGGGTAAAAGCCCAGCGGTTTTCACAGCCCGGCGCCCCGGCCAGCGGTACCATCTCGCCGGTCAGGCGTTTGGCTTCTTCCGCCGACAGAATCAGCGTCTGTTCCGCCCGGGCCACCTCGGCCAGGGCTTCCTTGATCGGCTTGCCGACCTCCTGGGTAAGAAATTCAGCCATTTTTGTCTGGTTTTGCCTGAGCAGCCGGCTGGCTTTCAGCAATATCTCATAGCGCCGGTACGGCTCCAGTTTACCTGTTTTAAACGCTTGTTCAGCCGCATCAACCGCCTTTGTTACCTCGGCGGCGCCGGCGGCGGAAATCCGGGCAATTTCCTCACCTGTGGCTTTATTGAGAACACTGATTTTTTCCCCGGTTGTACTCCAGACTCCATCGATGAATAAACCATATTCCTGCATGAACGTACCTCCTTAGTGATGACTGAGTTGCCGTATAGCAATGAAGACTGGAATGTAATGCCGGCGGCGCATTACATTCCAGTCTTCATTGACTAAGCATTCCTAACCGGAATGGGATGACTATTCTCAGAATAACAAACTTTCTATAGCCAGTCAATACACAGGCATTGTGAGATATTCACAATTTATTTCATTGGATTTATGCATTGTTTACAATACATCTCCGGCAAAAACGGCTGGCAGATACAGGCCGCGCCGGCGCGGCCGCCAAAAAAGCTGCCAAAGATATTGGCAAGAGAGCGGGATATTAGAACAGATCAAAGCACAGCGGCAATAATCATCTGGATACAGTACGCCGGCCGCTTCAGCCTTAGGACGGCGGCACTCATTATCATTGCTCATAACAAAACAAATTCCCTGTCCCCCTGTTTTATTTTGTCCCCCTGTTTTATTTTCAGAAGGGGAGGGCTTTACCGCCGGCATGGAGAATTATGCTAATAGCAGCCGGATTTATTACGGTTATTAGTTTCGTATGGAAGATGACGGTAACGGTGATATTAATGACAGGAGAGGATGTTAGCAAATTTTATGCAAAATAATTATTGTAATTTGTTTACATTAACAAATAGGTCAGACCGGTACTGGCAGCTAGGCTATGCAGGGCTGTTGCTCGCAGGGCTTGTATTTTTCGTCTCCTGTGCCTTTTATAAGGAAATGTGGTTTGATGAGGCGTATACAGTGGCCATGATCAGGCATGATTTTTTTAGAATTTGTGAAATCACAGCCCGGGATGTCCATCCGCCTTTGTATTATATGCTTGTTAAGCTGGCTTCGTTAATCTGGGGGCAGGACATCGTAGTCTACCGGCTGGTGTCGGCAGCCGGGATGATGTTATTCCTGCTGCTGGGTTTTTTTCATATCCGCAGGATCTGCGGGAACGCAGCCGGCTTCTACTATACCTTTTTTGCGGTATTCTTGCCGGTAATGCTGGAGTATTCAGGAGAAGCCAGAATGTATTCCTGGGCCATGTTTTTTACTACCAGTGCCGGAATATACGCTTATCTGGCCTACCGGCAAAACCAGCGGCAGCATTGGGTACTGTTTGCCGTTTTTTCGCTGTGCAGCGCCTATACCCATAACTATGCCCTGCTTGGCGCTTTTTTCATTAATCTGAGCCTATTAACCACTGCATTTGCCAGGAAAAGATATTTGCTGAAACCCTGTCTTTTGACGATTCTGGCGCAGGTGATTCTCTATCTGCCGTGGCTGCTGGTATTAATCAGCCAGGTAGTTTCGGTGACCAAAGAATACTGGATTGTCATCAATTATCAGCACCTGCTGCGGGATCTGCTAGTATTCTATTTTGCGGAAAATTTGCCGGGCATTGCCGTCAAGCTGCTGAGTTTTGGCTGGCTGGCTGTCTGCGGCTGGGGGCTGTACACGGCTCTTACGCAGAACCGGCAATATGCCGGGCTGGCGCTTATCAGCCTGGCTGTTTATCTGGCCGTGATTGGTTTGGCCCTGCTGTTATCCCAGGTGAAGCCAATTTTTATCACCCGGTATTTAATGCCGAATTCGGGCTTTTTATTCATTGCCCTGGCTTGCGGGCTGGCGGCCGTCAGGCGGCAGAGAGTGGCTGTTGCCTTATGCACGGCGATTTTTATTGCTTCCTCCGTTAACTTTTATTTGCATTACGATAAAATTTACAGCCCCCGGAACAATGCCTTGCGGGCTGATATTACTTACAGCCTCAACCCTGACGATATCTTTTTGTACACCGACATTCACCCGGCGGGGATCTATATGGTTGCCTTTCCTGACCATCAGCACTATGTGTTTTTGCCAGGCGGGCAGGAAGACTCCAAACCCAATCCCTTCCAGCCGGAGCTTAGACTTATCTATGATTTAAACGTCCTGGCAGACTACAAAGGGCGGATTTGGCTGATCGAAAGCGCCAATTCCCAGCTGTTGTACGGCCATTTGGGCAAAAGCGAACCCCTGTTTACGGTTATTGATTTTGCCCGTATTTACGATATGCCCTATTTAAGTCACAAAGGCTTTGTATTTGTCGGATCACTGCTGCAAAAAGAACCGGGGCCGGTGCCGCCATTGCCTGCCAAGGAGTAATACAGATGCCAAGGAGGCTGACGAATGAAACCCTTAATTTCCATTGTTGTGCCCATGTATAATGAAAGCCAGAACATAGACTTTTTTTATCAAAAAATATCGGAGGTAATGAGCGGGTTACCCGCTTATGACTATGAAATCATATGTGTCAATGACGGCAGCACGGATAATACACTGGAAAAAATTGAGCTGCTGGCCGGGCGGGACAGGCAGCTCAAGGTAATTGAACTGTCCCGCAATTTCGGCAAGGAAATCGCCCTGACTGCCGGCATCTGTGAAGCAAAGGGCGACGCCGTCATCCCCATTGATGCTGATCTGCAGGACCCGCCGGAACTAATCCCCGCTTTAATAAAAAAATGGCACGAAGGCTATGATGTTGTTTACGCTACCAGGCTGGTCCGGGAAGGCGAAAGCAGTCTCCGGAAAGTGACCGCCTTCCTGTTTTACCGGGTCATGCACCGCCTTGCCAAAGTGGACATACCGCCCGATACCGGCGATTTCCGGCTCATGACCAGGCAGGTGGTGGAGGCCGTCAACCAGTGTAACGAATACCACCGGTTTATGAAAGGGCTGTTTAGCTGGGTAGGGTTCAGGCAGACCAGCATTCCCTACCTCCGGAACCGCCGCCATAAGGGAACAACCAGTTTCAACTACTGGAAACTCTGGAATTTTGCCTTGGAGGGGATTACCTCTTTCTCCTTTGTTCCATTGCAGCTGGCAACCTATGTTGGCTTTCTGACAGCGTTGTTTTCCGGTGTGTATATCAGCTATATTATCGTGAAAACCTGGCTGTTTGGCGATCCGGTACCAGGTTATCCCTCCACAATGGTGGCAATATTCTTCTTTGGCGGCACTCAGCTGATGACCTTGGGGATCATTGGCGAATATATCGGCAGGATCTATAATGAGTCCAAGCGCCGGCCCCTATATTTTATCAGGAAGAAGACCAACTTCTAACACTGACAGGCTGGCAATCAACTCTGTAAATCAGGCGGCTTCCTATCCAGCATTTGGCCGGAGCGGGAGCCTGAAACAAAGTCCCTGTCCCCGAGTTTCTCAGCTATATTATCGTGAAAACCTGGCTGTTTGGCGATCCGGTACCAGGTTATCCCTCCACAATGGTGGCAATATTCTTCTTTGGCGGCACTCAGCTGATGACCTTGGGGATCATTGGCGAATATATCGGCAGGATCTATAATGAGTCCAAGCGCCGGCCCCTATATTTTATCAGGAAGAAGACCAACTTCTAACACTGACAGGCTGGCAATCAACTCTGTAAATCAGGCGGCTTCCTATCCAGCATTTGGCCGGAGCGGGAGCCTGAAACAAAGTCCCTGTCCCCGAGTTTCTCACAAACAAGGTTTCCGTGTTTGGCCCTAATGGGCATTAATTTAATTAGAAGCAGGATCAATTTTTAGGATATAATAGTATAATAGTCGTTAGAGGGCTTTTTTCTTATCAGCATACAATGATACAAGGGATGCAAAAATTTTGGCAGTTATTAAGAAGGAGCGTAGTGAATATGAAAAAATCATCGTCTGATTCGCGGTTGGTTATCAGTGAGGTTATGATGCCCAGCCAGGCCAATGTCGCCGGCAATATCCATGGCGGCGAGATTATGAAGCTAATGGACTCCACCGCCTATGCCGCTGCCAGACGGTATGCCCGTTCCAACGTGGTTACCGCCCGGGTGGACGAGCTGGAATTCCATCTGCCGATTTTTATCGGCGATCTGGTGATCTGCACAGGGCAGGTGGTGTTTGCCGGTAAATCCTCAATGGAGGTGGCGGTCACCGTTGAGGTTGAGGATTTGGAGTGCGAAGACCGGAAAAAGGCGCTGTCGGCATTTTTTACCATGGTGTCACTGGATAAAAAAGGAAGACCCAATCTTGTCCCGGAACTGATACTGGATACGGCGGAAGAAAAAGCTGCTTTTGAAGAGGGGAAACGCAGATATGAGGCCGGCAAAACCAAGAAACAGGCACCGACCAGTTAGCTGGCCGGGCCCGGAGTATATTGCACGCCTAAAATCTGCGTGAAAAGTAAAATAGTCGAACCGGCCAGGGGGCCTCTTTGGCTGGCTGCGCTGCCGGCCGTTAAAAATTTTGCCCGTGCTGGCTTACCATCCTTACATACCCCTAAGTAAATAACGGCCGTATTCCAATGTACACTGGAATACGGCCGCTTGTTCTCCAACCGGTCAGCAATGGTTTGATCTAATTTTTACAGCCTCTCAGTATGCTTGGCAAAATTGTCATTTTTTCTGCTGCCATCCTTATTGTTGGCCTGGAATGCTCAGTGATGCGGAAAAGTTGATATTCAACAGGCAATTTTGCTATAATGAATGCAAACACAAAAGGCAGAATAGTTAGGCATGTTCCTAAGCTGAACTGCCGGATACATCTGTCAGGATATCTTTGTTTGTAGAAAGAGAACGTTTTTTTTATGGGGGGACTTTAAATGATCAAGAAGATAGCTGTAGCCGGCAAGGGTGGCGTTGGCAAAACAACATTCACTGCCTTGCTGATTAAAGAATTGATCCGGCAGGAAAAGGGCATGATTTTAGCGGTTGACGCCGACCCCAACTCGAATTTAAACGAGGCGCTGGGGCTGGAGATAAACGATTCTATCGCCAATATCCTGGAGGAAGTCAGAATCGGCGAGGATATCCCCGATGGCATGGGGAAGGATTCCTACACCGAATTCCGCTTAAGCCAGGTCATTCAGGAAGCAAAAGGGATGGACCTTATTCTGATGGGGCTGCCCCAGCAAAATGGCTGTTACTGCTATCCCAATAATCTAATCAGGATGTATCTGGAACGGCTCCAGAAAAACTATGAATATGTTATCATTGACAACGAGGCGGGCATGGAGCATTTAAGCCGGCGGATTGTTGCCGATATTGATATGCTGTTCATCATCAGCGACACCTCGGTCCGCAGTATCCGTTCGGCGGCCAAGGTAGCTGAGCTTATCCGGGTATTGAAAATCACAATCCCGGAAGTGCACCTGATCATAACCAAAACCGGCGCCGCAGGCATTGACGGCCTCAAAGCGGAAATCGCCAAAACCGGTTTACCTCTAATCGGTACGATTCCCTATGATGAACAGGCCGTTGCCTTTGATGCGGCCGGCAAACCATTAGTTGAGTTGCCTGATGACTCGCTGTCGGTCATAGCGGTTAAGGACATCCTGCAAAAAGCCGGTGTTTGACGCAGTTAACCGCTGCAATAGTTATTTGGCAATTTACTGAAACCGCCCCTGTTGCATGTTTACAAGCGGAATCGCTGGATGGCATTTTGCAATTCCTGCGCCATTTTGGCCAGGGCTGCGCTGGCAGCGGCGATTTCTTCCATAGAGGCCGATTGCTCTTCCGTGGCGGCCGAGACAGTCTGGGTATGGCCGGCGGCAGCTTGGCTGACTTTGTCGATGGCGCGTATCGAGTCGACGATTTGCTGGCTGCCGCCGGCCAGTACCGCTGCCTCTTCTTGCTGGAGCTGCCGTAAAGGAATGACTTTCTCGCCGGCAATGATATCAAATTGTTCATCTAGTTCTTTTAATTCAGCTATGAGTTTTCTGTCTGCCTCCGTTTTGGCACTGGCCAGTAAGTCTGCCTCCAGTTTCGTATTCTCAATACTCAACCGTTGGTAGTTGAAGAGCATTTCCTGCGTTCCGGCCGTGATAAAACCGCGAACCTCAGCCGCCTGGGTAGCGGTATTAAACTTCGCTGATTTGATAGCCGGTGATTCCTAACCCAATGGCATTGACCAGGACAACCAGCAGGAAAAAAGCAATGGTTTTGATTTGCAAACTTATTTTCATAATTTTAATTTTTTCCTCTCCCATACTCATTCACCCTGGCAGCCAGAGCGGCCGGGGCAGCAGCACTGGCCTCAGCCGGACAGCTTGGCGGCAATCATTACGGCTTGTTCGGTTGCCGCCGGATTGGCAATACCCTGACCGGCAATATCAAAGGCGGTTCCATGGGCCGGGGTCGTAATGGCGTATGGCAAACCGGCAGCAACCGTCACGCCAAACTGGAAGCCCATCAGCTTCAGCGCAATCTGCCCCTGGTCGTGGAACATAGTAACCACCGCATCATAATGGCCCTTAAAAGCGTTAATGAAAATGGTATCCGACGGATAGGGACCCAGGGCGTTTATGCCGTCCGCCCGGGCCAGCCGGACCGCCGGAGCGATGATCTCAATTTCCTGGCGTCCGCACAGGCCCTCCTCGCCCGCGTGCGGGTTTACGGCGGCGACAGCAATACGCGGCTCCTGGCAGCCTGCCTTTTGCAGGGTTTGCCGGGCTATGCGGATAGCTGTCAAAATGCTGTCAATGGTTAGACTGGCACATACCTGCGCCAGCGGAATATGGCTTGTCACCCGTGAGGTCCATAAATTCTTTAAGACATTCATTTCGCTGCTCGGACCAGGCCAGTCCAGATAATGGGCAAATAGTTTTTGCTCATCCTCGAAATCATAGCCCCCGTATTGCAGCGCTGCTTTATGCAGCGGGGCATAAACAAAGCCGTCAAGATCGCCCCGGCGTAGTAAATTTATTGCGGTAACCAGCATATCGCCGGTGACTTTTCCGGACAGCTTGTTGATTTTCCCTAATATCAAATTAGCAGGATCAAGGTTTCTTTGGTCTAATAAAGGAAGGCCGTCAGCCCAGCTGGCCTGAGCTATATCATCAATTACAACTACCGGGAAGTCTGCTTTGGCAATCTTTTTTCCCAGCGCCAGCACCCGCAAATCGCCAATCAATACCGGCCGGCAATACGCTTGCAGCGTAGCGGTATTACATACCTTGGCAACGAGCTCCGGCCCGATTCCTGTTGCATCACCTAATAAAATACCTAACAACGGTTTCATTGCTTTATCCTCCTCAATGAGCTGTTTCGTATTAAATAACAGGGACTGAGATCCGTAAGCGGATACCAGTCCTTGCAGTCTCTTTGCTGTTAGCCAGCCCGTATATTTTGTATAGCCAGATTACGGTATGGCAGATCTTAATACGGCTATAGGCTACATGTCTGTTTTTATCAAGCAGGTTTTGCCAAATTTGAAACATGGGGGCACAACGAAGAAGAGGAAAATAGCAGCTAAAAATGCCAGTGAAATTGGTTTTTCAATAAAAATCATCGCATTGCCATTAGAGATGTCAAAAGCCTGCCGCAGCGATGTTTCCAGCCGGGGCGTCAGGATAAAAGCCATGAGAAACGGGGCGACCGGGTATTTGTAGCGGTTAAAGAAGTAGCCGACAATGCCGATGGCAATCATCACCCAAATATCGAACAGGCTGTTATTGACAGCGTAGGCGGACACAATACAGATTACAATGATAATCGGGGTCAGGATGGCGGGGGGAATCCGCAGCGCATGGACCATCAGGGGAATGCTGAGGGCCGCGATGATCATACAGACGACGTTGCCGGTGTACATGGAGGCAATCAGGCCCCAGGCCAGGTCCGGGTGGTCGGTGAACAGCAGTGGTCCCGGCGTAATGCCCCACATCATCAAACCGCCCAGTAATATGGCTGCCGTGCCCGAACTGGGAATTCCCAAAGACAGCAAGGGGGCAAAAGCCCCGGCCGCCGCCGCATTATTGGCCGCTTCCGGCGCGGCTACCCCTTCCAGCGCTCCTTTGCCCATGTTGTCTTTATTCTTGCCGGTACGTTTTTCGAAAATATAGGCTAAAAAAGAGGCGGTTGTCGTGCCTGCGCCCGGAATACAGCCGACGAAAGTTCCCATGAAGCTGCTGACAATGGTTGGCCGGAAGATTTGCTTAATTTCCTGCCAGTTAAGATAGTTGCTGCGCAAAGACAGCCTTTCGGTTGTTTTCATCTGATAGCCGCTTTTATTCAGGGCCATGGTGATAATTTCGTTTACCCCTAACAGGCCGATAACCAGGGGGATGAAGTCAATGCCGCTTAAGAGTTCATTTACACCGAAGGAAAAACGGGGCATCGCGACAGCTAAATCGAGTCCCACCGTCGCCAGCAAAATTCCCGTGCAGGTGGAAAGCAGCCCTTTGCGGGGCTGGTCGCCCAGCAGCCAGGCAATCGCCATAATTGCCAGCAAAATAACCGACGCCATTTCGGCCGGCCCAAAAGCCAGCCCCACGTTGGCCAGCAGGGGACCCATAAAGGTAAGGATGACAACACCGATAAAGCCGGCGACGAAAGAAGACCAGTTGGACACCGCCAGTGCTTTGCCAGCCTTGCCCCTCAGTGTCAGCTGATAGCCGTCCATGGTGGTCATTACCGCCGGCGGATCGCCCGGGATGTTGATTAAGATCGCCGTAAATGATCCGGCATACATGGTTGAGTAGTATAAAGCGGCCAGCATAATAATCGCTGTGGTTGGATCCATTTTGAAAGTCAGCGGCAGGAGCAGGGCAACTCCCATCACCGAACCGATACCGGGCAAAGCGCCGACAAACATACCCATAACGGCCCCGGCCAGGGCGGCCAGCAAATTGTTTTCTGTCAATGCGAGCGCAAAGCCGTTTAGCAAATGCGTAAATATTGCTTCCATAATCTAGCTCCTTTCTATAATAATGATTTTATCAGGCCGCCGGGAAAGGGCACTTGCAGCCAGCATTCAAAAATTCCCCAGATGAGTCCGGTCGTTATTGCGGCCAGAGAAACGGAAAAAGTACGGGAATACGAACCCTGAGTGACCAGCCAGATGACCATAAACAAAAATACGGTAGCCAAAAAGCCGATGATACTGACACAGCCGGCAAAAGCAATCATGGCGGCAATCGGCAGTATCGCTTTTATGTCTACCGGCTCGGCCTCTTTATCATAATTTACTGCTTGTGCAGCAGCGAGAACACATGTTGCCAGACCGATAATCACCGGAATAAACCCCGGACCGGGGCCTTTATTTACCCAAAAGCCGTAATTAAACCAGCCGGCATAGGCCCAGAATCCTCCCACAAGGCCACAAATAATTGCTATTACCCGATCCGCGTTCAGAGCAATCCTCATAATCCTCTCCCCCTCGTAAATTATTTTTTGATATCAATGAATATTGTGCCTATTCACCTCCCTTTGCGTACTAATGCCGGACAAGCGCCGCTATAACCGCTGTATAAGCCTTCAGCTCTCAGGGGAATATTCCCGGTGAATAGGCGCGTACTGATACGGTGATAATTATTTCTTATGCATAAACTATGCCGGCGTTAAAATAAAAAAGAAAAACGTGAAAATACTGACTTATTTGACAAATAATATACAAAGGCTGTTTGTTCAAAAAAAATTCTATGTTTCAATGAAACAATTTGTTCTATTTGTTGCAAGCAAAATCTGGGCCGTACTGATGCCGGCAGCGTCCTTGGGGCATTATCGACAAGGATTTGCAAATTTTTTATCGAAATTATAGCAATATTCAGAGTTGTTCTGGCAGCTGCAGCTGTTGAAATGGAACAAAATGCCGATAACTTACAGCCGGTTGGGTATTATGACGCTTCCTTTGGGTAAATCAAAACAAAAAACAGATTTTTTCGACAATTATTATTAAAAATTTGACGTTTAGTGTCGAAATCCTACTTGATGTGTGTTAAGGTGCAACTTAATGGGGTGAAAAAATGGCTAAAATCACTTTTATGGTTCCGTACTCAGACATTTTTGAGGATATTCAAGAGGTTTTTACCCAACAAAACGATTGTAACTGGACGATTGAGCTTGTGGCCATCGACGGGGTACCGCGGCGGATTGACTACAAAAAAATCAAAACAGATGTTGTTGTTGCCCGGGGGATTACGGCATCGCTGGCCGAGCGGGTTATGGAGGATATTCCGGTGATTCGCCTGCCTGTCAGTGGTTATGATGTTATCCGGGCGGTTTTGGAATGCCGGACCCGGTATAAATCGCAGAAAGTGGCTATTGTCGGTACGGAAGACATGGTGTATGGCGCCCGCAGCATTAATGAAATCACCGGCATTGAGATTGTCACCAGCATTGTAGACAATGAGGAAGATGCGCGCCGAAGCTTAACAGCCATTAAAGATGACGGCATTACTATCATCTGCGGCGGGGTTGTGTCAACCTGTATTGCCGATCAGATCGGTCTGCAAACGGTTTTCATAAAAACCGGGCGGGAAGCGATTTATCAAGCTCTGATTGAGGCGAAAAGGACCTATTTTGTCAAAAAGCAGGAACAGGAACGCAGCGAGAGATTCCGCACGATTCTTGATTATTCCATCGAAGGCATAGTGGCCGTAAATGAACAGGGCAATATCAATTTAATCAATGCGGCCGCAACGGACATAACCGGCTTAAAGGGCACCATGGAAGGGAAAGCGGCAGATAAGGTTTTTCCCGAATTGCGGCTGGGCAGGGTTTTGTCGACAGGAACAGCCGAAGTCGGCGAAATTAAAACCTTGAGCGGCCGGCAGGTAGTAATCAATAATGCCCCCATTACTGTTAAAGGCCAGGTCGTAGGCGCTATTGCCACGTTTCAGCCGGTTGCGAGCATTCAGGAAATGGAAGGAAAAATAAGACGGAAGATTTACCCCCGGGGGCACAGCGCCAAATTTTCATTTTCTAATATTTTTGGTAAAAGCAAGGCCCTTCAACGGGCGATTGGGATCGCCAAAGAATACAGTACAGTTGACTCTAATGTTCTTATTGTCGGCGAAACCGGCGCCGGCAAGGAAATGTTTTCCCAAAGCATCCACAGTGCCAGTGACCGGGCCGCCGGTCCGTTTGTAGCGTTTAATTGCGCGGCGCTGCCGGAAAATCTGCTCGAAAGCGAACTGTTTGGGTATGTCGAGGGAGCATTTACGGGCGCGGCCAAAGAAGGCAAGGCCGGTTTATTTGAACTTGCTCACCGGGGGACTATTTTTCTTGACGAAATATCAGAAATTTCAATTAAAGTGCAGGGGCGGCTGCTGCGGGTACTGCAGGAACGGGAGATCATGCGGCTGGGGGATCGTAAGATTATTCCGATAGACGTACGGGTCATAGCGGCCACGAACCGTGATCTGGGGGAATTGATCCGGGAAAAGGCTTTTCGCTCCGATCTTTACTACCGGCTGGATGTGCTGGAACTGCATGTTCCGCCGTTGCGGGAACGGACCGGGGATGTACTGCAGCTGTTTGCATATTTTCTGCACTCCTATTGCTCACGCTTTGGTAAACCGAACAAAAAGATTGAGCCGGAGGCGCAACAACTGCTGGACCGGTATTCATGGCCGGGCAATGTCCGCGAGTTGATGAATATTGCCGAACGCCTGGCGGTCATTGCCTACAGCGACAGGATCACAAAAGAGGATGTGTTATCGGCCTTCAATCCGGAGAAGGACGCCTTGACTGCCGGCCTGGCGGTAAAAAGCTCCAACCGCAGTGAGAACCCGGCCCATACCGGCACCAAGCAAAAACTGGATAAAGCCGTTCTGCTCGCGGTTCTCCAGGATGTAAATTATCATTATGCCAAAGCAGCAGCCAAACTTGGCATCAGCCGGACGACACTGTGGCGGTGGTTAAAGGAACTGGAAATGTAACATAGTGAACAGATTAAACAAAAAGTTGCGAACTAGCCAGGATATATAGTCAGTCTTTTGCGATAATTTTGTAAATTAAATCAATATAAATAGGAGAAGCCGGCAACTGCCGGCTTCTCCTATTTATATTGGCACGGATTTTGCAATCCAGTGCTACTGAGCCCGTGGACTGATGCCAACTGCGGTAAGATGCATAAGGTGTGTACTGAATTTTATTAAAGGAGGCGAGCCATTCCCGGCCAAGCTGCTGCCGAACCGGCAGACATTAAATTTTAAAGAGGGGATGATCCAATGGAAATTAACAAAGAAACATGCATCAACTGTGGTTTATGCATAGCAAAATGCCCGGTTGCAGCGATTGGGAGAGACGCAGCCAAGCAAGTGCAGATTGAATTTGATGAGTGTGTGGAATGCGGGGTGTGCCGGCGGTTGCGAGTATGTCCGACCGACTCCCTTTATCAGCAGGAGCTAACCTGGCCACGGACGATCCGGAGCATTATGAGCGATGTGCTTACTATTGCCGAGGAATCCCAGATATCCGGGCGCGGCACCGAGGAAATGAAGACCAATGATGTTACGGGCCGCTTTAAACAGGGCTGGGTCGGCATCGCTATCGAACTGGGCCGCCCGGGCGTTGCCACCCGGATGTATGATGTGGAAAAAGTAGCTAAAGCAGTTGCCCGGGAAAACGTTGAATTTGAAAAAGAAAACCCGATTACCAGTATGATGGCTGATCCGGCTACCGGCAAGTTTAAAGACGAACTGCTCAATGAAAAGGTCCTTTCCGCCATTATTGAATTTGGCGTGCGGGAAGAGCAAGCGCCGGTCATTTTGCAAATCCTTAAGGACGTGACGCCGGCCCTGGATACGGTGTTCAGCCTGGATATCTGTTCCAAGGTCAGCGCTGGCGGCGTTGTCCCCCATGTAAAAATCGTTGAAGAGAATGGGCTTTGGCTGTCGCCTAACGGCAAAGTAAATATTGGCCTTGGCCGGCCGCTAGTGAGGGAGGCATAGTCATGACACATACACTGCACCGGGTAGGAAGCCGGGAAAGCCTGCAGGGAGACTGGGTTTTTCTCTGTATGCCCAGCAAGGATATCAATCACGAACAGTCAGGGCCCAAACTCAGAAGATTTCTGGAGTTATGCCTGAAAAACAACTGTGTGACGTTAGGCGATTGCCGGAAGGGGAATGAATATCACCAGCTCAGCCGGGAAAATATGCTGAATAATGTGGAAGACCGTGCTGTTGTTACCGCAACCTTTAATAATAAGGATGCAGTAATTGCCATGATTGAAGACTTAAAACAGGCCGATCTGGGGCTTTCCATCGTAATTTCCGGCTTAGTGGATGAGGTGGGAGAATGTTGTGCGCAAACAGGCCTTAAACCACATACCGTAGAACACTCGCTGGGCAGATGGGGAAAAACAGAAAAGCTGCCACCCCAGGCAATACTGGAGATTGCCACCATGTGCGGGCACTCGATGATAGCGGTGAATTTTATTAATGAAATGATCGAAAAAGTAAAAAAAGGAAAAACAACGGCGCCGGCGGCAGCAGCCGAATTATTTAAACCCTGCATGTGTGGTATATTTAATACAGACCGTGCGGCCAAGCTTATCGCCGAAATGGCCAAACGCTAAAGCACGGTTTTTCTTAGTGATCTTTATTATAAGCATTACGAGGAGGATGGACATGAAAAAGTGGTTGGCAGTAGTATTGGCCTGTCTTATGTTGGCTGGATTGGTGGCTGGTTGTGGTTCGCAGGAAAAGGCGGCGGACAAGCCGGCCGCCTTTACTCCTAGCAAAAACACGGAATTTATTGTCCCCTACGCTCCCGGGGGCGGCAGCGACCTGTTTGCCCGTATCCTGGCCGATATTATCCAGAAGAACAAATTTGCTGACGAAGCGCTGATGATTGTCAACAAACCGGGTGGGGCCGGCGCGGTCGGCGATGCGTACACCTTTTCAAAAAAAGGGGATAATCATGTCATTACCGCTTACGTTTCCGGGCAGATGACCTCCAATCTGATGAATAAGACAGCTGTAAGCTACGACAAGCTGACTCCCATCGTCAACCTGGCCTTGGATGAATACCTGCTTGGCGTGTTGGCGGGCAACTATAAAGCCTTCGATGAACTGCTCGCCGCGGCTAAAGCCGCTCCCAATGAAATCACCATCGGCGGTTCGGGCAAAGGTACTGAAGATGAGTTATGTGTCGGGCTGCTTAACAGGCACACCGGGGCCAGGTTTAAGTATGTTCCCTTTAACAGCTCCGGCGAAGTCATGAGTGCCATGCTGGGCGGGCACATAAAAGCCGGCATATTCAATCCCAATGAATGCAATGCCCAGATAGCAGCGGGAAAAGTAGCCACGATAGGCGGGTTTGGCGTAAAGAGACTGGCCAGCGTATTTAAGGATACTCCCACCTTTGGGGAGCTTGGCTATCAAGAGGTGGTCTTTCAACAGTTCCGTGGCATAGCCGGGCCGCCTGACATGTCGCCGGCGGCGGTCAAATTCTGGGTTGAAGCCTTCAGAAAAGCAACTCAGACCGCCCAGTGGCAACAAGACTATCTGGCGAAAAACAGTTTAACCGAGCATTTCCTGGAGCCGGAAGCCTTCAAAAAGTTTTTGGGCGAGGAAAACCAAAAATATGCCGACATTCTTAACGATATCGCCGCCCAATAACCAAAGTTGAAACGGCCGGCAATACAGCCGGCAAATTAAACAAGGAAAGGAAATAAAATAATGGCTAAAAAAACGATTTTGGATTTTCAAAGCATGGTCAGCAAAGGCGAAAAAATTGTTTATCTGACCGCTTACGATTATCTCACGGCCAAGATGCAGGAAAAAGCAGGCGTGGACATGATTCTGGTCGGGGATTCCCTGGGGATGGTTTCCCTGGGCTATGATACCACTTTGCCGGTAACCATGGCGGATATGATCCGTCATTGCCAGGCTGTCCGCCGGGGCGCTCCCCAGACGTTCATTATCGGCGATATGCCCTACATGTCTTATCAGGCTGCCGATGTTGCCGCTATTGAAAATGCGGGCCGGTTTATCAAGGAGGCCGCCGCGGATTGCGTTAAGCTGGAAGGCGGCGGCCCCAGGATTTTAAACCGCATCCGGGCGATAAGCGAGGCCGGGATACTTGTCATGGGGCATATCGGGCTTACGCCGCAATTCATGGGCCAGATCGGCGGCTATAAAGCCCAGGGAAAAACGGCGCAGGCGGCAATGAGCCTCATCCGCCAGGCTAAGCTGATTGAAGAGGCGGGCGCCTGCAGTATTTTAGTGGAAGGGGTGCCCACCGCTGTTGGCAAAGCAATTGCTGACAGGGCGGCTATTCCCATCCTCGGCATCGGCGCCGGCTCGTTTACCCACGGGCAACTGCTTATATACGCCGATATGGTCGGCCTTTATGACAACTTTACCCCTAAATTCGTTAAGAAATACGCCAAGGTGGGTGAGATCCTGACCACTGCTTTCCAAGAGTACACACTGGAGGTACGGGCCGGAAAATTCCCGGTCGATACTGAGCATACCTATACGATGGAGGCGCAGGAAATTGCCGAACTGGATAAGCTGTTAGCTCAGTAAAGAAGGCGGGCTTGTTTTAAACCAGGCCCGGCAGCCGGTACAGGCGGCTGAAGCAAGCATGATAAAAGGAGGGCAGTACATGGACTTTTTAGTAGCGCTGGCCGGTATCATGATGGTCAACATCGTGCTTAGCGGCGACAATGCAGTGGTTATTGCCATGGCCAGCCGTTGTTTACCGCCGCAGCAGCAAAAAATGGCTATCCTGTGGGGCAGCGCGGGCGCAATCGGGCTACGGCTTATTTTAACCCTTGTGGCCGTGGTCCTGTTGCAAATACCCTATGTGCAGTTTGCCGGCGGTTTTCTGCTGGTCTGGATTGCCGCCAAATTGCTTATGGAAGAAGACAAGTGCGAAGACATTGCCGCCGGCGCTTCTTTTGCAACGGCGATTAAAACAATCATTGCCGCCGATTTGGTTATGAGTCTTGACAATACCCTGGCGATTGCCGCGATCGCCAAGGGCGATTATGTGCTGCTTGGCTTAGGTCTGGCTTTCAGTATTCCGCTTATTATCTTTGGCAGCCAGATTATTATTAAAATTATGGATAGATATCCGGCGGTTATCTATGCCGGGGCGGCGCTTATAGCGTGGACAGCCGGTGAAATGATGGTTGGCGATGCTAAAATCGGCCCTGTAATTGACAATATTCTTCCGGGCTGGTTAGTGCCGGTTGTCATTACCGCCGGTGTATTGTCCATTGGCTTTTGGCGCAATAAGTCGCAGAAGGAGCAGCGCCATGACCGGCGCCAAACCAAGCAGGCCGACACACCAAACTAAATCAGCCCAAACGCCAAAAGACACCGTTTTGCAACGGCGTCTTTTGGCGTTTGCCCGGCATGGGCAAAATCCAGGCGGTGAAATTCCTTTATAGGCTTGAAGTGGGAACCATCTGGCAAGGGTGTCCAGCGTGGGGAGAATCTGAAGGGTTTATAGTATACTGTCACCATGGTGGTAAGATGTCCGTGTTCTTTTTTCATCTGATTGGTCCGGCTGTTATTACTCTCTGTTATTTCCGATTGCTTTGCGCTTCATCTGACCTGCCCACTAAATAATCAAGCGAGACGCCAAAATAGTCGGCTAGCGTGATAAGAGCTGGCAGCGGCGGGGTATCCTTACCATTTTCATAGTATGAGATCTGCCGTTGACTGACGTTTAATAGATTAGCTAAGACCGTTTGATTGATTTTATGCTTATTGCGCAGAGTTTTCAGCCGGTCTGAAAAAAATATTACATACAACCCACCTTTAATACTTGGCTTTTAGAAGCAATACTTCTAAAATAGAAATAAAGATAATTGTAGGCCAACCCATTTTTAGAATTTAAAGCCAACGAGGGGGAGAAAAGGAGAAAGATTTGTTTGCCGGACTGCCTGTGCGGAAACACAGACATAAGTCTGCCTAAAACTGTGTCATCGAGACACCTGTCGCTCATTGTCACACAGGCCTGCGCTGTAGCAGCAACGGAAAACAGGGGGGTTCCGTGCGATTTGTTTCCATTATAGTATAGCGCGGCAGACAAGTGTCTTCAAGGCACTAAGTAAAAGTCTGTGCCTAATGGCAGCGATTTGGTTAGAATGACAATTACCTGCCCGCTTGCTTGGCGGGTTTGTTAATTATGCTGCCGGTAGGTCATTGTCAGCAAGCCGTAGATGCGGACCTTGCCGCGGGCGACCTTTTTGCGCCTGTACTTAGGGTTGTCAGGCACCAGCTCCACAAACTGCTCATCAAGATCATACACGTATTTCAGGGTTGCGTATTCCTCTTCATCGCCGGCAATGCCGACCGCGCAAATCTGACCATTGTCAAAACAGCTTTGCTTGCGGATGAGGGCTTTATCGCCGTCAAAAATTCTGGCGCCCTCCATGCTGTCGCCGACCACACGCAAAATGAAAAATTCCTCCGGGTGGTTGCTCAACCAGGAGCCGGGAATATCCTCGTAGCTTTCGAAACTCTCCAGGGCCAGCACCGGACAACCTGCCGGGATGCGGCCAATGACCGGCACGCGGTAAAAGGCCGGCTGGTCATCGGCGTTAAGGGGGATGGCCGGTAGTTTCCCGGTCTCCTCGACCCCGAATAAACGGCTGAGGGGGATATCGAAAAGAGCCGCCAGCGTGGGGATCAGGGCCGTATCCGGCATGGCCTTGCCTGCTTCCCATTTAGCGACGGCCTGCTGGGTAACGCCGACAATTTTACTGAGTTCCTCCTGCGTAAGTCCTTTTTTTGTGCGTTCTGCTTTAATAATTGCCGCCAACATCTTATCACCTACTTATCTTCATATTACAACTGACTGTTGTAAAAGAAAATAGCAACAACTAAACTTTGTGGAAACAATTGACAACAACATGCGGTTGTATTATCATAAAAGAGACATGAACAACCAGAAGTTGTCGGGGTGAGCATGTGAGAACAAAGCTTATCGAATTTCGCAGCGGGCGGACCCAGGCGGAAATGGGGGCCCGGTACGGTGTGTCCCAACAGTCCTGGAGTTATTGGGAGCGCGGCGTCAAGTGCCCTTGCCCGTTTATCATGAAAAAGATTGCCGATGATGCGGGCGTGCCGATGGAGATTATTTTCGGCGATGTGTTTAACAATAGAAAGTTGTTAAAATGAACTGAGCAGGTTGGCCTGCCGGCGGAGGGAGGAGTCTGTCCCGAAAGTGTCATTATGACACTTTAGGTTGAGGATGTAGTTTTCACGACAACAGCTATCATAACACTGGCCTGCCGGTCGACCCGGGCGGGGCTCAAAGCAATCATCTGGAGGAGGGTTGGTAAATGCCAAAGGGAGATTTGGATACTATGGCCTGGCCGGCGCTGAATTACCTGTATGGTGCCGTACCTGCCGGCAATTATCTTCATACTATTGACTATGCCGGTGGGGCCATTGTCACTGTGGCCATGGCCGGCAATGCCTTTGCGGAAGCGGGAACGATGCCTTTTCCGGCGTACTTTAACGCCAGCGAGGGCCCTGACCGCCCGCCGCTGGCGCCGGCCGGCCAGCAGCACAACGGGGTGGCCCTGCTGAAGGTGGGCAATTCCCTGCTGGCCCTCTTTACCAGCGTGGATGAACCCTGGGGCGCGGCTGCCTACCAGGCCAGTACGCTTGTCAGGCTGCGTATTGAGCCCACGACCGGCGCTCTCAGCTACACCGCCGGCGACTATGTCAAAGTCGGCAAAAATGCCCTGGCTCTGGAGCCGTTTGCCTTTACCTTTAATAACGGCGACTACAACAACATCTATGTTCCCTGTATTGGCGGCCCCCAGCACTTCGGCCGCCATAATCCCGACTCCCGGCTGGACATCGTTGATCTCAGCACCATGACTGCCAGGACTGTCTTCCAGGCGGGACCGGCCGGCAGTACCAGCGATCAGTTGGACTTCCGCGACATTGTCATCGGTAACCGCGGCGACACGTATATCCTGGCCGGCCGCTATAACGAAGACTATGCGACCTTCCGGGGCCGGGTATACAAAACCACCGCCGCCGTCCTCCAACTGCAGGTCAATTCCTCGCCGGCGCCCGCCTTGCTCAGCCAGCTGACGGAAGCGGTGGATGAGATGGCAGCCGCTCCCGGTTTCCTCTGGGCGCTGCTGTATGAGAATGCCCTGCCTGTAAACAATGACCGGTTATGGTTTGTCAGAGGCAACCAGATCGACATCTACAACCCGCCGCCGGCCAGCCTCAAAGACGCACCTTGCCGAACCCTGAGACCGGCGGCTGACCTGGGTTTTGCCAATATTAACTCCGTGACCCCCCTCTGGCAGCCGCCGCTCATCCGGAGCACACAACACCAGGCTTCCCGGTCGCTGGCCGCTCAGGCCCGGCTGGCCTGGCAGGCCCGGGCGGCGGCGCTGAAAGCCAGGGGGGAGCTGCGGACGGACGCAGAAAACAAATCTGTATAGGAATAATAGGTACAGGCGAGGAGGGAGTTATAATTTGTGGGCGAATCAGGTTGCTGACAAAGAAAACACAGCTCATGCAGCCAGGTAGAGGCCTGACTGCATGAGCCGTACTGTTTATTGGACTGTTTGCCTGTGCAGGCGCTAATCATGGCTTGAACATTGGCCGGTTTGGCATTGTCTTACTCTTTTTTTTATATTTACACTATTACAAAAAATACTGCTTGCATTTTTCACATTTTTGTATTAATTTAATATTATCATATAATTAAAAATATTATAATTATATTAAAAGATTTTTCATTACTCTGTTGAGTCCGTTATATTAAATAACTTTTCCTCCGATTGGGAGGAAAAATTATTGTTCTAATGTATGAACACTGTTCTTATATATGTATTTAAATAACTTTGGAGGAATGACGGTATGATTTTTAAAACTATTAGTGAACGCTTAAAAGGACAACCGCAGGGGCAGATTGCTGCACGCAGTATTGCAATTACAGGTTTTGCAACACTTACAGCCATGGCAGTCCTGGAGAAAAATGTTGTTTTTGCACCCTTGTTCTTTTTGCTTTGCCTGTATTATCTTCGAAAATTATTATCAAAAAAACCGCACTTCCCCAAAGATCCTTCTATGAGCTCACGGCCAGTATCCAGCTCTGCGGAGACTAAAGAAGAACTTTTACATATGCTTGGTTACTATAGAAAGCTATTGAATAGCTGGAAATGGATAGCAGTTTTTGGGTGGGTCCTTTCCCTTTGCTTGCTCATTTATGCCCGAAGTATAGTAGTCATACTTCCCATAGGACTTGCCTGCTATTCCACATATGCACTCTTCAGATGCCACCAGGCTGTACATCTGATTGTGACATCACCATCAATGATGGAGAGGAGAGAGGAGGGGAAAAGGCTGAGGCGTCAGCACTAAGTCATTAGTTTAAAAAAAATTGGAGGTGTAATCATGCCCGACACTAAAATTGTTATTAACCCAAGACCTGCAAATCCTGTGACTCCTGCATCAGCTAATGACCCCAAAGAAGCTTTGTTTAGTTATCCTGAACCTGACAAAAAGCTATTATTAGGCTGGAGAGGGCTATTAGGATTTCTTGGGCCTGGTATTATACTTGCTTCAGCAACTGTCGGCTCCGGTGAAGTATTTTTTGCCCCCCGCGGAGCTGCAATATTTGGTTATAGCATTCTTTGGTGCCTATTATTAGGTGCTCTTTCCAAAGGCTTTATGAGTTACACCGGTACCCGTTATATTGTTTTAACAAGTGAGCATCCCATCACCCGCTGGGGACGTATTTTCCCCGGTCCCAAAAACTGGTTTCCTATCTTACTGGGTGTATTAGCGGTGCTAAGTATGCCTTCCTGGGTTGGCGGAGTAGCTAATTTACTTGCCAATATGATGATGTACCTCACGAACGGGGCATTATCTGTTCCGATATGGGCAACAATCTATATCGTGGGAACTCTTGCCATCGTGGCATCAGGTACCTACCAGCATGTTGAGACAACACAGACCTACATTGTAATTGCCAAAGTGATTACATCATTTGTAGCTCTTTTTGCCGTTAACCCTGACTGG
The DNA here is from genome assembly GCF_007641255.1 of Sporomusa termitida. Lineage (NCBI taxonomy): Bacteria > Bacillati > Bacillota > Negativicutes > Selenomonadales > Sporomusaceae > Sporomusa > Sporomusa termitida. The sequence continues at coordinate 137,968 of NZ_CP036259.1, forward strand.
GGTCAACTTCTGCTTGGACTTATTCCCAACATGCCGACTTATGAGCCATGGATAGCCACCAAATACCCAGAAATCGCCAGTCGCAGCATTGGTATGGAAATGGTGGCATATGTGGGTGCCATAGGTGGTGGCACTTATGATTACATAGGTTATGTCGGGTTGTATCGTAACAAAGGCTGGGGCGCAATGGGTTTGCCTAATCAAAAAGAGATTGAAGAGAAGCTCCACATTATTGAGGGCCAGTTCCCCTTGCCTACATCCAAAGGAGAAATTGCCAAAGCCAAAACCTGGCTTAAGGCCGCACAAATTGATACTATTGTCAGTTTTGGTACATTACTCTTAATTACTGTGGTTTTCACAGCTCTCGGTTCAGCAGTGCTGCATACGCAGCAGCTCATACCTTCCGGCATGAAACTGCTTGAACATCAAAGTGCCTTCCTTACGGTTATTCACCCCGGACTTGTTTACCTGTACTGGCTGGCAGTATGGTGTGCATTATGGGGAGTTCTCTCCAGCATTTATGAGCTATACCCGTCAACCGTCTACGAAGCCTTCAGACCCGCCTCCAGCTGGGTACGAGAGAAAGGCAAGACCGGTGTCGCCAAATATGTCTGGATCTATATGAGCCTTGGTGGTTTAGCCTATAATTGGGCAGGTTTCAATGTGGTCACAATTGTAATGGTCGGCTCAATCCTTGGCGGGGCATTATCTTGCGGGCTTTGGTGCTTAGCACAAATTTATGCTGAACGCAAAGTATTGCCGCCTGAATACAGGATGTCTTCCTGGGTTGTAGTTTGTGTAGCATTATCAGGTATCTTCCTAATTGCAATGGCTGTCTTCTCGGTTCTGGATCAATTCAAGTTAGTTTAAGCGCTGGGACAAGTGACCTGTCGTGCGCCACGAAGGCGATGGTTGAGAACAACAAGCATCGCTAAGCTTAACTAGAGATGGAGGAAGGCCCTCCGAACCGCCATTCAGGTGGAGGACTCAAACCACCGTAAGCTGCTGTGGACAAAAGCCATGGTAGTGAGCGTTACGGAAAAGGCGAACTGAGAGTTTGTCAGGTAAGTGCCAATGGAGACGAATAAAAATGAACCGCTGTTGAAGTATCGAAACTTGCAGGAGTCGTCAAAACCAGGAGCAGACAGGTATCCTGGGAAGAGTCTGGAGGAAACCTGATTACCGACCAGAGGGCGACCGGTATAGAGGCGGCGTGAATGTGGTACAGGCTTTAGTTAGGAACGTGGGAACCTACGACCCTGATGAGAAAGGAAAACTCCAAGCGGAGACCCCGCAAGGAGGAAAGTACGGATGCGGGGTATAGGGGCGGAATAGCTCGTAGTAGTGAGGAAACTTTTGTAATGAAAGCAGAGCGAAGGAGCTATGTTATCTGGTTTTGAAAATTGGTCAACCAATAGGGAGGAACTAATGGACAAAACAAAATCGTTTGTAATTCCCCGAGAAGCAGTAAAACAAGCATACGAACAGGTAAAAGCGAACAAGGGGTCAGCCGGTGTTGATGGGCAATCCATAGAAGGATTTGAAGAAAACCTGTATAAGCTGTGGAACAGAATGTCCTCTGGAAGCTACTTTCCACCGCCAGTCAGAGCGGTAGAAATACCGAAAAAGAGTGGCGGGAAAAGAATGCTAGGAATACCGAGTGTAAGCGACAGAATAGCACAAATGGTCGTGAAAATATACTTGGAACCCATGGTAGAACCACATTTTTGTCAGGATTCGTATGGCTACAGACCAGGGAAATCGGCTATAGATGCAATAGCGATAACCAGACAGAGATGTTGGAAATACGATTGGGTATTGGAGTATGATATCAAGGCATTATTTGACGCGATAGACCATGAGCTACTCATGCGGGCAGTAACGAGACATACGGATTGTAAGTGGATAATATTGTACATCAGGAGATGGTTAGCAAGCCCATTTCAAACAAGAGATGGAAAAATAATGGTGAGAAAAGCGGGAACGCCACAAGGCGGGGTAATTAGTCCGGTACTAGCGAACCTATTTTTGCATTATGCATTTGATAAATGGATGGCGCGAAACAATCCACAAAATCCATGGGCAAGATATGCAGATGATGGAATAATCCACTGCAAAACCAAAGAAGAGGCAGAAAAGCTACTCAATAAACTAGACCAGCGATTCAGAGAATGCGGACTTGAACTTCATCCAGATAAGACGAAGATTATTTATTGCAAAGACAATAAACGTACAGGGAATAATCAGGAAATAACATTCGATTTTCTAGGATACACCTTTCGGCCAAGAAGCGCTCAAACAAGAGAGGGAGAGCGGTTTCTTAACTTTTTACCAGCAGTCAGCAGGAAAGCAAGCAAAGCCATGCATCAGACGATACGCGGGTGGAAACTTCACCGGAAAACCGATAAAGAACTTGCTGATATAGCCAAAGTAGTAAATCCAGTAATTAGAGGCTGGGTTAACTACTATGGCCGCTTCTACAGGTCTGCGATGTATCCAATCCTGCGAAAATTAAACCAGAGCTTAATTAGATGGGTAGCAAAGAAGTACAAGCGAGTCAATGGCCGCCAAAAGCAAGCGCAAAACTGGTTGGCAAAAATAGCGCAGTGTGAACCTAGTCTTTTTAGCCACTGGCAAATGGGAATTATTCCAATGATTAGATGATGGGAGCCGTATGAGTCGAGAGGCTCAAGTACGGTTCTGAGAGAGCCTGGGGGTGGAACTCCTCCGGGCTACTTACCCCCTTGTCCCGGCTCAAATAGCCCGGCAGGCCGAATCGGCCGTCACCGGCAAAATCCGGATAGGGATTTTAGATAGGTTGGAGTACCAGCTGTTATCTAAGGTGCTGAAAAGCTTTAGAAGAAAATATCCCAATTGAGCAGACAGTTTTTGTTGTGCGCCCGGCATGGGCGGAGTCTAACAGGTGAAAGTCCTGAGCGCGGGTAGATAGTGCCAAGCGCATAGCTAAAGGCAAGGGTGTCCATCGCGAGGTGGAATCTGAAGGAAGCCGGCGGCAAAACTCTGGCCTGACGAACAGAAATCACATAAAAGGCAGAACCAGACTGGGTAAGATTGCGACACAAATCAAAGCCCAAAACTATCCGAAAGTCTGTTCAGTCCCCCTGTTGCTGGCAGTACAGGCCGATCAACCCTGGTATACGCTGCAGGACTTGGTTGAATCTGCCCAAAAACGGCCGGGACAAGTAAAGTTTGGGAATGTAGGCATGGGTTCCTTTCCCCATATACTTGTGGAAATGATTAATCGTGAGGCCGGAATTAATATTGCGCAAGTGCCTTTTTCCGGCGGGGGTGAGACGGTGTCCGCATTATTAGGTGGTCATGTTCAACTTATTTTGGTTAATCCCGTATCCATCAAAGAGCATGTAAAAAATGGTACGGTAAGGATTTTGGCCGTAACGGGTGAACGCCGTATAGCAGACCCGGTGTTTGCCCAGGTGCTAACTTTTAAGGAACAAGGTTTTGACATCACTGTGAATAACTGGCATGGAATCGCCATTCCCAAAGAGACGCCGGTGGCGATAAAAAATAAGCTGGCAGCAGGGATAAAGGCCATCATAGATGACCCCGAATTCCAGGCGAATATGGAGCGGGTTGGCAATCAGGTCGAATATTTAGGCCCCCAGGAGTCGACAGATAAATGGATTGCTGATAGCCAGAAGCTGCAGAAAACATTGCAAGAAAGCGGGATAATGGAGCAGATTAAAGCTCAAAAAAAATAATAACTTAATGATATTTGTGTATTAAGCCCCAACAGGGATTAGAGAGGGAAGTGCAGGCCAATAAAATGCAGCAGGCAATTTTTTGTCTGCTGCATTTTATTGCCGGGGTTTCCGGCGCGACGGCCTGCCGGCGCCGCTGCGCTTCAGTCCTGCTGCTGCTGGAGATAGGCCATAAACTCCTGGCGGAGCTGGCTGCTGTCCCGCAGCCCCTGCCTGTAGGCGATTTCCGCCGCCTTGCCGGACTCCAGTCCGGCCCAAGACTCGAAATCCATGACCAAACCGAGCATTTCCGGCTGCTGGGTCTTCAGCCTGCGGGCCAGTGCCAGCAGCCGGTCCAGGGCGTTGCTGGCATCCTTGACGGTTTGCCGGTAGCCGTCATCATCCGCCTCGGCCAGGCTGAGGATATGGTCGACCCTGGTAAAGACGTACTGATCAAAAGTCTGCGCTAAGACACTTTTTAGCCCGTCGCCGGCGTCCCCGGCCTGCTGCCTGACGCCTGCGGCCAGGGCAGTGTGGACCGTTGGCCTGAGCCGGGTTGTTTTTTCGTGACCCACATGTATACCCCCCCTATAGTAAGGCTGGGGCAGGCTGCTGCCGGTCAGCCCTGCCGCCAGCTTTTACAGGGAAAATCAAAAGCGCATGCGAGGTTGTTACCCTACACATGCGCTTGGCTTCGATGGTTGCTAAAGCCTCAATACCCAATAAGCCGGACCAGGCCGGCCAGGACAGCTGGTCAGACCTGGCGGTCAGGCTGGCCTGCCGCCGCTAATGGCTAGAGAGGAGAGAAGCAATGTGCTGCTGTGTTTAGTCGCACTCACAGCCCGCCCGGCCACCGCCTTTATCGCCGCGCGCTCCCGCTTGTGCAGCGGCGAAAGCCCGGTGTATAATAGACATGTCGTCGTGGACAGCTTGGCTGTTACGTGTAGGTGTTGTACTCACCTTGCGCGGGCCTGGAAGTGCTGGGAACACTTTCAGGTCACGGCGACTTTTGAATTTCCACCTATTTTTAATTGTGCGCACGTGGTGCGCTTCATATATATTTCATAGAAATCATCGCTCCTGCGTTGCGATGTAAGACAACCGACTTACCTTATGCGAAAGCCGCTGGGGGACAATAGCATGTCGGTAAAGTCAGGATTAGACAGCAATTGCTATCGAGTAGCCTGGCGAGTCAGGCCATATATGGTAAAGCCTGTGGGCTGAATCCGGGTCTGTGGCTGTATAGGCGCTGCCGGACGCAAACTCCGGTATCAATGGGTATCTCCAATATTAATTAGATTGGGTATAAGCAGGCCTATTGACGCACCCGCGGTAAGCGGGGTAAACGACCAACCGGGTACCTACGTATGGAGACACTATATGGAGCTGTCAAACGTGACCTGCCTAAGTACCGGCTGACGGTATATGGCAGAGAGCCCTAATAGTAGCCTAACGGCCTTCTGTAATGGAAGGCACATGGTGAAGGCGGGCAGTATTCCAAGTTCCAACCTTGAAAGGAGTTGCTTTGGATGGAGCAATCAAAACTCATGGAAAGACTGGAAGGTTATCGTCGTCGGAATAACGCTGACGATCAACCGGCGTCAGATACCCTTATGCAATCCCTGTTTTGCCAATGTCGAAACCAACAGGTTTCAGCTTAATCAACTCAGTCGACGATAACTCATTTGGAATATGGAGAGCCGTATGCGGTGAAAATCGTTTGTACGGTTCGGGAAGGGGCGGATTTCTAATCCGCCTATTTCATATAGCTTGTCTGCGGGAATTTGCAAGTACAGACCGGCTCGGCCGACCGGGGTTTTTCTGGGGGGCGAGGAAAGATGAGCCGTAAATATGCGAATAGTTCGGGAATTTTTATTTTTTTGCAGGATTTGCCAGAGTAAAGTCGAAAAAACCAAAAATAACCACAACGTTGATCTAAGCCCTGCCAGCCGGGAAGTTTGTCGTCGATCAGTAATAGCGTAAAAATGCCTGGAGAGCGACGACAAGATACTTAGCGGGAAATAAAGGTTTTGCGCCGCTAAGACCGCATATGGTTTTAAAGGCCTGATTATAAAAGGCCGATTCCAGGCGGTGAAGATGGGTTTTTAGGCTACCTATGAGGATTTGAAACATTAAACCAGCAGAAACGGTAATTACATTGTCACCCGTTTTTAGGCTACCTATGAGGATTTGAAACATACGTATGCAACTCTAAAAATAGATCATCTGGAAGTTTTTAGGCTACCTATGAGGATTTGAAACTTATGGATTCCAACTATGCGCAACGAAGCGAATTAGGAGTTTTTAGGCTACCTATGAGGATTTGAAACCCGATATAGGGCATCCGCAGCAGCCTGTGCGCGTCAGGTTTTTAGGCTACCTATGAGGATTTGAAACCTGTAGTAAATCACTATGGTCTGCCATGTGTTTTACCGTTTTTAGGCTACCTATGAGGATTTGAAACGCAAACACGTCAGATATTTCATTTTGAGTGAGTCCGTCTTTAGGCTACCTATAAGGACTTGAAATTATCCGAATAATCTATTTTAACCCCTCTTTTCCATTTTAGCCTGATTATAAGACGTTATATTGCAGCTTTCCGGTGAAAAGGGGTAAAGCGAGGGATGAAGCATTGGCAGATGAGAAGGAAGAAACGAAAGAGCTGAGTGGAAGGGAAGTTTTTGAAAAAATTTATGAGAACTATCAGGATTTGAACCGGAAGATGGTGAATGAGCTGAAGCTGTCCTCGATACAAGGTGGTTTGACCGGCCATTGCCGGGAGGAAATGTGGCTTAAATTTTTCCGGGATATTATTCCGCAGAAGTTTTCTCTGTCCCAGGGGGTAATCATTATTGATTCCTATGGCAATGCATCGCGGGAAGTGGATATCGCCGTTTACGACGAACAGTATACGCCCTATGTGTTCCGGTATAACACGCTGAAGTTTATTCCAATTGAGGCGGTGGCGGTAGTCATTGAATGTAAGAGCGTTAAGCCGGGGAGTACACAGTTGACGAAGTGGGTGGAAAGAATTGACGCTTTACGGACATGCCAGGCAGGCATTGCCAGAATAGCGACCGGTTATGTTATGGGTTTGAACAATCGCATACAGACCGGGACCCGTCCAATCAAGATTTTAGCCTGTTTGCAGAAAGGTTACGGAACTAAAAAATTGCAGCAAGCTTTTGATTTTATTATTACCAGAAAAAAGGACGAGGCTGTTCACTTTCAGCTTAATGTTGCCAATAAGCGGAAAAGCTTGGGTTGGTGGGGGCAGCAGTTAAATTGCACCGGTTCTGCGGACAATGATTCACAGTGCCTTGTTTTAAAAGAGGCGGCTATATCTAACAATGATCCCGATTCCTGGCAGGGGCTTAATTTCACGAATGAATCTAATGAGATAAACAATACTCTTGCCGATTTAGAAATTGAAGATAACCCGGTATTGTCACTGAATTTACAGCTTAACCAACTGCTGATGCTGATTAATAACCCGATGCTTTTTCCTCATTTTGCCTATGCGCGGCAATTTAACAAAATAGCCGGAATAATCAAGGAAAAACGCCGCAAACAGCCGCACTGTGAAGTAGAACAGAATGATGCGTAGCGTAGGGAAGAAGGAGGTTTTTTATGGCCGTCTATGCCTATATTGATGTCGCCCGTAAGCAGGAGTTTATCTACAAGAATAATAAGCTGCGGGACAATCTGCATAATTCGTTTATTATTAAGGCCATCACGGAAGAACTGGACCAACCGGAACGGCCGGAGGGGTTTTGTCTCAGCGCTTATTTAGAGCAAGCGCATCCGGGACAGTTTACGTTTGTTTATTCCGGCGGCGGCAACAGCATTATCCGCTTTGCTTCACCGGATATAGCGGAAGTATTTGTCAAGAATTTTTCCAGAGAGGTTCTCTGCCGGCATCCGGACCTGGAGCTTTATATCAGTCTGGTTGGGGACGACGAAGTTCCTGACCGGTGCCCCGGCAATGATAAACAACTGCTTGAGAAATTGCATAGGGCGGCAGATAAACAAAAAAACAGGCGCCGGTCCCGTTTCCGGCGATGGACCTATGGTGTGGAGAAAATTGATGAAACCGGACAGGCCGTGCGGCGTGAAGCGAAGAGTTCCCCGGAAACGAAAGCAGCCCGGGAGTATTTAAAGGAGAAATTCCAGGCGCTTGTATCGTCGCAGCATTTTGTTGTTACCACCGAGCTGAAAGATTACCAAAAGGCGGAAGAGGGAAAAAGCTATATCGGCGTCATTGCCCTTGACGGCAATAAAATGGGTGAAATGGTCGCAGGCGCCGGCTGCTTTGCGGAGATAAAGGAATTAAGCACTACCATCGAAGCTATCTATAAGGAAGCGGTCAGGGAAGCTCTGTGTACCTGTGCTGCTAGCTTCCGGGAGCAGGGCCGGCCGATTTGCATCACTCCGGTGCTGATGGCCGGTGATGATATATGTCTGATTGCGGAGGCGGAGCATGCTATTGCAATCGCGGCCGCTATTCTCCAGTCAATCCAAACGGTTTCCGGCCGGCAGAAACAAAATAATGCCCTGTTGGGCCGGGTGATAGCGGGTGGTTATCTGACGGCCTGCGCCGGAGTGGCGATTGCCCGCTATCATTATCCGTTTTTTGAATTGGTGCAGGCAGCGGAAGGCTTGTGCAGCCGGGCAAAGGAAGGACTTTATCATGTTCCGGCCGGCAATGGCAGCTTTATCGACTGGGAGGTGCTGCAGGGGCCGGTGCCGGTTGCTCAGCCTTATAAGCAGTGCCGGCGGCCGGGTCCGGTGAAGGAAATCTTCCATGTTAAGCCCCTGCGCGTGGACCGGTCAGAGCCGGCGGCGCCGGTAACGGTCCAGGGGATTTGTCATTATGATGCGTTTATTGACTTTTTGCGGAACGTCCGCAAGCATGTCAGCACTTCGCTGCTGGCGGAGTGCCGCAAGCATTTTTATTGCGGCTGGGAACCGTACCGTCTGTTTTTTGAGTCTCACCGGGACAGTGGTAAGCTGACGGAGCTGGCCGAGCGGATTTTTGGCTCACACGCCGGAGTCTGGGAACATGCCGTTCTGACTACCGCACAAGAGGGTGTGCCGTTTTCCCGGACCTATATCTTGCCCGATATTTTGGAAATCAGCCCCTTTATCGCTGTACAGGAGGAGGAAGCATATGGCGGAAACAACCTATCAGATCGAGGTGCGGCTTCGCAGTGAAGCAATCTTCAGCAGCGGGGAAAAGGAAAGCAATCAGGTGCAAGACCGGGTGCTGACCGACCGGTACGGGCTGGTATATTTACATGCCAAAACTTTAAAGGGCCAGTTAAAACGGCAGGCCTTTTGGCTCCTGGAGCGCTACCGGAGTTTTGATCAGGCCCGGGCACAGGCGTTTTTGAAAGCTATGGCTGTTTTATTTGGCATGAACGGGGAAGAGGCTTCCCTGACAGGCCTTTCACCGGACCGCCGGCTTTTGTATCAGCCGGGCATTATGCAATTAGGGCATTTGGCGCTGGATGAACGGCTCCGGCAGTATCTGATTGGTTTGCAGGACGGCGGCGGGGAGGGCCTTCTTGGCCCGCTGGATTTAATTGAGGCCCAGACCCATATCCGGACAGGCATTCAGCTTGAGGAAGGAACGGCGAAGGAGGGGCGGCTGACAACCTATCATACGGTAAAACCAGGGTTGACATTTTATGCAACTGTTCGGTTTACGGCCGACCCGGAGCCGTACTTGGACGACTTACAGCGGATTATCTGTTCGCTGAAAAGACTGGGGGCGGGCATCCACCGGGGACGGGGCCTGGTGGATTCACGGTTGTTGCTCAATGGGCAAAGCGTACCGTTCACAAGCGGTAAAGGCCGGGAAACGGAGGTGCATCATGGAATGTTATCTGGTTATTGAGATTATTAATCAGGAACCGCTCAAAATCGGGGCCGGCGGTAGTAAGGCCAGCCAGCGGGAACCGGCGAAAGACTATATACCCGGCTCGACCATTCGCGGCGCCTTTATTGGACGTTTAAAACAGCAGGGCTTGTTTGCGTCCGCCTGGCAGGACATTTTGCTTAAAGCAGCCTGCCATAATGCGTATCCCTACCGCAACGGCCGTCTCTATTTGCCGGCACCGCAGCATTTGCGGCTGAATAAACACGACTGGCGGCGGCAAAAGGCGCTTGGCGACCAGACGGCACAAAGGGCGGCGGTTGTCCAATTAGCGGCCGGGCCGGCAAAGGACCGGAAAAACACCCTGCCTTACCGCTTTTTGGCAACTTATGACGGGGTAAGCCTGAGCGGGCTGCAAGTGGCTAAGGAATACCGGCTGCATCACAATACAAGCAGGAACCCGGACCGGGAGGAACGGGACAATCTCTTCCGTTATGAGGCGATCGCCGCCGGCCAGGTTTTCCGTACGGTGTTTCGCTGCGACCAGGTGCTGGCGCCTTTGTTGCCGGCGGTATTTCCGGAGGAGGAAACGACGATCTATCTGGGCGGCTCCAAAAGCTCCGGCTATGGCCTGTGCCGGTGGAAAAAAATCGACGATGTGCGTGAGCGTTATCAGGATATCAAGCCGTTGCTGGGGCTGCCGGCTCAGGACCGGCCGCAGGCGCCGGGGCAGGAACTGTGGCTTACCTGCCTGTCGGATGTCCTGGTGCGCAACCGCTATGGCCAGCCGGAGAATGATATACCTGCTGCGTATATCGAGAGCATCAGCGGTGAGCCGGTCAGTCCGGCAGAGCACTTTGTCCATACCGGCATCAGCGAGGGCTACAATGCCACCTGGCAGGCCCGGTATCCGAAGGAGACCACAATAAAGGCCGGCTCAGTACTGCATTATACTTTTGACCGGGAACTGCCGGGAGAGCAGCTGCAAGCCATTGCGGATCAATTGGAAGGCCGGCTGGTGGGAGAACGAACGCAGGACGGATTTGGCTGGTTAGGCGTCAATCTTTTTTATCCGGAGGCATTGCAGATTGCCGAGCAGGCGGCAGAGAAGGAACCGGACAGCAGCGGGGTTCAGGCAAGCTGGCGGCAATTGGCGGCTGCCATGGAAGAAAATGAACATGTCCGGAATACGTGGAAGCTTCTGGCTGCCGGGTTAGACCGAGCAAAAAAACGCTGGCTGCAAAAAATCTTTTTGACGGATGAACAGACGCAGGAACCGGCGGCAGATCGCTTTCTGCTTTCCCCGCAATTAAAAAGACATCATCTGCAAAATATGAACCAGCGGCTGAACAGACGGGATTCGTCGCCAGACCGGCCCTATATGCAGGATAGCCGCCTGTGTTCTATAGCAGACTGCCCTTTTATCGCTGTATTGGCTTACGTGACCGGAGCGGAGAATGCAAAGCTTGCCTGTTATGGGCAGCGTTATTTGCAAACTGCATCGGGGCAGTTGTTTTATGCCGGGGAAAGCGAAACCGCGGCACCTGGAAGCGATAAACAGCGCGAAAGAAAGTTCATCCTGGAACTGCTGGCAATGGGGCTGGCGATCCGTATAGGGAGGAAAACCGATGTGGCAAAGGCTGATTTTTGAGTTTGCAATCCGGGCTGTTTCCCCGGTCCGCTGCGGCGCTGTCGAGAGCGAGGTGGTCAAAGATCCGAACGGCAAGCCGGTGCTTTTGGGGAATTCACTGGGTGGGGCGCTGCGGGACTACTTGCGGCAGGGGGGTGTAGGAAAAGAGGCGATTGAAAAAATAATGGGCGGCGAGGGCGAACCCGGGAATAGAAAGGGCTTCAAGCCAAGCTCTATTCACATCAGCGACGGGACAGTGGAAAATTATGCGGATGAGGAAAGCGACCCGCTTCCCCGCCGGCAAGGGACAAAAATCAACCCTGTTTATGGCGCGGCTGAGCAAAATCAGAAATATGAATTGGAGTATTTGCCGGCAGGGACAACGGTCAGCTTTACAATTGAGAGTGATGTGTGGGCCGGCCATGAAGCTAAGGCCGGGCTGCAGCTCCGGGAACTGGAGAAGGTTGTTGCCACCTGGGCCAACGGATTTGCCGGCGGGGCGATAGTGCTGGGAGGACGAAAAAGCAATGGTTTTGGCCGGTTTACGCTGGACTCGCTGCAAAAGAGGGTATTTTCTCTGAGCAGCAGCCAGGCGCTGGACAGGTTTATTTTTGACGGCGATGAAAGCCGGCCCCGGAGGAGGTGCTCTGGCAGACGCTGCCGCACTATACCTTGTTGCCCAGGAGAGCCGCTACTTTCACTTTGCAGGGCGAGTTTCCCTACGGCGTGTACCAGGCTTTTCCCCTGGCGGATACGGATGCAGGCGCCCGGGCGGTGGGTTCCGGGCGCGGACCGCTTACCGGTTTGTTGAAAAAAAGAGATCGGGCTAATGGCGGTCGTACGGCTGGCGCGGAGTATTATATTCCGGCCGCCAGTTTGAAGGGTGTGCTGCGGCATGAGGTCCGCCGTCTGCTTGGACGCATGGCGCATGCTGCACCGGCGATGGCGGCGGACCAGTTGCCCGGCAAGATTGAGAAACATCTGGCGGATTTGTTTGGCAGTACCGACAGTACCGGTAAACTGACCGTACATGATATAGTGGTTACAGGGACCCCGGTCACCGTAGCCCGGGACAGTTCGCAGACAGACCAGCCTGTTTATACTAAAATTGACCGGCTGACTGGCGGCAGTTATGTTAGCGCGCTGAAGCGGCAGCAGGAAATTCAGGGAACGGCTGTCATCAGCCTGGAACTGGCCGTTAAGCCTGCTGCAGACGGATATTTTCACTATATATTCCCGCTGGTTTATGTCCTGCGGCGTCTGGGGGCAGAACTTGTGCCGCTGGGCGGCCGGACGGTGGCCGGTCTGGGGCAGTTTAAGGCGCCGACGGTGAATATTGACTGTGGTGGAGAAACCTGGAATATAGAAACGGGTCCCGATTTGTCGGCCGGCAATCGCCGGCAACTGGAAGTATGGTGGGAAGCTTTTGCAGGGTGGTGCAGGCAATGAATGAACTTGCCGCTTTTGATATTACCAGGCTGGCTATGGATGATGATTATTATTTTATTGCCCATACGCTGGACTGCGTGCTGCTGGGCCGGCCGGGGGAGTCTGATCACCGCAGACTGCTGGCAGCCATACAAAACGGAACGCTTCTGGAAGCGCACTTTTTTAATGCTGCCGGGGAAATCTTTGTGACCCGCAGCCAGGACCGGCTGGTGCAGTATGAGCCGCTGCTGCATGACCGGAATGGTTTTGCGGCAGGCGAGGTTATTGCCCGCGAATATGAGCTGGAGGAGAAGTTCCGGCAGCAGAGCGGATATCACTCGCTGACGGTAAAGGAATACATTAAATATGATGAGGACCATTTGGCTTATGTGGAAAAAACGGTGCTGTTTACATTGAATAAGGCAGGTGATGCGCATGGCGGAAAATAGGCGCGGCAGCAGAGCCGGAAAGGCAGATAAGCTGCTTCCTTATGACTTTGTTCCCTTTGCCGAAACCGCATACTATCCCTATCAAAAGCCAGGGACAGAGAACAGGCCGGATGGCCGGGGCGGCGATCTTCCCGGGCATGACTGCAGGCAGAACGATAAGCTATCCGGCTTTATTGAATACACCCTCACCCCTTATTCGGACCTCGCACTGGAGATCCGGCAGCGGCTGGGCGGCGGCTATTTCATGAGCGGCAGTCAGATCCGCGGCCGGGTAAGGGCGAATCTGGAAATTCTGAGTGCCAGCTATCCGGAGTTTATTGACACGACACCGTTGCTGTACCGGGACTTAACAGGGAAACATAGCAAGGACTATAGAGAAAGAATCAATCCTGACAGTGAGCAAAGAGGCATCGAGTATGCTGTGCAGGCCGGATTTCTGGTTAAGGAAGACGATGCTTTTTACATCATTCCTGCTCCTAAGATTGGCGAAAAATATTTTCTGTCTATTAAAGAGCACCGTTTACTGCAAATGGGAATGGCTCAGCCGGGGAAATGCTTCCGTTCCTTGTATTGCTGGGAACCGGAAATGCTGGAGCGTTTTCGGCAATTGCAGGAGCAAATTGATGCTTTTACCAAAACCATTAAAATGCTGCGAGCCCGGTTAAAGTCCGCATTGCAGCCCATTGAGGGCAAGATAGCGGATAAATTCCGGAGCAACTATGGTTTTCAGCAGCGATTAAAAAATATTCTATATGACATTAGAGCCAAGAAAAATTATTCCTTGCCTGACGAACTGGCAGGATTTAAGCGGAAACTGCTGGCAGAGCTACGGCCTGTGGGCGGGCAAGGCAATGTAGAGGAGTTTTTCCAGAAGCTGGTTGACCGCTGGGGATTGAAAGCAGAGCTGTACATTAGCTATCAGCAGTTAAGAAAGAATCGGGATTTTCGCCCTTATCAGCAGAAAGTTTTTTTGCAAAAAGATGAAAATCAGGGAATTATAAAAATCTCTTATCAGACTGGGCCGGAACCTGCTTATTTATTCAACTCCACCAATGCTTCCTCCAAAAGAAGCCATTATTTGGTGCTGGCACCCGGCAACAGTGGCAGCCTGCCGGAATCCTACAAGGTACCTGCCCACGTCATTGCCGCTTATAGGCGGAATCTGGATAAATTCCGGCAAACGGACAAAAATACATCAGTAAAAGAGTTTTACAATATTTTTGAAAAATATGATGAAGTTTGCCGGCAGAATAACGCGCTGGCAGGGCTTATCGTATTTTTCCAACAGGAGCAGGGAGAGGTGCGTCACGTTGGCCGGACCCCTTATTTTAAAATTCCTTACCGGCATCAATTAACCACTCTGCTGGGGCGGCGTGAACCGGAGAAAGTGGATTACGCCGGTGCCTTATTCGGTTTTGTTGCAGAGAAGACGGCAGCTGAGCCGGCAGAGCGGCAAGCTCAGGCCGGTTTAATCACTGCTTATAAATCACGCTTGCGATTTACGCCGGTAGATATTGAGCCTGGCGATACGCAAACCCCGGACTTGCACAAACCGCCATTGCAGCCATTCCTGCTGCCAACGCCGCGTGCATCGGCTTGTGCCATGTATCTTGAGCAACCGGCAGGGGGAGACTTGCAGACTTATGAGCAATTGGAGCGCCCACGTTTAAATGGGTATAAATACTATCATATTTTTCCGCCAACGTTAAAAAAAGGGAAACCGGAAAATTGGCTGAATCCCGGTATGCTGAGCAATAAACCGATCATCCAACGCGATAGCGTGAAGTTGCTGCGAGGGAAGATCTATTTCCATAATCTCACCCAAGCGGAATTGGGTCTTTTGCTTCTCAGCCTGGAACCTAAACAACTGTTAAAAACCCGGCAGTATGGCCCGCAGGCGGAGCAATACCGTTGTGAGTTGGAACAGGCGTACGATCTCATTGGTGGGGCCAAGCCTTATGGGTATGGAAAGGTAAAAATTGAAGTGCGGAAACTGGAACTTGAGAAAAGCGGCTGTGATTTTGCATCGCTGGTTCTGGATACGGAAGAGATAATTGCCGCCGGCACCTGGGGTGAGTATATTGACACCTTTATTGCAGGCATGGGGGGCAGCAAATACTTTGATACCGTCCATTTCCGCCAATACCTGCAAAGTAAACTGGAACTGCCCGATGACAATGAACTGATCACCTGGGACCAACTGCCGACAAAAATAGCGGAAGAAAAATCCTCACAGGTTGGCTATCCGAAACATTGGCGTTTGCAGAGAATAGGGAAAAAGCATTAACTTAATTTACGGATTTGGATTGTACAGTAACTGGCAGGATGGGAAGAATGTATAATACTTACATATTTATGCAGGACCTGAGCTTATACAAGCCGAAAATAGTAAAAATGTGTTTTATGTACTCAGTGATTAGTTTTTTGCCTAGTTAAAAACTGTCGTCGATGTCCAGTAAGGTAAAAATACCCGGAGATCGACGACAGAATAATCTGCGTAAAGCAAGGCTTCTTTAGCAATGGTGTATTATGCATCTCTAAATCTGAATTTAAAAACGCTTATTTCATGCGGTAAAAATGGGATTTTAGGCTACCTATAAGGAATTGAAACGACTTACCCGGCTTATGAAGACACGATAACACAAGTCGATTTTAGGCTACCTATAAGGAATTGAAACCTGCGTCACCCTCTTTTGCATCCGGCAGGGCCAGGATTTTAGGCTACCTATAAGGAATTGAAACCCGGACTGCGTATAACGAACCTCAACATCTTTTCCGATTTTAGGCTACCTATAAGGAATTGAAACCAAAAATGGTCAGAACCCTGCAACAGCCCAAAAGAGGGATTTTAGGCTACCTATAAGGAATTGAAACTCAATTGTAACTGCAAGATGTTTAGCATCTTGAATGATTTTAGGCTACCTATAAGGAATTGAAACTGGACAAGTGGGACCGTGACGAAACCATAGACCGCGATTTTAGACTCCTATAAGGAGCTTGCAGGCTACGTACCATAAACAAGAGAATTTCTCTTAAGGTGAAGTAGTAGCCTGTCTTTTCTATGCCTGCAGGGACCGGCACTTGATAACATAAAATGTCTTGACAAGTTTGACCAGAGCGAATAGAATAATAATCAGATTGACTGACTGGAAAACCAGAGGTGAGTAGCAGGGGGCTATTCGCCTTTTTTTGTTTCTATTATTAAATCTAATACATAGGGGGATATCATGAAAAAGTTACTTGCTCTATACCTGGTAATCATTGCGGCCCTATTCCTCGGCGGCTGCGGTTCGGCCGAAGCTCCCCAACAGGAGGCTAAGATTCTTAAGGTCGGCGTCACCTCCGGGCCCCATGCGGAAATCCTGGAACAGGTTAAAACTGTGGCAGAACGCGACGGGCTCAAGATTGAGATCGTGGAGTTCAACGACTATGTGCAGCCCAATACGTCCCTCGATCAGGGCGAAATTGACGCTAACGCCTTTCAGCACCAGCCTTTCCTGGACAATCATGTAAAAGACCGGGGCTATAAGCTGGTATCGATCGCCAAAACCGTTATTTTGCCGATGGGCATCTATTCCGATAAAGTGAAAAAACTGGATGAACTCAAGGACGGCTCTGCGGTGGCGATACCCAATGACCCGTCCAACGCCGGCAGAGCACTGCTGCTATTGGACCAGGCCGGTTTAATCAAGCTGAAGCCGGGAGTGGGCGCGGCGGCGAGTGTCCTGGATATTGTGGAGAATCCGAAAAATCTTAAGATCAAAGAACTGGAAGCGGCTTTAATCCCCCGGGCGATCGCTGATGTGGATATTGCGGCGATTAATACCAGCTATGCCCTTAAGGCGGGCCTGGTGCCGGCCCGCGACGGCCTGGCGCTGGAGAACTCAAGCTCGCCGTACACGAATGTTCTGGCAGTCAGGGAAAAAGACAAGGATAATCCCGTGTTCCAGAAACTGATCAAAGCCTATCATTCGGAAGAAGTCAAAAAATATCTGGTGGAACACTTTCAGGGGTCGATTCTGCCGGGCTGGTAAGGCCGCGGTAAAATATCCCGCAGTTATAAATAGCAAAAAAAAGCCTTGGTTGAGTGCTGAATTTCCGGTTCCTCAATCAAGGACTTTTCTGTTATTATCTATATACCACACGCTGAAGGGGAAGGGAGCAAGGTATGAAACGAATTTGGATTGACCGGGAAAAATGCCTGGGCTGCAAATCCTGTGAACTGCAATGTGCGATCGAACGTGATTCGGTCAGCAAAACGCTGCTGGGGGCCGTACAGGAAACCCCTAAGCCCATGGCCAGGGTAAGTGTGGCCGGCAGGACCGGCCGCAGCTTTCCCCTCCAGTGCCGCCAGTGCCAGGACGCACCCTGTAGCCGGGCCTGTCCGGCCGGCGCCCTGCAGCGGGAGCCCGGAACCGAGGTCATATTCCTGGACCAGGCAAAATGCCGGGGCTGCTGGATGTGTGTCATGTCCTGCCCCTTCGGGGTAATCGTTCCGTCCGATACTTACAAAGTGGCCGTCAAGTGTGATGCCTGTATTCACAGGGAAGAACCGGCCTGTGTCAATGCCTGTCCCACTGGCGCTCTCAGTCAGGGGGATAGTGCTGATTTTCAGAAAATACTATTGAAAAAACGGGGACGCCTGGCGCTGTTTGCGTTGCAAAACGCCGAACCGGGCCAGGTTAGTCTGGAGTTTGCCGGAGAGGATGACAAGCTATGAAAGCCGTACATAAAAAATCAATCGATCCTGCTGTCAATCAGGTATTGGTGGCAGCCTACCGCAGCCAGACGCCCCTGATCTGGGACCGGGCGGAGGCGCTGCAGCCGCAGTGCGGCTTTGGCCGGCTGGCTATCTGCTGCAGCGACTGTCAGGAGGGGCCCTGCCGGACGAATCCGTTTGCGCAGGAAACGCAGCATACCATCTGCGGCCAGGATAATCAGGCTTTGCTGACAGGCAAGTTCCTGAAAAAAGCGGCCGACGGCGCTGTGGCGCTCACGCAGCTCGCCGGCCAGTCCGGCAGCGGTTTCGGCGCCGAAGCCATTCGGCAGCTGGTGGTAACTGATGATGAAATGCCGGTGTTTACGGATGGGCCCGGGCGGCTGCAAACCATTGGCCGCTGTACCAATGCGGCCCTGGCGGAGCTGGGCCGGTATCAGCGGGAAACCGGCGGGGCCTGGCAGCCGGCGGTTGTCGGGGTGAATCTGGGTGTATTGCCGGCTGATACTGTCAATATTGTGTTTCACGGCCATGTGGACCGGCAAGTCGTGGCCCAATTCAAGGCGGCTGCCCAGGCTGAAAATATCGCCGTTACCCTGGCCGGGATGTGTGGCAACGAATTTAGCGGCAGCCTGCAGCTGCCGGTGGTAACCAATTATGATTCGCAGGAGGCGCCGCTGCTGACCGGTCGGGTCGACCTGCTGGTGCTCGGCCGCCAGTGCGTGCTGCCGTCACTCCGCCAACTGGCCGGACAGCAGGGCATTGCCGTTCTCCAGGCCACACCGGCCATCGACTATCAGGCGGCTGTGCATGCGGCCCGCCAGGCCAGCCGGCGCCGCCCACGGGCCGCTACGGCACCGTCTGCTGTTACTGAGGCCTGGATCGGCTATACGGCTGATAACAGTGCGGCCCTGCTGGCCCGGGTGGCGGAGCAGTACGAACAGGGGCAGCTCCAGGGAATTGTGTACCTGGGCGGCTGCGGGCTTGTGGCCAATACCCAGGATGAGCAGCCGGTCAAACTGGCGGCCGCCCTCGTTGCCGCCGGTTATCTGGTGGTAACCGCCGGCTGTGCCGGCACGGCCCTGGCCAAAGCCGGCTTGTGCCGGCCTGACTGGCGCCACGGCGATTATCCGCTGCAGGCGGTGTTGCCGGCTTCTGTGCCGCCGGTGCTGCATCTCGGCTCCTGCCATGACGCGGGCGAACTGCTCGGCCTGGCGGCGGTGCTGCCGCCGCGCCTGCCGCTGGCTGCGGTTTTTCCGGAAATCAATCACAATAAAGTGCTGGCAACAGCCGTCGGTTTTGCCGCGGCCGGCATCCCGGCCTGGCTTGGTTACGATGCTATCCCCGGCAATGCCGCTCTGCCGGGAAGCAATATCCGGCCATTGCCGGCGGTGCCGGAGTTATTGCAGGCGCTGGCGGCAGCGGCCGGGAAATGATGAATACAGGGAAGGCCAAACCCGCCTGGCTGATCATCGGCCAGGGCGCCGCCGGGGCGGCGGCGGCCAATGAATTAAGGCGGCTGGACAGTGAGGCGGCGATTACGGTAATTGCCGGTGAACAGGCCGGTTTTTACAGCCGGATTGATCTGCCGGATATCATCAGCGGCAAACGCCGGCCTGAAGAGGCGGTACTGCAATCGCCGGCGCAGTTTCAGGCAGCAGGCATCCGGTGTCTTACCGGCGTGCAGGCCGTCACTATCCGGCCGGAGGACCACTACGTTGAGCTGGCCTCCGGCCAGCGGCTGCCCTATGACCGGCTGCTGTTAGCCACCGGGGCTCAGCCTGTGCTGCCCGGACTGCCGGGCATGACCGCAGCCGGTGTGTATACATTGTGGACGCTGGAACAGGCGGCGGCCATCGCGTTGGCTGCCGCCGGGGCCCGGGCGGCCGTGGTGATCGGGTCGGGTCTGATCGGCTTAAAAACAGCCCTGGCCCTCCGGCAGCGGGGCCTGCAGGTGACGGTTATTGAAAGAATGAACCGGGTCCTGCCGCAGCAGCTGGATGAAACCGGGGCGGCGCTCCTGGCAGCTGCTCTCAGGAACAGGGGGATTGAGGTATTGACCGGTGTGCAGGTGGCGGCGGTGGCAACAGGCGGCGGCAAGGTTGCCGGTATTCAAGCCGGTTCAAGGCTGGTGCCCTGTGAACTCGTGCTGTGCGCTGCCGGCGTAAGGGCCGATACGGCTCTGGCCCGGACGGCCGGGCTGGCAATCGGGGCCGGGATTGTGGTCAACGAATTTTTGCAGACCTCCCAGGCCGATATCTATGCCGCCGGCGACGCGGCCGAGGTAATAGCCGTATTGGCGCAGCAGCGCTGCCTGTCGGCCGGCTGGCCGGCAGCGGTCGAACAGGGGATCATTGCGGCCCGCAACCTGTCAGGCCGCTCAACAGAAGCCTATGGCGGCTATCTGGCGAAAAACAGTGTGGAAATCGCCGGGGTCCCGCTGGTGTCAGCCGGCAATGTGCAGGGCGGCGACGGGGCTGAAGTCCTGATCCGGCGAACCGGCCATGGCTATAAACGGCTGGTCATTAAGAATAACCGCCTGCGCGGCTTTTTATTAATGGGCGATATCCGGCAGGCCGGGGTACTGGCCGGGGTCATGGCCCGGACGGACGCCGGCGGCTATGGAGACGCAGCCGGCGCGGCCGGCAGCTATGTTGACCTGCTGGCATTTTAAGGAGGGCTGAAATGCGAATCGATAAAGATAAATGTGCCGGCTGCGGCCAGTGTACGGAGTTTTGCACCCTCGGCCGGATCGCCGTTTGCCGGCGTGATCCCCGTACGGGCAAGCTGTATTATGAGATTAATGAAGATGAATGTGTGGACTGCGGCGTTTGCCTGCGGGCCGGGGTGTGTTCGGCCGGGGCCCTGTATATGCCGGCCTACGCATGGCCCCGCACCGTCCGGTCGGCCTTTAGCGATCCGACGGTCGAGCATCGCGATACCAAAGTCGCCGGCCGGGGTACGGAAGAGATCAAAACCAATGAGATCACCGGCCGGATTAAGCGGGGCTTTGTGGGCATTTCCTGTGAAATGGGCCGCCCCAGCGTCGGCGCCCGCTTCTATGATATAGAGAAGGTGGCAATGGCCCTGGCGCGGCTGGGGGTGGAGTTTGAGCCCAATAATCCCTGCACCCGGCTGATGGCCGATCCGCAAACCGGCCGCTACAAGGCAGAAGTCCTTAACGAAAAGGTCCTGTCGGCGATTATTGAGATGATTATCCCGCTCGCACAGCTGCCGGCGGTCCTGACCGCTATCCGCGGCGCTGCCGCCGGGGTGGACTGTGTTTTTTGCGTTGATCTGATTACCGTGCTGGAACCGGGGAATGCCATACCGACCCTGCCCCTGCTGCAGTCGCTGCAGTGGCCGGTTTCCCCAAACGGCAAAATGAATACCGGCCTTGGCAGGCCGCTGGCAAAGGAGGGGTAACCCGTGTCTCATACCTTGCACCGGCAGGGAACGCCGGCAAATCTGGATAATGATTTCCCCATGCATGCCTTACCGGCCCGGGGCTTCAACCATGAAGGCGCCTTGCCCAAGCTGAAGCAATTCCTGGCGATTGCCCATAGGCATAATCCGGTTAACCTGGGCGATGTTAAGCTGGGAAATAAATATGTGACAGCGTATGACGAGCTGTATGAGCAGCTGACCACCAGCAGCACTCATGCCGTTCTGGCCGACAAAGACGACCTGACGGCGCTGCTGGCCGAGGTAAAAGCGGCTGATCTGGGCATGTCGCTGACTATTTCCGGCTTGTTTGCCAGACTGTTCGCCTGCTGCGACCAGGCCGGGATTCAGCCCCATGCCGTGGAGCACTCCCTGGGCGTCCTGGGCAAAACGGAGCAAATGCCGGAAGCGGAGATAGCGCAGATCACGACAATGTGCGGCCATGCCATGGTGGCCCAGGGCCTGGTCCGCCGGCTGATCGGCAAGGTGAAAAAGGGCGAAATGACACCGGCCGAGGCCGGTATTGAGCTGGCCAAGCCCTGCCGCTGCGGCATCTTCAACCCGGCCCGGGCGGCTATGCTTATTGATGAATACTGTGCCTTGTTTACAGTTACGGTTAGGTAACGGGAAGGCTCTCGGGCGCTTCTCTGTTTTTCCCGGCAGGACTTGCCGGCGATCCTCGGCGAAAGCCTTATAGACAGCGGCTTGATGCCCCTGTTGTGAACAATTGCATTATGACCGGCTGCACTTGGAAAATATTGAGAGAACCCTTGAATAGGCTGGGTTTGTGAGATTGTGCTGTTTTGAAGAAGTCAGTATTTCTCTTGGGGCAACGAACACATTAGATGTATTTTTACCTAAATTTGGTTACGATAAATATAAGCTGTAATAAAGAGTAGTATAGGTAGAATAGTGATTTGCCGAACAGTAACCTTGCCCCATAATCCTGCCGTTTTTTGGGGAATTAAAACAGCCGCTTTGGCGGATTCTTTTATTTTAAGAACAGGTTTAGAAGGAAAAAATGTATTAAATTACGAACAATTATTTATTCTCTTAAACACCCGGGAAGGAGGTCCGGTATGATAAAAAAACCAATAAGTTTGGACATTGCCATTCAGGAAACACGTAAGCGGTTTAACCAAATTCCTCCCTCATTGCGGCCGAAAAAAAATAAACGTCCAGCCGGCAGACGTTCTGAGGAGGAAGCTACGGCTTTAGCTCGGTCAGTGTACTATTCGGTTAAAAAAGCGGAAGAAGAAGGCTATATTCAAAAAAATTCAGGAGGGTATCGAATGCTATGGACAGCCGTGCAAAAATAGTCCTGGCGGCGCAAATAGAAGATCCCTTAAAGCGGCAAATGCGCGTTGCCGCTATTATTGCTACTGAATTGGAGCAGAAAGGCACACAGGCAGTATTGGTGGGGGGTTCGGCAGTGGAGTTCTATACTGTGGCCAATTATTTAACCCGTGATATTGATTTTGTTGTGACTAAGCCCGATCATATCGGTGAGGTAATGACAGGACTAGGCTTTAAAAATGACTCCGGTACATGGTACTTACCCGAGTATCAACAGGTGGTAGTCGAATTCCCGAAAGGCCCGCTGGATGGCAGCTGGGAGCGGGTACAGAAGGTTATTGGCCCTGATGGAACAAGTGTCAATATTATCAGTGTGGAAGATATATTAATAGACCGTGCTTCAGGAATTAGGTTTTGGAACGACCCGGATGAATGGGTAAAATATATTATGGTGGGAAACTATGACCGTATTGACTGGGAATACCTTGAGCAACGCGCCCGGGATTTGCAATGTGATGCTGTGATTCAAACTAGCAAGGAATGGGCTAAAGAAAAACGAGAAATTTTTCGGCAAGATTCGGGTGATCTGCAGGCGGAGGCAGAAAAGAAATCATAGGGAATAACGGGCGGATGCCGAAATAATGGCCTAATGTAAAAAGAGTAGTTTTAGGGACTGCTCTTTTTTTATTGGTTTTTCCAGGCAGGACTTGCGGGCCAGGCCGGCGAAAGCCTTATAAATAGCGGCTTTATGAGACTTTTTTATTGAAGCTGCAAAATGACCGGCTGCGCTTGGAAAAACACTGAGAAAACCCTTGCATATGCTGGGTTGCGGAGATATTACTGTTTTGAAGAAGCCAGTATTTTTCTTGGGGCAACGAATACATTAGATGTAATGGGGATAGAGCCATTTTGTCAGAAGCTTACTAATCCATGTAATGCAAAGAAACGTAATTGGCCGCTGAAAGCAGGACCTCTGCTGCAATATCATTTCTAATTTTTTATGAGAACAGGCAATTCGACCAGCACTACCAAAACTATAGATCGGATGCTAACCTATGAGAATTAATGATTTGGTAAATAGAATTGGCTTTGGCAGTAAAGCAGTTGTCTTCCGGCATGAAAACAAAGCAATTAAGCTTTTTGAACCTGGATATTTAGAGACTAACGCATATTTTGAAGTGAAACTACAACAACTGGCTTTAAATGCAAGCCTTCCTGTACCAATGGTCTATGGTGTAACAGTAAGTAATGACCGTGTTATGATTGAAATGGAGTATATCAAGGGAAAAACACTTGGCGATCGTATGCTTGCTGATATGCGGCATATTGCTGATTTTATAAGCAGATCTGTTGAGTTGCAAATTGAAGTACACAAAGTAAAAGCAAAAGATTTTCCTTCTCAGAAAGATAAATTAATGCGAGATATTGAAGCTGCAAAGTTGCTTAATAAAAATCAGAAATTAACCTTGCAAAATATGTTACATAGTTTTATATCAGAGGATTTGCTTTGCCATGGAGATTTTCATGCTTTCAATATTATTCAGTCCAATCAAGGCTTAGTGATCATTGATTGGGTAGATGCTACTTGCGGTTGTATCGCAGCTGATGTTTGCCGGTCATTTCTTCTCTATTTACTTACGAATAAGGAAGTTGCTAACCTCTATTTACAACATTATTGTGAAAGATCAACATCTGTAACTAAAGAAGAAGTGCTAAAATGGTTACCTATCATTGCAGGAGCAAGATTATCTGAAAATAATTTACATGATGCTGTTAATGTTCTTCTTCATATTGTTGAAAATGGAAGGTTGCCTTCTTAAATTAATGAAAAGCTTTTTTGCTGGATAAACAAGGAACAGGGATATTTTTTCAAGTTTTTGAGGAAAAGTATCGCGGTAGAACTTCTTTCTGATGTGAATCAGAAGCGTTAGACGACTGCTGGCGGCAGTCGTCGTTATTATAATCATCGTCGTATTAAGGCAAGTATTAAAGGGAATGAGTCCTGTAAACGACAGGACTCATTCCCGGAAAATTGTTTAATATAATTAAATTATGCCTAACTTTTTTTGGTCATTTTACTATCAAATGAGATTGATCGCGGAAAACTATGTGTAAGCCCAGCCGTGTCGTCGATACCAATAGCGCAAAAAAAACTGGAGACCAGCACAGGATAGGATAACTTCTAGACATAGCGCGCCTTCAACGGGTTCTTATCCTACCTATAAGAATTTTATAAGCGAGGAGTCCTGGCGGAGCCGTTGGCCTTCAATCATATTGCTGCTGCAGGAAGGTCATAAACTCCTGGCGGATCTGACTGCTGTCCCGTAACCCCTGTCTATAGGCAATTTCCGCCGCCTGGCCGGACTCCAGCGCCGTGAGCGCCTCGAAATCCATAACCAGATCGAGCAGCTCCGGGTGCTGGGCCTTCAGCGCCCGGGCCAGGGCCAGCACCCGGTCCAGGGCGGCGCTGACCTCCCCGCCCG
This sequence comes from Sporomusa termitida, assembly GCF_007641255.1. Taxonomy (NCBI): domain Bacteria; kingdom Bacillati; phylum Bacillota; class Negativicutes; order Selenomonadales; family Sporomusaceae; genus Sporomusa; species Sporomusa termitida. Next base: position 163,012 of record NZ_CP036259.1, read on the forward strand.
TCTTAGTGTAACCGGGGTCATTGGTACCGGCCAGGTTAAGGATATTATCCACCCTGGTAAAGACGTACTGATCAAAAGCCGCATGCAACATCCCTTTTAGCACAAGCCCGTCCTCCTGTCCTGTCCCGGGCCGGCAGCGTGGCCGGCCAGCGGGGACGCGGCGCTTTGGGTACTGGGCAGTTGGCAGGAGCCGGGTTCCTGGTTTGCAAGACATATGTATACCCCCTATATTTAGGCTGGGGCAGCACGCTATGGGCACTGCCGCCAGTTTTTTACAGGGGGAAATTAAAAAGCATGCGAAGGTTTTACCCTACACATGCTTTTGCTTCGATGTCTGTTACAGCCTCCATGCCAATAAGCCGGACAAACCCGGCCGGGTCAGCGAAGCGGTCACCCTGGCAAGCCAGGTTATTCCTGGTGCTGACCATTGGCGAGTGAGGAGATCCTGAATGCTTTGCTGCGTCTTGTCGCCCTCACAGCCCGGCGCCGCGGCAACGTCTATTAAGCCCGCGTCCCGCCGGCTTGTCTTGCGGCGGAGGACCGGTGTATAATAGAAATGTCGTCGTGGACAGCTTGACTGTTACGTGTGTAGGTGCTGTATTCACCTTGCGCGGGCCTGGAAGTGTTGCCGCACTTTCAGGTCACGTCGACTTTTTAATTTCCACCTATTTCTAATTATAGCCTGTTTGCGGTAAATTGCAAGTGCGGATCGGCTGGCCGGCCGGGATTTTCTGGCGGGACGGGGCTGAAAGGCGCACTGTAAGCATGGGAGTATTTTGGTAAATTTGTATTTTGGGCAGGATTTGCAAGAGTAAAGTCGAAAAGACCAAAAATAACCAAATAACCACAAGATTGATCCACCCGTGAGATAAGCGGCGGCTATATGCCCTGCCTGCTGTGAAGTTTGTCGTCGATGGGTAATAGCGTAAAAACGCCTGGAGAGCGACGACAAAAAAATTAGCGAAAATAAAGGCTTTGGCGGCCGGTAAGACCGTGTATGGTTTCATAAGCTTGCTTATAAAAGGCTGATTCTAGGCGGTGAAGATGGGTTTTTAGGCTACCTATAAGGATTTGAAATCAGAATAAAGCTATCGGTCAGGATGCACTGCTGGCGTTTTTAGGCTACCTATAAGGATTTGAAATCCGCTCATGAGAAAATGGCCAATGCCGCGGAGGCCGTTTTTAGGCTACCTATAAGGATTTGAAATGCTTCTGCTACTGCGACTGCCAGCATTTCAGCATTCGTTTTTAGGCTACCTATAAGGATTTGAAATGGATATCGCCTGTATCTGCTATAGCCAACGTCAGGAGTTTTTAGGCTACCTATAAGGATTTGAAATTAAATATGAATAATCGTAGACGCAATCTATATCGTGTTTTTAGGCTACCTATAAGGATTTGAAATCTGTAACTTGCGGACGTACTGTAAATTCCACCTTCTGTTTTTAGGCTACCTATAAGGATTTGAAATGCAGCCAGCTCGCGCATGAATTCCCGTTGAGTTCGACCGTTTTTAGGCTACCTATAAGGAGTGGAACTGTGTGGGCAATAGCCTTGCAGAATTAGCCGAAAGTAACCACAACTTATTAAGCAGCAAGTTGTGGTTACTTGCTGCTTAATAAGTTGTATTTCCGGCTCTGTTGACAGAGTTGATATCAAAGCAGAATTCTGTTCCGGCATTGGCGAAAAAGAAAAATGGATTCGCTTGATGAAGCGTTTAGCTTTTAGTTCGAATAATGAAATGTAGCGGGCAATCTTTGCCTGCTACATTTCATTTAGGGTGTTTCAAGCGCAACGGCCTGGCGGGCGCCGTTGCGCTTTAATCAGATTACTGTTGCGGGAAGGCCATAAACTCCTGGCGGATAGACTGTTGTCCCGTTTGTAGGCAATTGCCGGCGCCTGCCCGAATCTAGCGTCGTAAGCGCGTGAGCCATGGCCAGACCGAGCCATTATGAATGTAACAATGCAAGAATTTTTGTAAAAATTGTATTTTATTGCAGGATTTGAGAGCATGAAGTCGAAAAACCAAAAAATAATCATATGGTTTGAATGTTTTTTAGTACCTATAAGGAATTGAAATTACTCAATAATCTATTTAAACCCCTCTTTTCCATTTTAGCCTGACTATAAGGCGTTTTATTACAACTCTCCGGTGAAAAGGGGGAGAAAGTGAGGGCTGAAGCATTGGCGGATAACAAGGAAACAAAGCAAGAACCGGACGGAAGTGAGGTTTTCGAAAAAATCTATGAGAATTATCAGGATTTAAACCGAAAAATGGTGAACGAGCTGAATTTGTCCTCTATCCACGGCGGTTTAACCGGTCATTGCCGGGAAGAAATGTGGCTTAATTTTTTCCGGGGCATTATTCCGCAGAAGTTTTCTCTGGCCCAGGGAGTAATCATTATTGATGCCTATGGCAATGCCTCGCGGGAAGTGGATATCGCCGTTTATGACGAACAGTATACGCCGTATGTATTCCGGTATAATATGTTGAAGTTCATTCCGATTGAGGCGGTGGCAGTAGTCATTGAATGCAAGAGTGTTGACCCGGGGAATAAACAATTGACGGAGTGGGCAAAAAGCATTGATGCTTTACGGACTTGCCGGGCGGGCATTGCCAGAATGGCGACCGGTTATTTTGCGGGCTTGAACAATCCCACCCAGACCGGGACCCGTCCAATCAAGATTTTAGCCTGCTTAAAGGAAGTAGTCCGCGACGGGACCTGGGAAGCATGCTGGCAAGAATTACAGCAATCTTTTGACTTTATTATTGCCAAGAAAAAGGATAAGGATAAGTACTTTGAGCTTGTTGTTGCCAATAAACAGAAAAACCTGGGCTGGTGGGGGCAGCAGCTAAACGGAATCAGTTCTGCAAGCAATGATTTGCAGGGCCTTGCCTTGGAAAGGGACATACCTGAAAGTGATCCCGATTCCTACAAAGGGCTTATCTTTGCAGCTGATTCCTCTACCTTAGTAAAAAACACTCTTGCAGATTTGGAGATTGAAGGCAATCCTATATTGTCTTTAAATTTACAGCTTAACCAGCTGCTGATGTTGATTAATAACCCGATGCTTTTTCCTCACTTTGCCTATGCGCAGCAATTTAACGATATAGCCAACTTAATAAAGGAAAAACGCCAAAAACAGCCGCACTGTGAAGCGGAACAGAATGCCTAGGAGAAGGAGGCTTATCATGGCTGTCTATGCCTATATTGATGTGGCCCGTAAGCAGGAGTTTATATACAAGAATAATAAGCTGCGGGACAATCTGCATAATTCCTTTCTTATTAAGGCCATCACGGAAGAACTGGACAGACCGGACCGGCCGGAGGATTTTTGTCTCAGCGCTTATTTAGAGCAAGCGCATCCGGGACAATTTGCGTTTGTTTATTCCGGCGGCGGCAACAGCATTATCCGCTTGGATACGCCGGATATAGGCAAAGAGTTTGTTAGAAAATTCTCCAGTGCCGTTCTCCGCAGGCATCCTGATCTGGAACTCTATATCAGTCTGGTTGGGGACGATGGTACAGATAAACAACTGATTGAGAATTTGCATAAGGCGGCAGATGAACAAAAAAACAGGCGCCGGTCCCGCTGCCGGCGGTGGACCTATGGAGTGGAGAAAATTGATGAAACCGGCCAGGCAGTGCGGAAGGAATCAAAGAATTCTTCGGAAACGAAAGCAGCCCGGGAATATTTAAAGGAAAAATTCCAGGCCCTTGTGCCACCGGCGCATTTTTTCATTACCACCGAGCTGAAAGATTACAAAAAGGATGAAGAGGGGAAAAGTTACATCGGTGTCATTGCCATTGACGGCAATAAAATGGGCGAAATGGTTGCCGGCGCCAGTGGCTTTGCCGAGATAAAAGAATTAAGCAATACCATCGAGGCCATCTATCGGGAAGCGGTCAGGGACGCTTTGTTTTCCTGCTTTGCTCCCGATAGGGAGCGAACCAGGCGGATCTGCATCACCCCGGTGCTGATGGCCGGTGATGATATATGCCTGATTGTTGAGGCCGAGCAGGCCATTGAAATCGCTGCCGCGATTCTCCGGTCAATCCAAATGGTTTCGGGCCGGAAAAAACAAAATAATTCTCTTTTAGGCCGATTGATAGCGGGTGATTATCTGACCGCCTGCGCCGGAGTGGCGATTGCCCGCTATAATTATCCGTTTTTTGAATTGGTGCAGGCGGCGGAAGGGTTGTGCAGCCGGGCGAAAGAAGCGCTATATAAAGTACCGGCCAACAAGGGCAGCTTTATCGACTGGGAGGTGCTGCCGGGGCCGGTGCCGGTTGCCCGGCCACAGTACGCACGGTCCGGCCCGGTGAAGGAAATATTCCATGTTAAGCCGCTGCGCGTGGACCGGACAGTACCGGCGGAGCCGGTAACTGCACAGGGGATCTATCATTATGATGCGTTTATTGACTTTTTACGTTGTGTCCGGCAGCAAGTCAGCACTTCGTCGCTGGCGGAGTGCCGCAAGCATTTTTATGCCGGCTGGGAACAGTACCGTCTGTTTTTGGAGTTTCACAAGGACAGTGGGAAGCTGACGGAGCTGGCAGAGCGGATTTTTGGCGCAAAAGCCGGAGTTTGGGAATACGCCGCTCTGACTACTAAGCAACAAGACGTGCCATTTTCCCGGACCTATATCTTAAACGATATTCTGGAAACCAGCCCATTTATTGCTTTGCAGGAGGAGGAAGAATATGGCGGAACCGACCTATCAAATCGAGGTGCGGCTTTGTAGTGAAGCGATTTTCAGCAGCGGGGAAAAAGAATGCAATCTGGTGCAAGACCGGGTGCTGACCGACAAGTACGGGCTGGTATATTTACATGCCAAAACCTTCAAGGGTCAGTTGAAACGGCAGGCCTTTTGGCTCCTGGAGCGCTACCGCAGCTTCGATCAGGCACTGGCGCAGGCGTTGCTGGCGAATATGGCTGTTATATTCGGCATGAACCAGGAAGAAACGTCTTTGGCCAGGCTTTCGCCGGATCGCCGGCTTTTGTATCAGCCGGGCATCATGCATTTAGGACATTTGGAGCTGGATGAACGGATTCGGCAACATCTGATTGGTCTGCAGGCCGGCGGCGAGGCAGCGCTTCTCAGTCCGTTCGATTTAATTGAGGCGCAGACCAATACCCGGACAGGCATTCAAATTGCGGATGGAGCAGCCAAGGACGGGCGGCTGACAACCTACCATACCGTAAAACAAGGAATGGTGTTTTATTCAACGGTTCGGTTTACGGCAGATCCGGAGCCGTATCTGGCTGACTTACAGCGGATTGTCTGCTCGCTGGACCGGCTGGGGGCGGGAATTCACCGGGGGCGCGGTCTGGTGAAGGCGCAGTTTTTGATTAATGGGCAACGCATACCGTTAACAAGCAGCAAAATCCAGGAAACGGGGGCGCCGCATGGAATGTTATCTGGTTATTGAGATTATTAATCAGGAACCGCTGAAAATCGGTGCCGGCGGCAGTAAGGCCAGCCAGCGGGAACCGGCGAAAGACTATATACCCGGATCGACCATTCGCGGCGCTTGGATTGGACGGTTAAAACAGCAAGGCTTGTTTGCGTCAGCCTGGCAGGATATTTTGCTTAAAGCAGCCTGCCACAATGCTTATCCCTACCGGAACGGACGCCTTTATTTACCGGCGCCGCAGCATTTGCGGCTGAATAAACACGACTGGCGACAGCAAAAGGTGGTTTGCGCCCACGCGCTACAAAGCGCGGCGGCGGTTGTCCCATTAGCGGCAGGGCAAACAAAGGAGCGGAAAAATACCCTGCCTTACCGTTTTTTGACAACGTATGACGGGAAAACGCTGAGCGGGCTGCACGTGGCTAAGGAATACCGGCTGCATCACAATACCGGCAGGAACCGGGACCGGGAGGAAAGGGACAACCTGTTCCGCTATGAGGCGATCGCCGCCGGCCAGGTTTTCCGCACGGTGCTTCGTTGCGACCCGGCGCTGGTGCCTTTGCTGATGGCAGTGTTTCCGGAAGAGGAAACACCGGTCTATCTGGGCGGCTCCAAAAGCTCCGGCTATGGTCTGTGCCGGTGGAAAAAAATCGGCAATGTGCTTGCGTGTTATCAGGAGGCCAAGGTATTGCTGGGGCTGCCGGATCAGGACCGGCGGCAGGCACCGGGGCGGGACCTGTGGATTACCTGTCTGTCTGATGTTTTGGTGCGCAACTGCTACGGCCAGCCGGTGAATGCTATACCGGAAGAATATATCGAGCGCATCAGCGGCGAGCCGGTCAGTCTGGAAAAACGTTTTATCCACACCGGCATCAGCGAGGGCTACAACGCCACCTGGCAGGCCCGCTATCCGAAGGAAACCACATTAAAGGCAGGTTCAGTGCTGCATTATACCTTTGCCGGGGAACTCCAGGGAGAGCAGCTGCAAGCCATTGCGGACCGCTTGGAAAGCCGGCTGGTGGGAGAGCGGGCGCAGGACGGATTTGGCTGGTTAGGCGTCAATCTTCCCTATCCGGATGTGCTGCAGATTGGTGAACGGCCGGCAGAGCAAGAACCGGAGCGGATGTTTGAGTCCAACTGGCGGGAATTGGCGGCCGCTATTGAAGGGGACGAACATGTCCGGGATACGTGGGAGCTTCTAGCCGCCGGTTTGGCTGGAGCAAAAAATCGCTGGCTGCAGAAAATATTTTTGATGGATGAATTGGCGCAGGGTCCGGAGTCGGAGCGCTTTATTCTTGCCGCGCAATTGAAAAAACATCATCTGCAAAATATGAAGCGGTGGCTGAACTGCCGGGATTTGTCGCCCGACCGGCCCTATACACGCGATAACCGCCAGTGTTCCATAGCAGGCTGTCATTTTGTTGCTGTGCTGGATTACCTGAACGGAGCGGAGAACACACAGCTTGCCTGTTATGCGCAGCGGTATTTGCAAACCGCGCCGGGGCGGCTATTTTATGCCGGGGAAAAAGAACAGGCAGAAAGGACAGAAGTAACGGGGAGAGAAAAAAGGTTTATTTCTCAGTTGCTGGAAATGGGCTTGAAGATCCGGATAGGGAGGAAAGCCGATGTGGCAAAGACTGATTTATGAGTTTGCAATCCGGGCGGTTTCGCCGGTCCGCTGCGGCGCCAACGAGACCGAGGTGGTCAAAACGCCGGATGGCAAGCCGGTAATTTTGGGAAATTCTCTGGGCGGAGCCCTGCGGGCATACTTACAGCAGGGGGGCGTACGGACAGAAGACATCGAAAAAGCGATGGGCGGCGAGGTTGAGTCGGCAGAGGAAAAGAAGAAATTCTTGCCAAGTCGTATTTATATCAGTGACGGTATGATAGAAAACTACTCTGATGGGGAAAAACAGGGGCTTCCTCGCCAAGAAGGAACTGCGGTCAATCCTGTATATGGCGCGGCGGAGCCCCATCAGAAATACATGCTGGAATATTTACCGGCAGGCACAACGGTTAATTTTAAAATTGAAAGTGATGTATGGGCGGGAGCGGGCAAGGAACATAATGATGCGCTGCAGCCTGCGGAACTGGAAAAGCTTGTTGCCACCTGGGCCAACGGGTTTGCCGGCGGCCAACTATTGCTGGGCGGGCAAAAGAGCAATGGTTTTGGCCGGTTTACGCTGGATTCGCTGCAAGCAAGAGTAGTTTTCCTGGACAACAGTCAGGCGCTGGACAGGTATATTTTCGGCAGCCGGGAAAAGCCGGCCATGGAGGATGTACCCTGGCAGGCAATGCCGCAATATCCTTTAGTGCCACAGTGTGCGGTTACGTTTACTTTGCAAGGAGTTTTTCCTTACGGCGTCTATCAGGCTTTTCCAGTGACTGCAGATGCAGGTGCCCAAGCGGCAGGGGCCAGGCGCGAGCCGCTTACCGGTTTGTTAAAAAAAAGAGATAATAAGGATAACGGCAAACATAAGGAAGGGCAGGAGCAGGCGTATTATATTCCGGCCGCCAGTTTGAAAGGAGTGCTGCGGCACGAGGTTCTTCGTCTGCTTGGGCGTATGATGAGCGACACGGCCGACCAGGGGTGCGGGAAAAACCTGACGGACTTGTTTGGCGGCACCGGTAGCCCCGGCAAGCTGACCGTGCACGATATCGTGGTTACAGGAACCCCGGTCGCTGTAAATAGGGATAGCCGGCAAACAGACCTGCCCATATATATTAAAATTGACCGGCTGACCGGCAGCAGTTACGATAGCGCACTTAAGCGTCAGCAGGAAATTCAGGGAACGGCTGTCATCAGCCTGGAGCTGGCCGTTAAGCCTGCTGATGACGGATATCTGAACTATATATTCCCGCTGGTTTATGTCCTGCGGCGTCTGGGAGCAGGCCTCATACCGCTGGGCGGCCGGACAGTGGCGGGACTGGGGCAGTTCCTGGCGCCAACGGTGAATATTGGCGCTGGTGAAGAAACTTGGCAGATAGAAACTGGTCCGGAATTGTCAACAGGGAATCGCAGGCAGCTGGAGATGTGGTGGGAGTCTTTTGCAGGGTGGTGCAGGCAGTGAATGAACTTTCTGCTTTTGATATTGCAAAGCTGGATATGCATGATGATTATTATTTTATTGCCCATACGCTGGACTGTGTGCTGCTTGGCCGGGCGAAGGAGCCGGCTCACGGCAGGCTGCTGGCAGCCATACAAGGGGGAACACTGCTGGAAGCACACTTTTTTGATACGACCAGGGAAATCTTTGTGACCCGCAGCCAGGACAGGCTGGTGCAGTACGAGCCGCTGCTGCATAACCAAAATGCCTTTGCGAAAGACGAGATTGTTTCCCGCGAATATGAGCTGGAGGAGAAGTTTCGGAATCAGAGCGGGTATTACTCGTTAACAGTAAAAGAATATATTAATTATGATGAGGACCATTTGGCCTATGTGGAAAAAACGGTGCTATACTGCCTTGGACGGTGAAAGGGATGGGGATAAAATGGAAAATGAGAGGCCGCGAAATATGGATAATAGGCTCAATCAGTTAAAGGCCTATAAAGAGGTCATACTTCCTTATGACTTTGTACCTTTTTCTGCAACGACATACTATCCTTATCAAAAAACGCGTACTGGTTCTAAGGGCAATCGTCAGGCCGGCAATCTCCTTCCCGGTCATGATCGTAAGGAAAACAACAATGTATCCGGCTTTGTTCAATACACATTGCAGCCCTGCTCTGATCTGGTACTGGAAACCAGGGAAAAGCTGAAAGGTGGCTACTTTGTGAGCGGCAGTCAGTTTCGTGGCAGGATACGGGCTAATCTGGAAATTCTGAGTGCTAGCTACCCGCAGTTTGTTAACACGACGCCTTTGTTGTACCGGGATTTGGCGGGAGATCTCAGTAAGCTTTACAGAGAGAAACTGGGATTAGTCAAAAATAAGGGAATCGAGCATGTGGTTCAGGCTGGATTTTTGATAAAAAATGAAAATGATTTTTATGTGATTCCAGCGCCCAAAATAGGTGATAAAAATTTCTTATCTATTAAAGAACACCGGTTGATCCAGATGCAAATAGACAAATCAGCTAAACAATTTTCTCCCTTGTTTTGTTGGGATAGTAACAAGATAAGCACATTTGCCAGGATTCAGAAACAGATTGATGATATGAACGAGAAGGTTTTGCAGCGGAGACAACTGCAATTTGAAATGAAGAAGAAGTATTTTGGTCTGGTGCCGAATGATTCTTTTATTCCTTATCAACAGCGCTTATTTGCCCAAGTTAATGAGAATCATACAGTTGATAACCTTTCTTTTGCCAAGCTGCCCGAAGAAAAGTGTCATTTGGCCTATTTATTTAACTCGACCAATGCATCATCAAAAAGATCCCATTATTTGGTATTGGAACCTGGACAAAATGACAGGAATAGAAATCATTCCAACCAATACAAAGTATCTGATGCTTTGATTGCTGCATATCAGCAGAATCTGAAAAAAAATCGCGCATTCGATGAAGAAACAGAAATAGGAATTATGAAAAAGCAATTCTATGATATTTTTGGCAGCTATGATAATATTCTGATGAGGCATAGTGGTTCTGTTGGTCTGGTTGTGTTTTTTCAATTAGACGGAGAAAAACTGAAAAATATCGGCCGGACGCCATATTTTAAAATTCCCTGCCGACATCAATTGACCAGCTTATTAGGAATAAGAAAACAGGAAAAAGTCGATTGCGCTAGTGCTCTATTCGGATTTACAGCGGAAAAGGAGCCCGCGGATCAACGCAAGGATGTTTCAATTGACACGATACCCTCGTACAAATCCAGGCTCCGGTTTACTTCGTTGGACATTGAACTCGCCGATGCACAAACGTTAGAATTGCAAAAACAGCCATTCTTATTACCGACGCCTTACGCCTCGGCCTGTGCCATGTATCTTGAGCAGCCGGAAGGGAAAAGTCTGCAGACTTATGAGCAGCCGGCGCGTCCGCAATTAAATGGCTATAAATATTATCATATCTTACCCAAGCAGTTAAAAGTTCAGAATCAGGCGGATTGGCCGAATCCCAATATGCTAAGCTATAAACCGGTCATCAAATACGGCAGTGTGAGGCTGTTGCGGGGGAAGATTTATTTTCATAACCTCACCAAAGCGGAACTGGGGGTTCTGCTTCTCAGTCTGGAACCTAAACAGCTGTTAAAAACCCGGCAATATGGCCCGCAAGCCGAACAATTCCGCAGTGAACTGGAACAGGCTTACGATCTCGTTGGCGGGGCCAAGCCCTATGGGTATGGAAAAGTAAAAATCGAAGTGCGGCAACTGGCGCTGGAGAAAAGCGGCCGCGATTTTACATCCCTGGTCGTGGATACGGAAGAGATAATTGCTGACGCCACCTGGGGCGAGTATATCGATGCTTTTATTGCAGACATGGGGGGCGGCAACTATTTTAACACCGTCCATTTCCGTCAATATCTGCAAAGTAAACTGGAACTGCAGGATGCCAGCGAGCTTATCACCTGGGATCAACTGCCGAAAAAAATAGCAGCAGAAACAAATTCCTCACAGGGTGGTTATCCAAAACATTGGCGCTTGAAGAGAACAGGGAAAAAAAGTTAACTTAATTTACGGATTTGGATTGCAGAGCAACTGGCAGGATTGGAAGACTGCATAATGTTTACGTATTCATGCAGGACCTGGGATTATACAAGCCGAAATATCAAGATGAAATGTATTTTATGATCAATATAGTAACCGATTAGTTTTTTTGCATAGTTAAAAATTGTCGTCGATGTCCAGTAATGTAAAAATACCCGGAGATCGACGACAAAAGAATCTGCGTAAAGCAAGGCTTCTTTAGAAATGGCGTACTATGCATTTCTAAATTCCCAATTTAGAAACACTTATTTCGTGCGGTAAAAATGGGATTCTAGGCTACCTATTAGGATTTGAAACAACTAAATCCGGAGTATTGCGCTATGGCTGAACGAGATTCTAGGCTACCTATTAGGATTTGAAACTCTGTGTACGGAAGAACAGAGCCTACTGGTCCTCTGGATTCTAGGCTACCTATTAGGATTTGAAACCACATCCGGTAGGACGATGATAATTTTCCTGTTACGATTCTAGGCTACCTATTAGGATTTGAAACTAGAAATAAAGGAAAAGTGTAACACTTATCTGTTTTGATTCTAGGCTACCTATTAGGATTTGAAACCACGCCTATGTACGTTTGGGCGTGATTTTATCTAAGATTCTAGGCTACCTATTAGGATTTGAAACTCTATACCTGAAATTCCAAGCATTGAGGGGCTATGCGATTCTAGGCTACCTATTAGGATTTGAAACTCATGCTCAGTAAAGGCGATGATTTAAGTATAGATGTGATTCTAGGCTACCTATTAGGATTTGAAACTCAGTACAGAGGCGGCGGCCGTGCAGGTGGTGGTGAGGGATTCTAGGCTACCTATTAGGATTTGAAACAAGTAATCTTTCTGGTTTTTCACCTGCTCCTGATCCGATTTTAGGCTACCTATAAAGAATTGAAACTTAATATCAGAAAGACCAAGTATTGAGAGACTTATGCGTTTTTTAGGCTATTTATTAGTTTTGTCAATGCAAAAGTTGACCACCCTTGATTTGCTTTGCCGGGGGACAGTATTGGGAAGGTTATGGCCTTTTTACGATCTATTCCCGCGTGAGGCTTTAAGGCTATCAACAATGCCGCTTGGCTGCGTTTGGGAATAATATTGGGCCGGTCTAAGTAAATTCTTTAATGAAAAGAACAGCCAGAATTTATCAAGTGGATACAAGGAGCGGTATGCAATGCATTTGGATATTCATTTTAAACCTGCCGGCGGGAGGTTGGTTTTGCCTATTAGCTATAATTATCTTTTGCAGGGGGCTTTATATCATTCTCTCCATAAAGAACTGGCAGCCTTTTTGCATGAGAAAGGCTACACAGATGGGAAACGCAGTTTTAAACTGTTTAGCTTCTCTTTGCTGCAAGGAGTTTATCAACTGGACCGGGTTAAAAAAAACATTGCCTTTGACGGCGAAATAAAGCTGACAATTTCCTCGCCTATGCAGGATTTTTGCCACTCTCTGGTCAATATATTGCTTGCTACGGGAAATATGCGCCTGGGAACGCAGGCAACGGAGATAGAAAAAATTAATGTCAGGCAGTTAAAGGTTACCGGAGATCAGGCTGTAGTAAAAACCTTGTCGCCGGCTGTGCTTTACAGCACTTTGCTCAGGCCGGACGGCAGGAAATACACGGTATATTTTCAGCCGGGGGAAGCAGATTACGGGCGTTTGTTTAGTGAAAATCTACAAAAAAAATACCGGGCTTTTTGGGGCACCGATGCACCGGCAGGGAACGTGACGGCCAAAGCGCTGGGCTTGCCAAGGCTAAAGGTGGTTAATTATAAAGATATAATCATTAAAGGATACGCTGGCAAGCTGTTGGTAACCGGGCCGCAAGAACTGCTGCAATTAGCCGTGGATGGTGGCATCGGCAGCAAGAACAGTCAGGGATTTGGCTGTGTGGAGTTGCAGTAACCATCAGAATTAAGCTTGTAATTTTGTCGTCGATATCCAATAGCGCAAAAATCCCCGGAGACCGACGACAAACCCAATATAGACCTATCGCGGGTTTAAGGGAATGATGATAATTCGAGAGCTCAGCATGAGTGGGAAAAACCTCAACAATATCGCACTTTCAATGGGTTTTTAGGCTACCTATAAGGATTTGAAACTGAGTAATTTCTTATGAGCGGCGCTGCCAACGAACTCGTTTTTAGGCTACCTATAAGGATTTGAAACCCCTTAGTCCGGGCCTGACAGTTATCACCGGTCCGGTTTTTAGGCTACCTATAAGGATTTGAAACCCGTCTGATTCTATAGCAAGAAACTGAACATCACCGTTTTTAGGCTACCTATAAGGATTTGAAACATAGCGACCAGGGAAGCAACCAGCGCGTTCATGGCGTTTTTAGGCTACCTATAAGGATTTGAAACCGACATACCACAGTCTTCTCTCCTCGTCCATGCTACGTTTTTAGGCTACCTATAAGGAATTTGAGGCCGTGGGATTGGGAGCTTTAGGGCAATCAGAAAAAACGGATTTAAATAGGGTAACTTACATAGGTAATAATTACCCATGTTTATAAAACGTGGCTAATTTTACCAAAGGTGGTGGTCAGGGTCAAGTCGGCTGGGAGGACTGGGTTTTCTCAACTGGATGGCATTGAAATACTAGGTTGGGAGTTAAAATTGGCAAAAAATTCTTAATTTGTAAAATAATGAATATTCATGCAGGAAATGGATGAAATTTCCCGAAAAAAGACAAGGATAAAAAAACTAAAGTTTTGTCTTTTTTTAATTCATTATGTAAGTTCAGCGGTTACTCATTGCTAATTGAAATCAACAAGAAGGTGATACAATTGCTCGCTGAGTCAATCATCCGCATAGGCCGTCCCATAAAAGACGGGGGGATGCCCTGCCGGGAAAAAATCCGGCTTCTTACCGACGTGAGCAGTGAAAACTGCAAAAACTTTTTTCGCCATGTATTCTTAATTGAATTGGCTGGAGGGGATAGCTGTTTACAACAGCTTGAATTAGGGGATATGGCTTTGGAGAACAACAAAGAAACCTTTACGGTAGATTCTCAACGCAATGTGACGTTTCCTATTTTTTATCCTAACGGCGGCAATCCTCTTCATGCCCAGGGAATTTATCCTTTGCCATGCTACCTTCTGTACGATCCTCACCTTAAGGCTTTAGGCGAGAAGGAGCAGTTTAAAAAAGAGTTTCTTAGTCCTCGCTTGAACAATACACTGCAGTACAGAGATATGACACTGTCTGAAAAGGAATTGCTGGCAGATCAGGTTGCTGTCTTATTGGCAGCGCAGGCAACTGAATTTATTAGTGAAGACAAGCAGTTAGGGATCCTGATGATTTATGATGCAAGGTTGAATGTATTCCAGGAAAAACAAGACTGGATGGGTGAGGATGAAACCCTCATGTGGATTAACGAAAGCCGGTTGCAGCCTGGCCGGCAGCTTTATTTAGACGGGGAAGAGGTACTGCAATGCATTAATCAGGCCAAATTTTATGAGGCGGCTGAGTTGGGCAGTGAAAAAAATGCAGTATCCACTTTCTCCAACCAACCGGCAGCGGAAGTGGTATCTATCTACAACAAAGCCTGGCTTTGGCTGTCCCCGACCTGGGACATGCCCCGCTCTATCTATTGGCAGGATGATGAATGGACGAAAGGCATCAAAGTAGATGCGGAAAGTTATGCTGCCTATTTCTATGGGGTGCAGTTCCTGAAAGAAATTCAGGTTCCCGTTGCCAGCGCGGTACTAAAAGAAATGTTTGCCCCTGTTACCAGTGTAGAAGCCAAAAAGAATATGAAAGCAACAAGCTTTGAGTCAATTTATGGCATCCCGCTAGTCTTGCCGCTGACGGACGGCGGATCGCAGCAGCTTTTCGCGAACTACCGGCGCATGCTGAAAAAGGACAGTGAGAAACAGAGTAACAGTGACCTGCACTTGAAGGTGCTGGCCGGAATTGACCGGGTTGTTCCTGAAATAGGGGATGAGCACCGTCTGACTATCCTGTATTACTCCGGGGATTTGTCCCGGGGGAATATGCATATCCGGGCAGTGATTGAGGATATTGTGCCCAGTGTGGCCGGAAAAATTGAGCAAATATTGCATGATCTTAAAGTGAGTGAGACGGGAAAAATTCAGCTGGCTTTTGGGGTTGCAGAACAGGCGGTTTATAAAACCCAGACCCTGCCGGCGCTGCTGGCCAATGCCTTTGGACCGGGATATGTGTGGGAAACTCTGCAGGCCGCCTTGCACAAGGAACCGTTGCGCCTAGAGCGGCTGCGGCTGACAACCGCCCGGCGGTTGAATGAACTGGCCAATAAGGAAGACACCTGGCAAATGGTGCAGGAACTGATCTTCTATTATAGCTTTCTGTATTTTTTACACCAATATGAACAGAAAATTTTACAGAAACAAGGGGGCGTGATGATATTGTCAGACTGGGATGAATTTAAGGCTCTATACAGCCAGGGCCGGCTGGACCTTTGTCATCTGGCATCGGTAGAGCAATTGGGCTTTACGGCGGGGTTATTGCTCAGACAGTTTCATAATTCGTATTACCAAAAGACCGGCAAAGATTTTGTTAAGCAACGGGTGATGAAATTCGGCAGTAAGCTGACCCCGGCGATGATCTGGAAGAATGGCTTATTGCGCTGTGAAGAACTGGCTCAGCAATGGAATATGAAGCTTGGCGCCAATTTTCGTCCGGTACTGGCCCAGGCGTTGCTGGGCTTTCTGGCAAAGCAGGATCAGCTGGTGCCGGAAAAAGATAGTTTTATGACGGCCTTTTGGTCCGGGTACTTACTCTATAAAGCCGATAAAAAGAATGATAAAACGGAAGAGGATGGAGGCAATGACAATGAACAGCAGTGAAATCTTATTTATTAAAGCGGTAAAAGACGGCATTCCCAACCGGGACCCCTTAAATGACAGTGATGCCAGAAGATTATTTCCCGAGGAGGACGGACGGATCTCCTTGAGCGATGTCAGCATAAAGCGGGATGTGCGGGACTTTGTCATTGCCTATGAGAATAACGGCGGGGCAACGCAGAAAAACCATATCTTTGTCCAGGAGAAGATAAATGATAAGGGCAAGCTTTTGGGGCGGGGCAGTCTGGCCGAATTGATTGCCAGAAGCGTGGGCGCCGAAAAGCAAGCCAAGGATGACATGAAAAGTGTCCTTAAAGATCACTGCTTTGATGTCCGCACCTTCGGTATTGTATATTCGGTTAAACCGAAATTCCATTTGACCGGTCCGGTGCAGTTCGGCTGGGCTCACTCCCTGCACCCGGTTGACACGCAATATGTGCAGGGCACGGTGGTTATGCCCAGTACCGACTCCAACGACGAGGGCGAAGGAAAAACCCAGGGGACGATCTGGACGAGCTATACCCTGCCGTTTGCCGTGTTTGCCATGCCGGCGGTGATTAATGCCAAGGCGGCCGAGCATTCCGGGATGACGACGGCGGATCAAGAACTCCTGCTGCGGGCTTTATGGCAGGGAACGCAGCATCGCCAGGCCCGCGGCCGGGGCCAGCAGCAGCCCCTGATTTTAGTACATATTGAGTATAACGATCCTTTTTACCGCATCGGTTATCCGGAGGATTTGATTGCAATGGCGCCTGACGCAGCCGCCTGGAAGGCAGCCGGTAAACAGCCCTCTTCTCTGCAGGACGTAGTGTTTGATCTGACTAGACTTTTGGCAGTTGTTGCCGAAAAGCGCGAGAAAATCGCCCGCTGCCGGATTTGGCTGCATCCCGGGGTGAAAATCAGTGGTACTGTTGAGCCGTTTGTGCAGCCATTGTGGTAAGAGGAGGAGACCATGAAAGGACTAGCATTTGATGTCAGGGGAAGTATCGGCCATTTTCGCCGCCCGGATACAACGGCAACGCAAATGACCTACCCTTTTATCACGCCTACTGCCGCCAAAGGCCTGGTGGGCGCGATCCTGGGCGTTGAGGATTTTGTGACTGCCGATCAGGTAGGGATCGAACTGTTGCGCCCGGTGCGGACGGTAGCCCAACAGATGTCCATGCTGGGCAAGGGTACCGGGGCGGCTTTCAACCGGCCCACCACCATTGAACTCTTGGTCAATCCGGCTTACCGCATTTACTATACCGGCGAAGAATATACGGAGCAACTGGCAACAGCGCTGGCTGAGGAGCGGTCTGTATATACGACCTATCTGGGAGCCGCTTATGCACTGACAAAACCGGTACTACACCGGATTTATCCGGAGGTGGTCCGGGCGGCGGCCGCAGAACAGGAAATTGAGAGTAAATCAGTTGTGCCGACCGCGCTGATCAGGGAGATTTCTTTAAAGACCGACCGTTACTATTGCCGGGCCGGCGGCTATTTACGGCACTATAAAGGTGGCCGCACCTTTGAAAAATCAGTTGATTTTCTCTATGAAAAGGATGGAAAATCAATAACATTTATCCCCAGGGCGGATGCGTCACCTGAGCTTATGCTGGCCAAATTCGGGGAGGAGTTCATATGCCTGATTTAGTTCCCTTTGCCCAATGCATCGCCCGACCGGAGGAGCAGGGAAACCAGAACTGGCTGACAGACCATTTGCTGGGCGTAAGGGCTGCGGTCGAAACCAGGTTAAAGCAAGGCAGATCCCCCTTTGCCAAGGATCAACTGAGTATCCGGCTGGCCGGTTTGGCCGGAATTTGTCATGACCTGGTAAAATCCCATGTCCAGTGGCAGCTATATATCAGAGGCAAGCGTGGCCGGGGGCCTAATCACGCCCCGGAGGGGGCTTTTCTTTTTTCCTATTTGGGTTATCATTGGCTGCAGGCTGAAAAGCGGTGGCCCGAATATGCCGGCATCTGGCTGTGGTTAATCAGGGATATTGCCGATCACCATGGCGCTTTAAAACGCTTTGGTGAAGAACAGTGGCTGCGGGCCGGGCAGTGGGATAAAATGGACTTACCGGGCATGGCAGCTTTTCTCCGGCAAGTCTATCCTGAGTTTACCATACCGCACCTAGCGGCAGAGCCCCTGGTGCAATGGGCAAAAGACCTGTATCACATTAAGAAAGATGCGGCAGATAGGCTGGATGCCGGGTATTCTGCTAGCCCCCTGGAATTAATGAAGCAATTAAGCTGCTGGCGGGAAATGACTACTGCCCTGATCGCCGGGGACCGTTTTCATGTTACACCGACAGAAGGGGGCAGCTTCCATAAGCAGGACCATGCCAGGCATGACCGGTTGCTTGACGATTTTTGTCAGGCGGCTGGCGATAACTCCATGGCGGTTGTCCGCAATAATGCGCAGCGGCAAATCCTCAGTCAGCTGGCCGGTGATCCCTGGCGCCGTGTGTATACATTGGAGATGCCGACCGGTTACGGCAAGACAATCACCGCTTTGCGGCTGGCGATCTGGCTGGGGAAGGAGCAGGGGTATGAAAAAATTATTTATGTGGCTCCCTATCTGTCTATCCTGGAGCAAACCAGCAGTGTGATTGAAACCGTACTACAGGCTTCGGTGCTGGAACACCATTCTTTAGCTGTTCTGCCTATTGATCAGACTGAACAGGCAGATAAGGAAATGGAAGCGGTAGAGGAGGAAGGAAAGCTGCATTCCGGACAACTAATCATGGAGGCCTGGGCCAGTCCTATTGTTTGCACCAGCTTCCAGCAATGGTCGAAAGCCTTGTTTCCGGGGCGAGCCCAGGATACTCTGCGGCGGGCCTTTTTGCACAACAGTGTGGTGATTATTGATGAACCGCAGATTTTTGCCGCAGCCAGCTGGAACGTTTTTTTATGCGGCCTGGAGTCGCTGGCGGAGCTGTATAACCTGCGTATCATCTTTTTGTCTGCGACTATGCCGCCTTTTGCCTATGGTCTGTCCAAGCAAAACCTGCCTGGCTGCCTGGCCGTTAAACCTGTTGAGAGACTCGAACGCTATCAGGTTAAGCAAGCGGGCGAGATGGATGAGCAAGCGGTTGCCGATTATTTAACCGGCTATTTACCGGGCAAAAACAATTTATCGCAGGCGGCTATTTTAAATACGATTACAGACGCCTATCTGGTGTATAAAAAACTGGCGGCCAAGGTGGAAGGTTCGGCGTTAAAGTTCCTGCACGGACTGATGATTCCCCTTCATAAACGGGTGGAAATTGAAAAGATTAAAAGGTTCCCTAACAGGGAAAAGCCGGAACGTTTGTATGTGGTCTCCACGCAAATCATTGAAGCCGGCGTTGATCTGAGCTTTAACCATATCATGCGGGCCCTGCCGGTCCTGCCTTCGATCGTACAGGCCGCCGGACGGGTTAACCGGAACTTTGTTGGTGATTTAGGGCTTCTGACCTTGATGCTGTTTTTACGGAATGGGGAGAAAAACACCCGGAGCAGCATTTATGATGTGTGTTTGCAGAGACTGACCGATAATCTGTTACAAGAAAAAGAGGTATGGCTGGAATCAGAACTGCTTGAACTTATAAAGGTATATTATCAAAGAATGTTTGCCCGTAATTCCTACGAGACAGGTAAACAAGCCATTCAGGCTGCCTATGAAGGTGACTGGCCTGCACTGGGGCAGCAGTTTAAACCTTTTGGCGAGGATTATTATAAATTACCGGTGTTTGTACCCTGGCAGGCGGGCGAGGGTGATGCAATTTGTTTTCCCGAACGGTTTGTAGAACTGCAGCGCCGTTTGCAGCTTGATTCGCCGGCGCGCATTTATGAACTCTATGAGGATCGGGATTATTATTCGAAAATGTCATTTCAGAGCAAGAAAGAATTTATGATTCTGATGAACCACTATGTGGTTAATGTTCCGGCCAAACTGGCCTTTTCCCTGGTAGGTAAGGAGCCGTATCTTGCCAACCGGATACCTTGCCTGCTCAATAATAGTGATTACGATCCTGTGGCCGGATTAGCAAAACGGAATGTGGAAGGTTTCGATCAATTTATATAGGCCGCAAAGTTACACAACAGGCAGGTGAAGGAAAGCGTGGACGACTTTGAATTTAATATCACCGGCACGCATATCTGGTACTATTACTGCTGTCCCCGGGAGGTCTGGCTTATGCTGCATCAGGTTAATCCGGATGAAGATGACGCCAATATGGACCTTGGACGCTTTATTCATGAGATGACATATGGCCGGGATAAGAGCAAGGAGATTTCTTTAGGTAACATCCGTCTGGATATTGTGCGCCAGGATAAAGAGGGCCTGGTGATTGGGGAGGTGAAGAAAAGCTCCAAATACCTAAAAAGCGCCCGGATGCAATTGGCTTTTTATCTAGCAGAACTCAAACGGCGGGGTATTGAAGCCACCGGGGAGTTGCTTTTTCCGAAAGAAAAGAAAAAAGAATCAGTTACATTAACAGCGGACATAGAAAAGGAGTTAATGAAGGCTATCGCGGCAATTCATTGTATTGCGGCGGAAAGCCGGCCGCCGCAGGCGCGAAAAATAGGGCTATGTAAAAACTGTGCGTACAAAGAGTTTTGCTGGGCCTAAGAGAAGGGGGCAGATCAATGAAAAAGACATTGTATATCTTTTCCAACGGGCAGTTAAGGCGGAAGGATAATACCATCTTTTTTATGAATGAGGAGGGGGAGCAAAAATATATTCCGGTTGAGGATACCGCCGAGCTTATGGTATTCGGGGAGGTTGATATTAATAAACGGTTTCTGGAATTTTGTTCTCAACAAGAAATCATCGTTCATTATTTTAATAATTACGGCTATTACAGTGGGACATTTTATCCCCGCGAGCACTATAATTCAGGGTATATGATTTTGCGGCAGGCGGAGGCTTATCTGAACATGGAGTCCAGAGTTAGCCTGGCACAAAAATTTGTCACCGGCGCAGCTCAGAATATCCGGCAGGTTTTGAAATACTATCAAAACCGGGATAAAGAAGTAGGGCGGCAACTGCAGGAGATTGAGGAACTTAGCACCAAAATAAAGGAAACGTGCGATATTTCGGTATTAATGGGCATTGAGGGGAATATCAGGGAGTATTATTACAAGGCTTTTGATGTGATTCATGGGCAGAGTGAGTTTGTTTTTGAAGGAAGATCCAAGCGACCGCCTCAAAATGCGATGAACACATTGATCAGCTTTGGCAACTCCATTGTTTATTCAACGGTGTTAAGCGAGATTTACAAAACCCATCTCGATCCCCGCATCGGCTATCTGCATGCGACGAATTTCCGGAGATTCAGCCTGAATCTGGATATTGCTGAAATATTTAAGCCCATTCTGGTTGACAGGGTTATTTTCACTTTGATTGGCAAGAAGATGATTAGCAAGAGGGACTTTAAAAAAGACTCAGGCGGGCTGATGCTGAAGGAAAATGGGCGGCGTGTGTTTGTTGAGGAACTGGAAAACCGGCTCAAAACGACGATTACCCATCGGGGGATTGGCAATCCTGTATCCTACCGAAGGTTGATGCGGCTTGAATTATACAAATTAGAGAAACATCTGATGGGAGAAAGTGTTTATGAACCTTTTGTTACGCAATGGTAATGTCAAATAGAGTTGTAAATAGTTTAATGGACTTTGTAAAAGATTGATATGAGGTATAGCTATGTTTGTTATTGTGGTATATGATGTAGGTGAAAAGCGTGTGGTAAAGGCACTGAAGCGATGCCGTAAATATCTGAACTGGGTACAAAATTCGGTTTTTGAAGGGGAGATATCGGAGGCGAATTTGACTAAGCTTAAAATGGAACTAGACAAGATTATTGTGCCTGACGAAGATTCGGTTATTTTTTATACTTTAAGAAGCACCCGTTATTCCGACCGTCAAATTATGGGGTTGCGTAAAGGCGGGCAGGATTTGATTATCTAAAACTTGTCGTCGATCGGTAATAGCGTAAAAATGCCTGGAGATCGACGACAGCAGATTTGGCCTAAACAGCAGGTTTGCGGCTAGAAAGTGTTGTATGTTTTTCAATGGGACTATTAAAAAGTCTTATTTTATGCGGTAGAAATGGGTTTTTAGGCTACCTATGAGGAATTGAAACCGGTGTAAGGCTTACCACATATAGTACATAGGTCTGTTTTTAGGCTACCTATGAGGAATTGAAACCTTTCTGAACAGTGGATACCGCGAAAGCATTGGATTGTTTTTAGGCTACCTATGAGGAATTGAAACTTAGTAAGGAAAAGGCCGGGAAGATCAAAGCTCTGGTTTTTAGGCTACCTATGAGGAATTGAAACTTCTCCTATATGTGCTAAAGCTGGCCAGTAATAATTCCGTTTTTAGGCTACCTACGAGGATTTAAAAACCCGTATTGCTTAAAGGATAGCTTATCGGCGCGATTTTGTTGCAGCAAAAGCAATTGCCGCCGATTAGGCGGCTAAAGCGGCTTTCCTGGCTTCCACTGTTTTGCAGCCTGTCCTCTGGATGGGGCGCTGTTTATTTAGTCTTTCATTTTTCTTAGCTTTAACGCAGCCAGCGGCTGCAGTCTGTCCAAATGGCAGTGCCAATAAAGCCGCCGATAAAGAGTCGCTCCCAGTTGAGGCCGCTATAGCACTGGTCAATAAGTATAAATACTACGATGATAATACAGACAGAGCTGCAGGCGCGCATTGGTTTTCCTTCCAATGAAGCAGTGTGGGGCCGTTGGTTCTTCGCTGAAACATGAGAGCAAGAAGAGGCCGGCGAACTTGTTATTCCAGTTTCCCAATCACATATTCATAGCCGAAACGTCGGTAATCCTCCCAAAACAGGCTGCGGTTTTCAGGCAAGGGGGCGGGTTCACGCAGACGTTTTTGTCGTTCAGTGTTTCTTCCTTGGGCCGCTCTTCCGTATGCAGGTCTTGCCGGCACTGCGCAAACAGGGCTGCCCCTTGCGGCGAGTTTACCAAAATCACCGACACCCCCAAGAGGTCAAACCATGCCGGGCTGTATTTCTCGATCCCGAAATAATCGGCCATCGTCAGATCGGCAACACGGTGAATATCGGTAAAACGGCACTGCGAGCAGCAAGGGCGGGCGATAGTACCAACTGTAATGAACAACCGGTGAAACCGGTCATCCTCATGGATTTCTGGGCTTTTGTCGGTAGTAAAGAAACCCCTTATATTCTTCCCAGATTAACGGGCTGGGAATACTGTGACAGATCAAATCGCAAAGATACAACCGCTCCATAAACGGTGATGGGCCCAGAAAGCCGCGCAAGCCCGCTGCCTAGCACGGGGTGCCGGTAAAAGAACCATGCGCCTCTGCAGCCTCGTAGAAACGCAGGGACAGGGAGAGTGTTTTAGCTTTAAGCATATTGCTGGAACAGAAAGGAGATAGTTGTAGTATGGTCAAACTACAACTATCTCCTATTAAAATTAAAAAGTCCCTTCCGGCTTAAAACAAAAACCGGAAGGGGACTTGCGCCGTTAAGCGCAGCTCATATTTTTTCTCAGCCGGCGGCCTTTTAGCGTTTGGGCGCCCATTCCTTCAGCTTGCTTATGAACTCATTGGTCAGTTGGTTCAGCGTCAGGCCGCGGGCGGCTGCGTCCTCGGGGCTGAGGGTGGTGATTTTTTGGTCTTTGTAATAGATGACAGCCCCGGCAGCGGTGTGGGTAACAGTAAAACGGCTGCTGCTAAACCCTGGATCGGCTGCTGCCAGGTACAGGGCGCCGGCTGTAAAGTAAGCACGGTAAAGCGGCTTATACCCATTGAGGCTGACAGTGAAGGCCGGCAGCCGCCAGCCATTATCGACCACTTCGGCTTTTTTGCCGTCTGTAATCACCTCGGGGGTAATCTTAGCATCCTTCATATACTTTTGGACCAGCTTTACGCGGGCTCCCGGTTCGGGATGGCTGGAGAACAGCCCGTAGGAGCCTTTGTTGGGCAGATCATCGAGTTTTTGCAGGGTGAGCAGCATGCTGTAGGGGTTATAACCGGCCAGATGAGTTTGCTTAAAGCCCTGCTGGTCGGCTTCCCGTTCGTCTTTACGGCTGTACCCGGCCATAATGGCATTTTGCGCAAGGTTTTGCAATAGCGGTCCGCGGTCACCGAAGGCAGCCCCGAATAACACACTGACAGCCAGGGATTTTTCAATTTGTTTCACACTGTGGCGTCTGACAATATGTCCGATTTCATGGCCAATGACCCCGGCCAGCTCCTCATCGGACGGCATATAATCTACTAGACCTTTAAATATGTAAACAAAGCCTCCCGGCGCCGCCAGTGCGTTCACGTCTTTGGAGTTAAGCACTTTAAAGGAATATGTTAAGTCTTTACGTTCCGATACGGCCACCAGTCTGGTGCCAATCCGGGCTATCCGTGCCTGCAGGGCGGCATCATCAACCAGCCCGTGCTTTTTTTCCAGTTGCTCGGCAACCTTCGCGCCGATCGATATCTCCTGATTTGTGCTGATGATCGCGGCCGCCGCCAGCGGCAAGCCGTATATATTGATCATAATGACAAAACAGATCAGGAGGCCTGTGATCCGGCGGAGATAAAGCGTCATCACCAGTCCCCCCAGTTATCTAACATATTTGGGTTTTAATAGGTAGTTCGACCTAATTGTTATAAAATCCTGTTTTTAAATTCTGGAAGGTACAAAAGATTCCCCCCTGACAGCGAAAAAAACAGGGGGACAGGGAATTGTTTTGGTTAACCGGCCATGGTATAATTTGGCCAGAGGTGAGGGTTATGGCCAGAAAGCCGAGAGAAAAAAGCAGCAGCGGCATCTATCATATCTTACTGCGGGGGATTAACCGGCAGAGTATTTTTGAAGAGGACGAAGACCGGCTGAAATTCCTTGAATCGCTCGTAAAATGCAAGGAAATCAGCCAATGCCGGATTTTTGCCTACTGTCTGATGGATAATCATATCCATATTCTGCTGCAGACCGGCCGGGAGCCTCTGGGGCGGATGGTCCAGCGGCTGAGTTCCAGCTACGTGATCTGGTATAACGGCCGGCATGACCGGTGCGGCCACTTATTTCAGGAGCGGTTTAAGAGTGAGCCTGTAGACACCGACAGCTATTTCCTGACGGTTTTGCGATATATCCACCAGAACCCGGTCCAGGCCAAAATTGTCGGCGATGCGGCTGCTTATCGCTGGAGTAGTTATCATGAATATACCGGCGACAAGCAGTTTGTGGACCGGGAATATGCCCTAGCTATGTTCGCAGACACGACCGCCGCGGCGATTGCGCGCTTTGTGCGGTTTTCGAACACCGCCAACAGCGACAGCTGCCTTGAACTTCCTGCCAGCAAAATCAGCGTGAGTGATGATGATTTCCGCAATATGATCAGGCAGCAATTTGGCATTGAGCCTATCCAGGTCGCCCGGCAAACCAGAGAACAACAGGATGCGATCCTGCGGGCGTTGAAAGCGGTGGAAGGCGCAAAAATCCGTCAGCTGGCCCGCATTACAGGCCTGGCGGCCACACGGGTCTGGAAAGCCTGAGTCAGGCCTTGGACGGCACCTATTTTTTTAAGCCGCTGCCTGTTAGGGGGACGACGATTTTTAGGTCCTTATCATGCCCTGTTGCGAAGTACTGAAGCATACCGGCGACAGTTACGCCGGCCGTAGGCTCCACATAGATCCCCATTGCGCCCAGCCTGGCCTGGGCTGCCAGCACCTGCTCATCGCCAACGGCAATAAAATCGCCGTTGCTGGCCTTCACGGCCGCAATCATTTCGTGCAAACGCCGGGGTTCCCGGATGGCAATGCCCTCGGCCACCGTCGGCGCGAAGTCTTCGGCCGGATGGCCATGGAAACGGCTCACAACCGGAGCGCAGTTCCGGCTTTGCACGGCGATAATCCGGGGCAGCCTGCCCAGCTCCCTGAAGCCGATATAGGCGCCGAGCAGCATGGTGCCGTTGCCGGCCGGCACAAAAATATAATCAGGGACGCCGATCTGCTCCCAAATTTCGTAAGCCAGGGATTTCGTTCCCTCGAAAAACAGCGGATTATATACATGGGAGGCGTAGTAAGCGGTTTGGGCGGCTTGTAAAATCGCCCGGGCCGTATCGTCACGCGTTCCCGGCACTTTGACAATGTTGGCCTTATAGGCCGCGGCCTGTTTAATTTTACCGGCCGAGGTGTCGGCCGGCAGGTAAATGCTGCATTTGATGCCGGCGGCGGCACAGTAGCCGGCGATAGCGGCCCCGGCATTGCCGGAAGAGTCCTCCACCACCTCCCGGATACCGAGTTCCTGGAGTTTGTTAATCAGTGTGAACGCGCCGCGGTCCTTAAAAGAGCCGGTTGGCTGCAGATAATCCAGTTTCAGGTACACTTCCGTATGCAGCAGTTTTCTTCTCAGGACAGGGGTGGGCATTTCCCCCAGGGACACGCGGGTCCTGACCGTTTCCCCCGGCGCTTTCATCAGGTTAAAGAGGCCGCCGCACCGGCACTGGTAATCCAGGCCGGCCAGCGGATACTGCTGACCGCAGTCCGCACAGTAAAAGTTCATTCAGCATGCTCCTTTGCTATATTGATCAGGTACGATAGGTATCGTGCTTTTTTATTGCCTTTTACGGGCAACGGGGTCTCAGCCTGGTTGGTTTGCGTAATTGCTATAGCGTTACGCTTAGGGTTGAATATCCCCGGCGGCATTAGTGTCAGACTGCTAAGCAGTTTACCGCTTGTCCGGGTTTGCCGGAAACGAACTGAGCACAAAATCGCGGAATTGCAGGGTGGCCGGGGCGGCATAGCGGCCCTTAATCCAGGCTAAGCCGATTGTCCGGTAGCAGGGCGGGGAAGAGATCGGCAAAAAGGCCAGCCGGCTGTTGCTGAGCCCAGGCAGGCGGGGAATAACAGCCACGCCAAGTCCGGCTTCCACCAGGCCGGCGACAGTGGGAATCTCCTCCCCCTCAAAGGTGATATCAGGCGTCAGCCGTGCTTCCCGGAACAGCTGGTCTGTTAAAATCCGCAGGCTGAAATTGCTTTTCAGGGTGATAATGGGTTCGGGGGCGATTGCGGCCAGGGCAATGCTTTTTCGCCCGGCCAGCCGGTGGTCGGCAGGCACAACAACAAATAATTCTTCCGTATATAACGGGGTCCATTCCATATCCTCCCTGCTGCCCGGCGGCGTGGACAGGCACAGATCAATATCGCCGGCCTCCAATTGCTCCAGCAATAGGTAGGAAGGATTCTGATAGAGCCTGAACCGGATATTGGGGTGTACAGCGCGAAACCGGCCCAGGAGGTCAGGCACAATATGGGCCCCCTGGGAATGTAGAAAGGCCAGGGAAACGGTTCCCTGATCAGGATGGATAATGCTTTCGATTTCCCGTTTGGCTGCGCGGATTTCCTGCATGGCCTGGCTAATGTGTTGTAAAAAAATTTTGCCAAACTGGTTTAACCTGATATTTTTGCCCCGCCGCTCGAATAAAGGCACTCCCAGTTCAGCTTCCAGCCTGGCAATAGAGCGGCTTAATGCCGGCTGGGAGATGGAAAGCTGCCCGGCTGCCCGCGTGAAGTGCTGCAATTGAGCAACAGTCAGAAAGTATTCCAGTTGATGCCACTCCATGGATGTTAAACCACCTTTGTCAACAGGCTATTGGTTATATATGGATTATCATAACCCGGTTCCCTGACAGCGTCAACTAACTGACGGCAAAATTTTATGATCTGAAATGCATCGATTTTATTAAAATGATGCATTGGACAGATGGCAATAGGGCGGTTATTATAAGAGAAGAAGTTCAGTTATTGTTGGGGGAGAGGAATATACTATGCAGTCTATTCAAGATAAAAATCAAATTCCTTGGCCGACCATTTCCGCCCTTTTTTTAGGCAGCTTTGTGACTTTTGCCTGCCTTTACAGTACGCAGCCGCTCATTCCGCTGTTTTCCGAGCAGTTTCAGGTCAGCCCGGCGGCCGCCAGTCTGTCTGTTTCGCTGGCAACCGGCTTTATGGCGGTTTTTATGCTGATTGCCTCCTGGCTTTCTGATGCCAGAGGACGCAAGGTGATCATGGGCGGCTCCCTGCTGGCCACCGCGGTGCTGCAGGTCTTTATCGGCTTTAGTCCCAATTTTACCTGGCTGCTGGTACTGCGGGCCGTACAGGGAATCATGGTGGCCGGTTTTCCGGCCATCGCCATGGCTTATATTGCGGAAGAGTTTGATCCTGCCATCAGCGGCCTGGTCATGGGCATTTATATTAGCGGCAATTCTGTCGGCGGGTTGACCGGCAGGATGGTCGTCGGGGCTGTGACCGATTTTTTTTCCTGGCAGAGTGCAATGCTGAGCCTGGGCTTTATCTGTTTGGCCGCCGGGCTGTGGTTTTGGTTTACACTGCCGGATTCGCATAATTTTTCGCCCCGGCCCCGAGCGGTGCTGACAATCCTCAGGGTAATGGGGAACACGATCAGAAAGCCGCCGTTGCTGCTGCTTAATCTGATTGGTTTTCTGGTAATGGGCAGCTTTGTTACGGTCTATAATTATATTGGCTACCCGTTGATGGCGCCGCCTTACAACTTAAGTCATACGGTTGTGGGCCTGATTTTTGTCATTTATCTGGTCGGTACCTTTAGCTCAACCTGGCTGGGGCGTCTGGCCATTACCTGCGGCAGGGCCAGGGTCTTGCTGCTGGCTATTGGCATTATGGCAACAGGCGGCCTGATTTCGTCAGGCACTGGTCTGGCTTTGAAAATTGGCGGGGTGGCGGTGTTCACGTTTGGTTTTTTCGGCTGCTATTCTGTGGTCAGCAGCTGGGTAGGGCAGTGTGCCGGCAACGATAAGGCCGCCGCTTCCTCCTTGTATTTGCTTTTCCACTATACAGGGGCCAGTGTGATTGGCGCCTGGGGCGGGCAGTTCCTGGGCGAGTATGGCTGGAACGGCATTGTGGCCCTGACGGTCGCGGCTTTGCTGCTGGCTTTGTTGCTGTTGGCTGTATTATTCTTATATACCAGGAAAAAGGAGGCTGCCGTTTATCCTCAATTAAGATAGGGTGAAATTTTTTCAACAATCAATTGACAATGATTATCAATTTCATGTATTATTTAATTAAGGACATAGAGGGCCGGGAGCTCCTTCACTAACTTAGCGTAGAGAGGGGGCTTTTTTGTTTTGTAAAAAAATGGCTATGATAAATGAGTTTGCTGGTCCAGGGTCACTGATGCCGGCTAAACTAAAGCGGCAGCGTGAATTGTTTAAAGCCGGAACGGTCGTGTAACCGAAGCATGATAATTAAAAGGGTAGACCATACAGGAGGTATATTATGAAAAGAAAGATGGTAGTTCTTGCGGCAGCCATCATGATGGGGATTTGCGGACCGGTGTCGCCGGCTTCTGCAGAAGAAACAACGATTGAACTGCAGGATTTATATGTGAATCCGGATTACGTGGAGATTGAGCGTTTAAGAGATACTAAACAAATTATTGTCATCAAAAAGGAAGAGATCCGGGAAAAAGGCTATAAGGGGGTCTCCGATGTTTTAAAAGATATCCCGAGCATCTCCGTAGGGGCAACGGGTTTGGGCGACATTGATATTCGCGGGCAGGGATCGGACCAGTCGGTAAGAAATATCCAGGTTTTGCTGGATGGAGCGCCGATCACAACCTTTGTCAGTCATCCGTTAAGCACAAATTATGACGTTGTTCCGATTGAGCAGATTGAAAAAATTGAAATCATTCTCGGCGGCGGTTCGGTTCTTTACGGCTCGGGCGCTGCCGGCGGAATTATCAATATCACGACGAATCTGCGCAGTATGAATAAACAGAACAAGACAATTTCGTCAGAATGGAATACAGATGGCTATCGCCTCAATTTCAATTACGGTGAGAAAATCAATGATAAACTGACGACAGAAATCGGCTATTTCAAGCAGGACAGGGATTTATATTTTAAAGATACGTATAAGGACAGCGAGTATTTTTCCGCCGGCGTTCAGTATGACGCCGGCGAGGGTCAGCGAATAACG
Organism: Sporomusa termitida; assembly: GCF_007641255.1. Classification (NCBI taxonomy): domain Bacteria; kingdom Bacillati; phylum Bacillota; class Negativicutes; order Selenomonadales; family Sporomusaceae; genus Sporomusa; species Sporomusa termitida. Next base: position 192,867 of record NZ_CP036259.1, read on the forward strand.
TTTCGGATGAGCCATCTGGCGGAAGAAGGTCAGTATATTGCCAATATCCAGCCCTACAAAGTGGCGCAGGCGGGAAGAGGCTATGTGCCTGATTATGAAACCTATACCATTGGTTTGGATGCGGACGGACACAAAATAACGGCAACAAGGAGGCCCTATTTATTTGCCGACAGGTCAATGGATTCATACAACCTTGGCTATCAAAAGAATTTAAGCAGAACGTGGAAATTCAGCAGCGATCTTTTTTACAATACCGGCGATTTCATGAACAGCAAGTATGAAGATAAAAGAATGGATCATGAAACCAAAGGGGCAAGACTTAAATTTGACCATGCCTATAGCGAAAAAGGCAACCTGCTGTTTGGGCTGGATATTTACGAACAAACGGCAGAGATTGGCTATAACGACTATAAGCTTGTCAGTTCGGCCCAGAAGACTTATCGGGCAGTTCCTTTATCTTTTAATTATAATAAAAAAACGAATGCAGCTTATCTGTTACATAATGCAACCAGGGGAAAATACACGTTCACGCAGGGGCTGCGGCGAGAGAAAATAGACTGGAATTTTGATAAAGTTGGCAATAACATTGACGGGGCAGGAACCTCCGAGCGTTGGAATACGGCTAAAGAGCTGTCGCTGGCTTACCATTACAATGATACGGGCCGGGTTTATGCCCGGTATGAAAGAGGCTATACCACGCCGGACGGAATCCAGATTACGGACGAAGTAAGGGTTAATGGCAGCAAAAAATACGTTGGCACCGCGGCCAAAGATGAAATTTTTGATCTCTATGAAATTGGCTTGCGGGATAAGCTTGGCATATCCACTGTTAATCTGACTCTGTTCCATTCCAATACGGACAACCAAATGAATCGTCTATACCTTTTTGATGCCAACGGGTCGCTGACGATGCAGACGCTTAATATGCTGCAAACCAAGCGTAAAGGCCTGGAACTTTCCCTGCGCCAAAGCTTTGGCAAGCTGGCTGTGCAGGAAGGCTATGCTTATTTGCATGGACAAAGCGATTACACCAGCTTCGGCCGCAATTTCCTGGAAGAAAATAACGGGAGTATTATTGACTGGACTAAAAGTGGACTTAAAAAGGTTCCCCGGCATAAAGGCATATTGAAAGCCGATTATGCGTTTGACGATAAGTTGGCGGTAGGGCTTAAATATACCTATTTCGGGAAATACAACAATTTTCTTAAGGATGCCGACAAAGCGGACGGCGGAGTTATGCAGGCCCATTCGCTGGTTGATCTGGATATGAAATATAAGGTTAGCGAAGATACGGAAGTATATGGCGGCGTAACAAATCTTACCAACCGCAGGTACTATGAATATGCGGGTGATTCTTTTGGCACGATTGTTCCAGGCTCTGAGCGTACTTATTATCTCGGCCTGAAATATGCTTTTAATTAGGCAAACAGGAGTAAGATAGGCACGGGATAATTAAATTTCGATTGTTACTGATAGTAAGTAGGTGGTATGTTATGGTGGAATGTGGACACTGGAAGAAATCTTTTTTGTTTTCCTTAGGGCTGCATGGTGTGGTTATTTTCTTGCTCGCCGGGCTTGGTTTTCCATTTTCGCCGCCGAAAATCAACAATACCGGGGAAATTAATATACAGTTTATCCATGTAGGCGAGGAAAGCATGGATGGCAATGGCGGCCTTGCGGAACAGGCACAACATGTTGCCGCTCCGGTCATAGGCAGGCGTGCTGCAGCACCAACCACGGTTCCTGGGCATGAAACAGAAAGCAGGGAACGCTTCATACAGCCGGACAACGGAGCGGAACCGGTTCCGCCGGCAGAAAAAAATGCCGGCGCCGGTGAAATAACCGGCACTAACGCAAATTCAGCCGCGGCAGCAGGCCTATATACCGGTGGCGAAGCGGGAACCGCCACTCAAGCCGGGGGGCAGGGTGCGGGCAAGGGAATTTTTGGCAACGGCAATTTTTTGGCCAATGGCGATGGCAGTTATACGGCATTGCAGGCCGAAGGAATATCGTATACGATTATCCGCGATGCTGATGCCAAGTATCCGGAAGAGGCCCGTTCTATTGGCTACAGCCGTGTTGTAAGTGTCCAGGCGAAAATTTTAGTGGGCTTGGACGGCTATGTGGAAAATGTAGAAATATTAAATTCCGTTCCCAACCTTGGCTTTAAGGAGTCCGCATTAAAGGCCCTGCGGAGCATGCAATTTGACCCGATTTATTACAAAAGTCATAATGTGAAAATGTATTTTACTAAAAAGATATATTTTCAGCCTTAAGATAAAAGCCGCCGTTTATTCTCTTGCAATAGGGCAAGACAATTAGATCTCTGCTCCCAGCTTTTCCGCCTGCTTCAGGGCCTCGGTATGAACAATAGCACCTTTGGCGGACACGCTGGGGACAGCCAGTATGCCTTTATCCTGCCATTTCATATAATCGACAATGCCCTTATAGGTTTCGATGGCACCGGTAAACACGCCAAGGCCTTCGTCGGCGCCGCAGATTAAAAGCAGGCTTTCTTTAATCTTCAGCGGCCGCTTACAGCCAGGCCTGGTATAGGCATAAAACTTATCAATCGCCGCTTTCAAATGTGACGATACCCCAAACCAGTACAAGGGGGAGGCCAGCACAAGGGTAGCGGCGCTTTCCAGCAACGGCTCCAGTTCGGCAAAATCGTCCTGGATCGAACAGGCGGTGTTTTTGCTCCAGCAGGCCTCACAGGCCCGGCAGCCGCCAATCTTCTTTGCTGCTGTGGCGAATTTGGCTACCGTATGCCCGCCGGCCCGGGCGCCTTTAATAAAAGCATCGGCCAGCATGTCGCTGTTGCCGCCTTGTCTGGGGCTGCCGGTGAGAACAAGAATATTTTTGCCCATAGTAATCGCTCCTTTAATAATGGAATTTGTTTCCTGCTGGCATTATTATAACCTTTTGTTGATGAATTTTAAAGTACGCACATTTACCTTCCGTACAGTAAAAAAATCCATACTATCGTTAATGATAGTATGGATTAAAATGAAAAACAGCCCAGCCTGTTTTTCAGGGGCCGGTATTGGTTCGGACCGGCATAAGTCAGCCGAGCTCAAATTCGTGTCCCTGCGGGAACAGGCCAAATAAACCGCCGGTGTGGATAAACAGGAGGGTATTCAGCTCCCGGCAATGGCCTTTTTTTATTTCCTGCACCAGTCCGTAGAAGGCCTTGCCTGTATAGACCGGGTCCAGCAGGATTCCTTCCAGTTTTGCCAATTCATGAATAAACTGTCTTTCCTCCGGCCGTCCCAGTGCATAACCGCGGCCAACATAACCGTCGATAATATGCGTATTTCTGGCGGCGAAGGGGACCGGCGCCGCCAGATAAGCACTGCTGGCCTGCAGTATTTGTTCTACTTCGTGCCGGAAATAGGCGGCATCATTGCAGACATTGAACCCGATGATCTTATGCTCTGTTTGCAGCAGTTCCCTGGCCAGTAACAGGCCGGCATAGGTTCCGCCTGAGCCGACGGCTACTACTATGGCGTCAAACCTTACCTTTTGTTCCTGTTCCTGCCGAATGATTTCCGCCAGGGCGGAATAATAGCCGAAGGCCCCCAGACCGCTTGAGGCCCCTTCGGGGATGACATAGGCGTTATGTCCTTGCCGGCTTAGTTCAGCTTTGATATTGTCCATAATGTCATGCCGGTGGTCCCGGTACTCAGCCTCGGTTACCCACCGGATGTCAGCTCCCAGCAGCCGGTCCAGCAACAGATTGCCGGCAACGGCGGCAGCGGGGCTGCCCCTTAATACCAGGGTGGCCTTTAGGCCGAGCCTGGCAGCGGCAGCGGCGGTGGCCCGGCAATGGTTGGACTGAACACCGCCGCAGGTAATCAGCGTATCTGCCCCCTGCTGCAGTGCTTCATGGATAACGTACTCCAGCTTTCTGACCTTATTGCCGGAAAGTTCGCTGCCGGTTTGGTCATCCCGTTTCACATAGATTGTGGGGCCGCCTAATTGGGCGGATAATCTCGCCAGCTTGTCAATGGGGGTAGGTAAATTCGCCAGGTTTATGCGTTCCGGAATTTTGGTCATGAGAGTTCACCCCTTATGCATTATAAATTAAGCAGATTATAGTTCATTCTCCCCTGACCGTCAATCAATAATTTCCAGCTCGCCCGAAAAAAGGGAAACCCCTGCTGCCGTGATAGGACAGAAGGGGTTTTGTTTGTTGCGGGTATAGACTTACATAGACCAGGACCATAACCAGTTAAAGGCCATGCCTTCAATAGTTTCCCAGGGTTTCCGGATAAGCTCCTCATCGCCAAGGACGCCGCCCATTTCAGCATTCTTAACCGCCCAGGGGGTAAGGACATGCTGCTCGCCCAAGCCGGGTATCTGACTGCTGACAGGCAGGGGCGGCAGCGGGCGGGCTTTAATGCTCTTATCATACCAGCCGTATTTCATTACTGCGTCCACCATGGCCCGGACGTTTTCCGGTTTGGAGTTTCCTGGCAGATAGCAGCCGCCGCCCATGATGTAGCCGCCGCCTGGGCCCAGTTTTTCGCAGAGGAGTTTGACCCGGGCATCGATTTCTTCCGGTGTTCCCAGAATGAACATCCGGCTGAGAATGCCGCCGGCGATACACATATGATGGCCAATATCCTCTTTGGCTTTAAAAATATCTCCCTGGTCATCAATATCACAGAGGATCGTGCCTTTCGGCAGCTCTAACACATGATGCCAGTGTTTGCCCCAGTCGCCTTCCATATACATTCTGATTTTATAGCCGGCAGCGATAATCATCTCCATTGTTTTCTTAAACGATGGCCAGTAGAAGGTGTCAAATTGTTTAGGCGACATGAATGTGGGCTTATGGGTCGGCACAAATATCGGGTAGCGGCGCAGCGGATCTGCCGTCGACAGGGCGAACCGAGCCATAATGGGGGCCAGAACATCGCACGCCTCCAGTACTTTGTCAGGGCAGCGGCGGATATCACGCAGCACTCCGGTCAAACCGCGCAGCACATCGCCGATCGCGTCAAAGGGAGCGAGAAATGCCCCGGTGACCGGTTGCGGCATGCCGCACTGATTTTGTAATTGAATGCTTCTGTTGCGCATGATCTCGGCATACATGCCCTGGGCTAAACCGGCTTTGAGGAAGGCGAAATGAGAGCGGGCCGAGTCTTTGTCCATTTCACTAAATACCCGTGGTAAAAATTTTTCCAGCATAAACTGGCCCGGATTGGCAATTAAGGCATCATATTCGTCGGCAAGCATATATTCAGACTCTACAAACTGGGTAGCAACATGGGGAGCCAGGTCGCGGCCGGGGAACTTGTAGGTTCTGACCCCCAGCGCATCATACATGGGGGCCCAGAAGCGATTATTCCGCAGGGCATCAAATTCGGGAAAATCCCGGACAAAGTCCAGCTCGCTCTGCAGCCATTTCTGTGGATTATAGATGACTTCCTGCAGGCTGGCCGTATAGGATTCGGCAAAATTATTACTGCCGATGGCAATGGGAATCCGGTCAACCGGTTGCAAGGCAATCGCATTTTGATATCTGCCAAGGCGTTCCTCATAAAGTTCTTTAACATCGTTGCTCATGTACATCACTCTTTCTTTATAAATTTTTAATCAGCACTGCTACCTGGTGGCTATACCTGGTTTGTCAGCGGACGTAATGGCAGGAGGGCCAGGATGCCGACTATCGGACCGGCCGCCATCATGTACCAGACAGTACTGAAGTTGCCGGTTAAGTCAATGACGCCGCCAAGTACCAAGGGGCCAATCATGGAGGCCAGCTGGAAGATAAAGTTTGTTATGCCGTTAGCCGTGGCTGCCCACTCTTTGCCGGCAAACTCCGAAACCATAAGGCTTAAATGAGGATTGGCGAGGTAGGAGCAGAAGCCGTAAACGAAACCGGCCATATTCAGCATGGATAGGGTGGTTTGGGAGCCGAAATAGACAGTTAAAGGGGCACTGATGAGATAGGCCGCAATTACCAGATGTTTGCGGTTGCCCAGCCGGTCTGATACCCAGCCTGATATGACCGGCGCAATTACACCGCCGACACTGTACCAGATGAGAACAGTTCCGGCTTCTTTAACAGTAAAGCCAAGGTTTTTAATATACACATTCGCCCAGGTGGCCACCCCTAATTCCATCCACATCAGACAGAAACCGGCAACAGCTACCAGGACGATATTCCTGTTGGCAAAGAAAACTTTAAAGCCGCCGAAAAATGACTTTTCCCCTTTGGGTTCATCTGAAGTCTTGACCAGCAGGTAAATTAATACCCCCAGGATGGCGGTGGCAATACCAATACCCTGAAAAGCTCCCTGCCAGGAAAATAGGGCATTGAGTGTCGGCACGATATAGTTTGCCAGCAGTAACCCGCCGGATGGCGCTGCCAATAGCAAGCCAAAGGCCGTTCCTCTTTCGTGCGCCGGAAACCATTCCATTAGCGCCCGTGCGCAGCAGGCCATAATTGCGCCTGCCCCCAGGCCGGTCACAACCCTTAACACGAAGCCCATATCAAAAGAGGTGATTGAGCCCATGGCCCAGGTTGAAATTCCTTCAATCACTAAACTGACACCGAGAATCGTACGTACTCCAAACCGGTCGGCAAGCATACCTGCGGGTATTTGAGTAATTACATAACCGATATAAAATGCCATCATGTAGGCCCCGGCCTGCGACATATTCATATTCAGCACCGGAACAACCACCGGAATGAGTGGCGGCCATGCAAAACGGGCCAGAAAAGTTAAGACAAAACTGGAAAACATTAACAACATAATTACCCAACGATATTGGCTGTACTCTTGTTGACGTTCCATACATTCCCTCCTTTTTTATGCTCTCGTTGCAGCTCCTTGTGTATTCGCCTATACGTCTATACAAGTTGTATTCTTCATTATTACCCAAGTTCCTGCCTGTCATTGCACCAATTTTAAAATTATTTTAAACTTTCTCATATTAGGCAGCGAACATGTCAAGGGGACGGTTCTTTTGACATTGCTTTTCCCCGGGCCTTGACAATTCATTATTCGGGGGCAGTGCAAAGGCGATAGATTGATGAACATAGATAGACTTGCAGGAGCTGCCAGTGTTTACAATTGCGCCTTTTGTTATGGCGATGCCCGGACCAAACACGTTTATATGTCATTAGCCGCGGGGTAACTCAAGGCAAAGAGCTGCGCTGATCTCGGCGTTTTGTGCAAGTCTGAGCCAGCTCTTATATGTAGTATCTACAGCTTTAGGGTTGATTATAATTCTACAGCAGCCGGCAACTGCCTATAATGTGATCAAAATATTTGGGGCCTTATTTCTGATAATGTAAAACAAGGAACCTGTCGTGCGCCACGAAGGCGATGGTTGAGAACAACAAGCATCGCTAAGCTTAACTAGAGATGGAGGAAGGCCCTCCGAACCGCCATTCGGCAAGATATGCAGATGATGGAATAATCCACTGCAAAACCAAAGAAGAGGCAAAAAAAGCTACTCGGTAAACTAGACCAGCGATTCAGAGAATGCGGACTTGAACTTCATCCAGATAAGACGAAGATTATTTATTGCAAAGACAATAAACGTACAGGGAATAATCAGGAAATAACATTCGATTTTCTAGGATACACCTTTCGGCCAAGAAGCGCTCAAACAAGAGAGGGAGAGCGGTTTCTTAACTTTTTACCAGCAGTCAGCAGGAAAGCAAGCAAAGCCATGCATCAGACGATACGCGGGTGGAAACTTCACCGGAAAACCGATAAAGAACTTGCTGATATAGCCAAAGTAGTAAATCCAGTAATTAGAGGCTGGGTTAACTACTATGGCCGCTTCTACAGGTCTGCGATGTATCCAATCCTGCGAAAATTAAACCAGAGCTTAATTAGATGGGTAGCAAAGAAGTACAAGCGAGTCAATGGCCGCCAAAAGCAAGCGCAAAACTGGTGGCAAAAATAGCGCAGTGTGAACCTAGTCTTTTTAGCCACTGGCAAATGGGAATTATTCCAATGATTAGATGATGGGAGCCGTATGAGTTGAGAGGCTCAAGTACGGTTCTGAGAGAGCCTGGGGGTGGAACTCCTCCGGGCTACTTACCCCCTTGCTTTCCCATTGGTTTTCCGGGCAAAACAGTTTGGGCAGTACTATAAAAATAAACCTGTGAAAAGGTTTATGTGTCAAAAGAACCGTCCCCTTGACAATTATACGTTATCTTGCTTGCAGCTTTACTTGTTAGGAGAAATATCTTATAATGGATATAATTGGATTATTCCCAGCTGTATATTACTTGAATGTCAGAAGCTATGCAGCATTGTTTGGATACGATGACGACTATCTTATTACAGGTAGTCGTTCTATCTTTGTTATATATGGACAGGCTGAGTGCGTAAAATAACAATGAAAGGGCTGATCCGGGTGTCAAAAACCATATTTATTACCAGTTCGGATAAAGAGAAACTACTGAAAATGATTGGTTTGGAAAAAGAATTCCATGTCGGCGACAAAGATTATCTGCAAAACCTGGGGCGTGAGCTGGAGCAGGCTGTTGTCGTGCAGCCTGAAGAAATCCCCGGTGATGTGATTACCATGCGGTCCCAGGCGGTCCTGCAGGATCTGGATAATGATGAGCAGATGACCTGGACACTGGTCTACCCGGCAGAAGCCGATCTGGCGGAAAACAAAATTTCGGTATTAGCGCCGGTCGGAACGGCGATGTTAGGGTACCGGGTGGGGGATGTGGTTAACTGGGAGATTCCCAGCGGCCTGATTCGCCTGCAGGTGAAGGAAATATTATTCCAGCCCGAAGCCAGCGGCAATTTTGAACTATAACGCAAGCTTAGCAGCTGGTGCCGGCGGTTAAGCAAAAGGCCTGATCATAAAATCGGGTCTTTTATTTGATTGGCTGGCTGCCCAGAGGTCATTAATCATGGCTGGACAAAGCAGAATAATTAAGGAAAGTAAAGCCGGGGTCATGGACCTGGTTCAGGTGGCCGCGTCCCAGCAGGCTCCGCCTCGCTATATTGCTCCGCCATTGGGTTTATCTCCGGTATTTTTAGGCTGGGGGACAAATGCCCGGCCCGGGGTTGCCGGCATCATTAATAAGCATTATTGCGGCTTTGCCGGCGCATATCTGTTTGGTGCCAGTTGTATGGTATCTGTCCGGCTTTGTGTTTTTTCCTTAAGTGAAGGCCTGAGGCCGTCTCTCCGTGGTAGCTGACCTGATTCCGGCGCTTAAGCGGGCGGAGAACCGGCAACCCAATTGCTGCATGGGCGGCTGGTTTTTTCTCGGCAATTTTATTTCCAGAACCGGGTATAATTTGTTATAATAAGCAATCATATATATATAATATATTTCTGTAACCGCAGCTTTATAGGCGGATACAGAGTCAAAATTTCCGGGAGTGGAGTCGTGCAATGCGCTTTTTACATAAGTTTACGCTATTGCTTAGTATATTGATTATCGCCAGTAGCTTTATTCAGTTTGGTATTTTTGAGCGCTCGTTTATCGCTACTACTAATTCTTTATTCTTGGCAACAAATGAAAAAGCAGCATTTAATGTCGGAGAGCAGCTTGTTGCTTATTTTAATAAGATTGAGACTTCGCTGAAGGCGATCGCCACCAGTAAACAAATTAAAAATAATCAGGTGTTGTTTGATGATGTTAATTCTTTTATCCCGGAATTGGATCTGATCTTTATTATTGACAAACAAGGCCGTGTTTTGCTGGCCAGCGGGGTGGACGGGGACCGGACCGGTTTTGACGTGTCCCAGCGGGATTACTTTCAGCAGGCCATCCAGGGGCAAACCTACATCAGTGGTGTTTTTGCAGCCCAGAGCGGGCGGAAAGTGATCTCCATTGCAACTCCCATCATTGAGAACGGCAGCATTACCGGGGTGGTGTTTGGCATTGTCCGGCTGCATGGCGATACATTAGCGTCCATGTTTGATGATAAATCATTCGGCCGGGGCGGGTTTATTGCTATTTTAGACAGACAGGGGACTATCGTTTACCATAACGATAGGAGCCGCATCGGCCAGCAGGGCCGGGATTTTTTGCAGCTGCAGGACGTGACCGGCTCGGCAATTATGCAGTACGATTCAGGTGCCGATTATTATCTTGGTTACAGCAAGGTGCCTGGGTTGGACTGGACTGTGATTGTGAATACCCCGGCGGCAGAGATGACACTGTTGCGCAATAGGATTATTTATGAGATTCTGGCGGTATCCTCCTTAGTGATTCTTGTCATTATTGCGATCGGCAGCTATACTGTGCGCCGTTATACCAAACCGCTTGATAAACTGGTGGAAGCCTTCAGCGCCGTCCGGAAAGGGAAATATAAGAAGATTGCGCCTTACGGCTATGCAGCCGAATTTAGCGAGATGATTCAGGTTTATAATGATACCATTGAAAAGCTGGAAGAGGTGCATGCCGCACTGGAAGATGCGGCCGATATAGATGAGCTGACCAAGGTGTATAACCGGCGGTCTTTTGATAAAATACTGGGTATTATTGAGAGTGAGATCAAGGCCAATTCGCTGGAAAGCATCGGCATTATGATTCTGGATATTGATAATTTTAAGCTGACAAATGATACGCAGGGGCATCTGGCCGGCGATGAGGTGCTGAAAGAATTTGCGGCGATTATTGTGTCTGTCGTGGGGGGGCGGGCCGTATTCCGGTTTGGCGGGGACGAATTCGCAGTTATTGTGCGGAACTGTACCTGTGAACGGATTGCCTTCATGGCTGAGGAAATCCGGCTGCGTTGTGAAGAATCTTTCCATGGTTACACGGTAAGTATTGGTACCGCCGTTTATCCCGATAATGCTGATTCGGTCGGGGCCTTACTGGAACGGGCCGATAAAGCCCTGTATATCAGTAAGGAGATCAGGAACAAAGTAACCGCCTATAAAGAGGGTTATTAAGAAAAAAAGGCAGCCGGTGAGCCGGCTGTCTTTTTCTGACGGTTACGGGAACAGCAGTGTTGCCGAATACACGACCAAGGTTAAGGTGATGCTGCTGAGTAAGGTGGTTACCAGTACAACCTGGGCGGCAAATTCGGGCTCATTGTTATATTCCAGGGCCAGGGCAGCACTGTTGCGGGAGGTTGGCATGGCACTGGCAATCCACAATGCCTGGGCGATAACCCCCTGTAAATGGAGCTGGCTGATCAGGAAAAAACCAATAACCGGCGCGATAATCAGCCGGATGAAGCTGCTGGTTAGTACGGTTGCCGTGTTCTGATTCAGGTTTATGCGGGCAATCTGGGCCCCGATCGAGAGCAGCGCCATCGACAGCATGCCATTGGCGATCGTGTTGACCGGTGTCCAGATAAAGCCCGGCAGCTGCAAATGAAACAGGTTGAAACTCAGGCCGGCAACAAAACAGAAAAAAACCGGTGTTTTCAGAAAACGGACGGCTGTTTGCTGCAAACCGGTGCTGCTGGCGCTGGTATTCAGAATACCAAAGGTAAAGGTGACGAAAATTTCAAAGAGCACAACCACCATTTGCACTGACATAGCCAGCGGATTGTGATGAAAAACCAGGTCATTCACCGGAATGCCGATGTTGCCGTTGTTCGAAAGGACAATGCTGTTGGTGAAACTGGCCGTCATGGGGCTGCTTAGTCGGCGGATGCCGGCAATGATCCGGGAAAGTGAGTACAGGATAATAAACTGCATGACCAGGAAACCAAAGACCAGCAGCAACAGTGTCGCTGATGTTTTTGCCTCGTAGATTTTTATAAAAGTAAGGGCGGGAATGTAGTAATAAAAGAGAAGCTTGGAAAATGTCCTCATCTCAAAATTAAAGGTCCGGTGCAGGATGATTCCCAGCCCGACCAGCACAATTACCGGGAAGATAACCTGCTCAAGGATGTCCAGGAGAACCAGCGGGAACCACCTTCATTTCTTAGATTGTTAGCTGCTTTTCACGAATGCTTTTTAGTTTGCGGGTCAGTGTTGACCGGCCGATGCCCAGATAGGCCGCTGCTTTTTCCAGCGTGTCGTGTTCGGCAACCGCCCTGAGGATCAATTCATGCTCAAGATCTTTTACCTGCGGGCGAATCTGATGGCTGTCGTCAACCGGCGGGATTGACAATGCGCTTAAAATATTGGGGGCTACTAATTGCAGATAGCCTTCGATATCCTGCTCCTGTGCAAAGGAATCGACGAAGAAGGCAAACCGCTGCACAATGTTTTGCAGTTCACGGACATTGCCGGGCCAGCTGTATTTTTCCAGGTAAGGCAGTGTTTTGGCGATAATCGGCAACAGCTGCTGTTTCTTGCCGGGGGGCAAAAAGTGTTCACAAAGATGTTTAATGTCTTCCCGCCGTTCCGACAGGGTCGGAACCTCTAACCACAGTACATTAAGCCGGTAAAACAGGTCCTCCCTGATCATATTTTTGTTTAATAAATCTTCCGGACTTTTATTGGAGGCGGCGATAACCCGGATATTTACAGGAATAATGGATTCACCGCCAATCCGCAGGACCTCCCGCTCCTGCAGCACACGCAGAAATCGTCCCTGCACCTCCAGGGGCAGGGCGTCAATTTCATCGAGAAAGATTGTGCCGCAGTGCGCCAGTTCAAACAAGCCGTATTTGCCTTTGCGGCGGGCGCCGGTAAAGGCTCCCTCCTCGTAACCGAACAGTTCGCTTTCCAGCAGGGTGGGAGGCAGGGCACCGCAGTTGACGGCCACAAAGGGATTGGCATAGCGTTCGCTGGCATTATGGATACTCTGGGCAAACAGCTCTTTGCCGGTGCCGGAAGCACCGTAGAGCAGGATCGTCAGGTCGGACTGGGCAAAGTTTGCCGCCACTTTTTTCTTAACTGCCAAAATTTTGGATACACCGATGATGTCTGAGAAGGTGGCCTTAGCCCTAAACTGGCTGTTGCCTGTTAATTCTTTGCGGATTTTATTCTCGGCTTGTACCACTTTGGATGATTCCTGAAAGGTGGCTACTGCGCCCACAATTTCCGAGTCGCATTTGACCGGTACCCTGTTGGTGAAGATCCGGGCGTGCCCGGTATCCTGCAGTTCGCCGATTTCAGCCAGACCTGTCCGGAGGATGTGATCCAGGCGGGAGTTGGGGACAACATCGGCGATGTTTTTACCGATGACACTGGCGGCATCGAGTTCAAGCACTTTTTCGGCGGCCTGATTAAAGATCTCCACTGCCCCGCTGGCATCAACAGCAATGATTCCGTCATAAGTTGCATCAAGTATGGCCTCCAGGCGGCGTGACTTGCGTGATTCCTCCTTGCGCAGGGTTGCCAGCTTGTCGGCCTCCAGAAAAGCGGAGTGCAGTGTGGTCCGGTTTGTCCGGAGAAAAACGTTAGCCAGCCCGTAATTCTTTGCGTACTGCACAGACGGTCCTCCACCGACAACGCAATACTCGCCTGAATGGGCAAGAGCCCGCACTTTTTCCTCCAGATCTTCCAGGCTGTGAAACAAAAGTTCGGTAATGGAAATGCCAAGGACTTTTTCCATGAGATCCAGTCCCAGCAGCGGGGCGTCGAAGGTGGTTATGGCAATATTTTTATTAATCTGCCTGGCTTCGTCTAACCCTTCCAGAATATCATAAGGACTGGTGTTGACCCGGACAACCGGGACTGTGAAGGTGTTGGCCAGATACTTGGCCGTTCCGCCCCGGCTGATGATTACATCAACGGGGGGACCCTCCAGTTTCCGGAGTATTTCGGCGGCCTCTTCCAGCCAGCCTTCATAAAACTCAACCTCTAAGTCGATCCCGGCTGCGACGGATTGTGCCAGAGTGGATAAATCCCGGTAAGGAGAAACAAAGACAATACGATTCACAATACCCCGCCCTTTCATAAATAGTGAGCAAACGGTGCTGCTGATGTGCTGTGGCTGTAAAAATTCAGATAGCTGCTTAGGCAGTGATATCAATATTCTTTTATCCAATCATTAGAGATCGTTCAATTCTTTGGTGACAAGGTCCAACTCATTAGCCAGCACACAAACTTGCTGGCTAACGGCAGACAGGTTCGTCATGGCATTGGCTATCACGGTTACGGCCTGGTCGACGGTGTGCACCTCAGCTGTAATTCTGGTGCTGTTGGACTGAATCATACCGACGGTGGTAACGCCGCTTTTTACGGATTCAGCTCCCTGGCCGGCAAGTTTTCTCATTTCTGCAGCAACGACGTGAAACCCTTGTCCGAATTTTCCGGCTCTTGCTGCTTCAATACTGGCATTTAACCCCAGCAGGTTGGTCTGACTGACAATTTCTTTCAGGGAGAATAACAAATCTCCCGTATTCTTAGCATATGTCTGTGAACCCTGAACTATTTGCAATAGTGTTTTAATGACGGCGGCAATTTCTTCGGCCTGGGCAGCCACGTTTTCACAGGTTGCGGCGATGCAGCGCATCTGCCTGTGAAGTTCGGTGGACATTTCCCGGGTCTTTTCATATTTATCGACAGGCAGGGAGATGGCATAGGCGCCTACCACCTCGCCGCCATTGTCGATAATCGGGTTTGCACAGCCAATATAAGGCAGGCCACGGGCTGATTTATCCACTTTCATAAAAATTTTCCGTTGTTCCTTCATAGCCCTGTCAACTAAGCTGCCTTCCCGGATCGGCTGGCCTACCGGGATTTGCAGATTAAGGTTTTCAGGCGGCACAAAGGCCAGGTATTTTTCCCGGTCAGTAATGGTTACGCCGATATTATAGGGGAGGGTCTGCAGAAAAATTGGGTAAGTGCGCAAAACGGAGGCCAGGATATCTTCTTTAGTGTTGGGTTGCATTATTTTTCCTCCAGGTTAATACTTCCTAATTATATAATTTTAATGCAATTTTTATGCCAATATTCAGAGAATAAGCCTGCTCCCGCTTGCGAAACAATCGGGATTGAGGCGGGCTCCTGGCGAAAATAACAGAATATTAATGTTTTTAATCAGTTTAATGGCTTGAAAAAAAGCTAAGTATTCACTGGCTGTAAGCTAAAAACTCCTGGTTATGCTGTACTGCCCACAGTCATTTTTGCACATGTTAGCTCATATGTGAGCCTGAATTAGCCAATTTCAGGCTCGCATATGAGCTGGTTTTTTTAACTTTGCCGATCTTCGGCCGATTAACGAGAGTGAATTTGAAGCTAGGCTAACCTGGAGAGGCAGCGCAGCTTTTACCGGGCGAAGTTCACAGGCGAGCCTAATGCTGGCGCAGGAGGCTCAGATATAAGCCTGATTGCCGGTTGCAGATCAGCGAAAAACGGCCTATATTAGGGAAGTTAGATGATTGGCACAATTCTTGCTAATGGTATTGGCGTGAGCAAGAGCTATTTGTGATGGAGGGAGGGATAATTGGTCAGTCTAAGAACACCACATACTCAGAGACGTTGTCGATACGGTAACTAATTATCAATAGGAGGGATTTTGAATGAGTGGTAAGACAAGTAAATATCGTTGGTTTGTATTGGCGTTGCTTTTCATTCTCTATACGGTGGCTAATGCCGACCGGGCAAATATTGGTTTTGCACTGCCTTATCTCCGGAAAGAATTTGCAATGTCGAATACGGAAGCCGGAGCCATCATCAGTTTGTTTTTTATTGGGTACGCGGCTTTGCAAATTCCGTCAGGTTTTCTCGTCAAGAAGTTTGGGGCCAGAAAGATGTTTACCCTGGGCATGCTTCTGACATCAGTATTTACAGGGATGGTTGGTATGGCGAATTCTGTATTTGCCCTTAAGGCCCTGCGGATGGGGGTTGGCGTTGCCGAAGCGCCGGTTGCCATTGCTTGTACGGCGACAATCAACAGTTGGTTTCCGGCTAAAGAGAAAGGCACGGCTTCCGGCATTTTTCTGGCCGGTTCCAAACTCGG
Organism: Sporomusa termitida; assembly: GCF_007641255.1. Classification (NCBI taxonomy): domain Bacteria; kingdom Bacillati; phylum Bacillota; class Negativicutes; order Selenomonadales; family Sporomusaceae; genus Sporomusa; species Sporomusa termitida. The sequence goes on from NZ_CP036259.1 coordinate 208,681, forward strand.
GCCCCTGATTGTTCCGCCGCTGTGCGCCTGGATTATCTCGGTCTGGGGCTGGCGGGAGATTTTCTACTTCTTTATGATCCCGGGAATGCTGCTGGCGATTGTCTGGTTCTTTCTGGTCGCTGACAAACCAGCTGAGAGCCGGTTTGTCTCGGCGGCGGAAGCTCAGTATATTGCCAATGAGACTACTGATGCGACTGTAAAGCAAAACCAAGGGAACAAACGGGAATACAAACTCTGGTGGTTGGATAAAATCGTCCGCGCTAAAAAGGTCGAGCCCCTTGTCAGCTCGGCCCAGGTCTTCCGGTCCTGGGATATTTTTGGGGCTGCTTGCGGTTATTTCTTTATGGTTGGTATTGTCAGTGTACTGATGTCCTGGCTGCCGACCTATCTCGTAACAGTCAAACAATTTGCGATTATGAAAACAGCTTTTGTTTCGGCCGCGCCTTTTGCCGGGACGGTTGTCGGCAATTTCTTCGGCGGCTGGGTGTCGGACAATGTTTTAAATAAGCGCCGTAAACCGCTCATGATGATTACCGCCCTGTCAACAACGATTATGATGTATTCGCTGATTAATGCACCGGCTGACCCTTATGCCCTGGCTTTTCTGTTGTTTATTACCGGTGTTCTGCTTGCCTTGGGGTATTCGGCGTTTATGGTGTATCCAATGGGCCGTACCAATAAAGAAACCTATCCGGTTGCTTTCGGTATTGTCAATACCGGCGGTCAGCTTGGCGGTGCCGGTGCCCCGCTGTTTGTGGGGATGATCCTGGACAAGTTCAACTGGGATGCGGTGTTTTTGTCTTTGGCCATTGGTTCATTGATCTGCCTGGCTGTTGTGGCCACAATTGTTGAACCTGTGGAAGACCCGTTAGAACGGGCTTAACTATTTAAATAATTAGAATCAATCAGAGGAGGAATAGGGATGTTGGAAAATTCAACTATGCCAGGAGCTTTACAAGGAATTACAGTACTTGACCTAACACGGGTTTTGGCAGGCCCTTTCAGTACGATGATGTTGGCCGATATGGGGGCCAATGTCATCAAAATCGAGGAACCGAAAAAGGGAGATGACACCCGCCATTTCGGACCGTTCAGAAATGGTGAAAGTATTTACTATATTACCAATAACCGCAACAAAAAAGGCATTTCTCTGAACCTGAAGGACCCTAAGGCCAAAGAGATGTTCAAAGAAATGGTTAAAAAAGCCGATGTCGTTACAGAAAACTATCGTCCGGGGACAATGGAAAAACTGGGACTTGGTTATGACGTGCTGAAGGAGCTTAACCCCAGAATTATTTATGGCTGCATCTCCGGCTTTGGCCATTATGGCCGCTATAAAGACCGGCCCGGCTATGATATTATCGCCCAGGCCATGAGCGGGCTGATGAGCACCACCGGCTGGCCTGACTCACCTCCCACCCGGACCGGTACGGCCACCGGCGATGTATTAGGCGGGCTGTATATGACAATTGGCATACTGGCGGCTTTGCAGGGCCGGCATATAACCGGTCTGGGCCAGAAAGTCGATGTGGCGCTGGTAGACTCGGCCATTGCCGCTATGGGCAATGTTAATATGCTGTATCTGGCTGACGGCAGCATTCCCAAGCGCATCGGCAACCGCTATGAATCAACTTATCCGTATGATTCCTTTGAGTGCAAAGACGGCAGTTGTGTGATCGGGGCGGCTAATGATAAATTCTGGCAGATACTGTGCAGCCTGATGGAGAAACCGGCCATCGCGGAATTACCTGAGTACCTTCGCATCCGCGACCGGATACAAAATCATGTTGCGGTAAAACGGGAGATTGAGGAGTGGTCCAGGACCAAAACCGCCAGCGAGGTTGTTGACGCCTGCCTGGGCGCAGGCATACCGGCCGCCCCGGTGTATGATGTGGCTCAGGTCGTGGCTGATCCCCATATTTCCCAGGACCGGGAGATGTTTGTTGACCAGGAGCATCCCATTGCCGGCAAAGTGACGGTTACCGGCAGCCCGTTTAAACTGTCAGGCACCCCGGCTACTGTCAGAACCCCCTCGCCGGCGCTGGGGCAGGATAACCTTGCCGTCTACCAGGAATTATTGGGCCTGGATGAACAGCAATTGGCCGAATTAAAGGCCGCAGGCGTAATTTAGCAAATAAGTGTGTCCGAAAAGTAATGTGAAAGAGGCGATCGTATGCAGCTTCCTGAAAAAGTTGAAATTATCGAGGTTTGCCCCCGGGACGGCCTCCAGAATATAAAAACACCAATCCCGACTGAGGTAAAAATAGCCATTATTGATCAATTAGTGGATTGTGGCTTTAACTGGATTGAAGCAACTTCGTTTGTCCATCCCCGGGCGATTCCGCAAATGGCGGATGCGGCTGAGGTATTGACGACGGTTAAAGCCCGTCATGGCAGCAAGGTCGGTTTTATCGCCCTGGCGCCTAACCTGTTTGGGGCGAAACGGGCGATTGAAGCCGGGGCCGACGCGATTACTTTCGTTGCTTCGGCCAGTGAGAAGCACAACCTGGAAAATACCCGGCAAACCATTGAGCAGTCTATTGCCGCTTTTGCCGAGGTTTGCAAGATCAAAGCCGACCGTAAAGTGCGCTTGGCGATTGCCACTGCCTTTGACTGCCCTTTTGCCGGGGCCGTGGCGCCGGCGCAGGTGGTCAAACTGATTGAAGCCGGCCTGGCGGCCGGAGCTGACGAATTTTTGCTGGCCGATACCATTGGTACGGCCAGCCCCCGGCAGATGGATGCCCTGCTGAGTCTGGTACGGGTGAAGTATCCGCAGCTTTCGTTTATCCTGCATATTCATGACACGCAGGGCATGGGGCTGGCCAATGTGTTAACAGCCCTGAATTTTGGTGTGACGCGGTTTGAGGGCTCGGCGTTCGGGCTGGGCGGCTGCCCCTTTGCCCCCGGTGCCGCCGGCAATATTGCGACCGAGGACCTGGTCAATATGCTGCACAAGCTGGGGGTGGACACAGGCCTCGATTATGAAAAGATTATTCAGGTAGCCCATTTTATCGAAGCTAAGCTGGGCATTTTGCCTGTGGGCCATATGGCCCGTGTGGCCTGCCCTCAACAATAATTTGTATCCTCCTTTCCTTGCGGTGGGGCGGATGGACGGAGCGCTGACTGTTTTTAGAGAAAGGAGGTGCAATATGCCCAGACCGGTATTTAACGGCGAGAAATGCAAGGCTTGTGAAATGTGTGTGCAGGCTTGTCCCAAGAAAATTCTGGAGCTTGGTGAGACTTTTAACGGCAAAGGCTACAATATCGTTCGCTGCCAGGACGAGGCAGCCTGCATCGGCTGTATGATGTGCGCTAAAATGTGCCCTGATAGCGTAATTGAAATCCATAAATAAACATTGGGAGAGAAGAAGATGAGTGAAAAGATATTGATCAAGGGCAATGAGGCGATCGGGGAAGCGGCCATCCGCGCCGGCTGCCGCTATTACTTCGGTTATCCGATAACGCCGCAAAGCGAGCTGCCTGAATATATGGCCAAAAAACTGCCGGCCGTAGGCGGCGTGTTCCTGCAGGCGGAAAGCGAAGTGGCGGCCATTAATATGGTTTATGGCGCGGCCGCAGCCGGAGCGCGGGCCATGACTTCATCCTCAAGCCCCGGGTTTAGCCTCAAGCAGGAAGGCATCTCTTATATTGCCGCTGCCGAGCTTCCCTGCCTGCTGGTCAATGTCCAGCGGGGCGGCCCCGGTCTTGGCACTATTCAGCCGGGTCAGGCCGACTATTTTCAGGCTACCAAAGGCGGCGGCCATGGCGACTATCGCCTGCTGGTCCTGGCCCCTAACAGTGTGCAGGAATTATTTGATTTGACAGTGGAAGGCTTTGATCTTGCCGATAAATACCGGATGCCGGTGCTTATTCTGGCTGACGGGGCGCTGGGACAGATGATGGAGGCCGTTTCCCTGAATGTTAAAACAGCTCCGCCGGTGGCGAAGCCCTGGGCTGTGACCGGACGGCAGGGACGAAAGGAAACCAATGTGGTCAATACCCTTTCCTTTGACAAAGACGCCTCCGAGCAGACCAATCGGGACCTGAAGCAAAAATATGACCTGATCAGCCGGCAGGAAACACGGTGTGAGGAGTTTTTCACCGATGATGCCGATGTGGTGCTTGTCGCTTATGGCATAACCGCCCGGATTGCGAAATCGGCGATGGAAAAAGCCCGCGCCCAGGGGTTGAAAGTCGGGTTGCTGCGTCCGGTTACGCTGTGGCCATTCCCCGCCGCCGATCTGCTGCGGGTTGCCGGGACCGCCAAAGCCTTTCTGGTATCTGAACTGAGCACCGGCCAGATGATTGAAGATGTCGAACTGGCAATCCGCTGCCGGAAGCCGGTTTATTTCTATGGCCGGACAGGCGGCAACATTCCTTCTACCGAAGAGCTGTATCAACAGATTGTAGAGATTGTAAACAAGGGAGGTAACTAGGATGCAGGAGAAGCTGTTTGCGATAACCCCGGGCCTTACAGAGGCATCAACCCATTATTGTCCTGGTTGCCATCATGGTATTATTCACCGGCTGGTGGCCGAGGTCCTGGATGAGCTTGGCGTACTGGACAAAGGCATCCTGGTTGAGCCTGTCGGCTGTTCGGTGCTGGCTCATAACTATTTCGCAATGGATACCATTCAGGCCGCTCACGGGCGGGCCCCGGCGGTAGCGTCGGCTGTAAAGCGGGTACACCCGGAGGCGGTGGTTCTGACGTACCAGGGGGATGGCGACCTGGCAGCTATCGGCTGTGCGGAAATTGTTCATGCCGCCATGCGGGGTGAAAAGATTACCACAATTTTTGTCAATAATGCGATCTATGGCATGACCGGTGGTCAGATGGCGCCCACAACCCTGGAGGGACAAGTGACCGCCACCTCGCCTTTTGGCCGGAAAAATGCGGAAGCCGGCCGGCCGATCCGGGTAGCGGAGATGCTGGCTACCCTGGACGGGCCTAAATATATTGCCCGGGTTGCTGTTAACAAACCGGCTAATGTCAATAAAGCCAAGGCGGCCATTAAGGAAGCGTTTACCCGGCAAATCAGAGGTGACGGTTTTACCCTGGTGGAGGTTTTGTCAACCTGTCCGACCAACTGGGGCCTGAGTCCGGTAAAAGCCAATCAATTTGTTGAAGAAAGCATGATGCCGTACTTCCCTCTGGGAGTGTATAAGGATGAGGAGGGCAAGCAATGATGACCCATGAAGTGCTGTGTGCGGGTTTTGGTGGACAAGGTGTATTACTGATTGGCCGTCTGGTAGCCTATGCAGGCATGCTGGCAGGCAAAGAGGTATCCTGGATGCCTGCTTACGGGCCGGAGATGCGGGGCGGCACGGCAGCGTGCTCGGTCATTGTTTCGCCGGCGGCCATCGGTTCGCCGGTGATTGCCCAGCCAACCCTGTTTGTAGCTATGAATAAGCCGTCTCTTGATAAATATGCACCGTCCGTCCGGGCCGGCGGCGTGGTGATTGTCAATCAATCGCTGATCGGGGAGCCTGTGACCCGCACCGATGTTGAGGCCTATTATGTGCCGTTAAATGAACTGGCGCTGGCGGCCGGTAATGCCCGGTACGCCAATATGATTGCCCTGGGGGCGCTGATTGGGGCGACCGATATGGTTCCGCTTGATGCGGTCCGGGCGACCTTAGCCAAAAATTTCGCCAAAAAACCGGAAGTGGTTGAACCGAATATGCAGGCTGTGCTGCGCGGCCGGCAGTTTGTGCTTGATCACAAACAATAGCAGCAGGATCAACAGCTTACTATAGCGTTTGGGTTATAGCCGGGGGCAGGTGGCAGCACCGTACCCCGGCTGTTCTTTTGCGGCCGGAAACTATGGCACAGTAAAAATATGTAAGGGGGTGCGGCCATGCAGGCTGGCAGTAATTTTTTACAACAGGGCGCGCGGATCAAGGTTTTTCTGGGGGAGTTCGGCAGCGGCAAGACCGAGCTGGCAATCAACTGGGCTCTGCAAACCAGGCAGCTTGGTTATAAGACAGCCATTGTCGATATGGATCTGGTAAAGCCCTTTTTTCATACCCGCGACCATAGAGCACTATTAACAGCCAACGGGGTCGAGGTTATTGCGGCCGATCAACGCTTTGCCCAGGCTGAGCTGCCGGTATTGCCCCATGATCTGAGTCGGGTGCTATCCCGGCAGGATTACCAGGTTGTTATGGATGTTGGCGGGGGGGAAGCGGCTATTGTGCTGGCCCAGTTTCAGCAGCGGTTTGCCGCTAATCCGTACCAGGCGCTGCTGGTCGTCAATGGTTACCGTCCGTTCACCAATACTGTGGACGGTGTTATTGCCATGCTGCAGAGAATTGAGGGGGTGTCGGGGCTGAAGATGGCCGGACTGGTCAGCAATGCCAACCTGGGGGCTGAAACAACTGTTGAGCATGTCCGGGCCGGCATCATCCTGGTGGAGGCGGTGGCCGCCCGCCTGGCTCTGCCTGTTACCTGCATTGTGGTGCCGGAGTGGCTGGCCGGCCAGGTGGATACGCTATATCCGGTATTCAGCCTGCACCCCTATAACCGGTTTCACTGGCAGGGTTAGCAATCGGTGCGAGAACTTTTTGCTGATTATGCGGGAATTATACTCATACCCCAGTTGTTGAATTTGTCTTAAAAGCTTGGAACTGGCTATTGAGAGGCGTCCGGGCGGGCAGGCAGGCTGAAATGGAAGACGGTTCCCTGGCCGGGGCGGCTGGATACTGTTATGAACCGTCATTGCCCGCCTGACAAGGCTGACATTATAGATTAGCGGTTTGTTGTGCTTTATTACAAAAGTAAGGAATTTTGCCGCGGTTTTGCTTGCAAAGTTACATAAACCGGTGTATGATAGTAAAATAGAAATAGCAAGGCGCCTTGCGGGTTACCCGCCAGGTGTCTTTTTTCCATCAGGGAGGGGATATAGTTGGTATCAAGTAAACGGTTGCAGGCTAATCTGCATAAATTTGCTGCCATTGGTGCGACCAGGGAAGGCGGTATTACCAGGCTGGCTTACAGTGATGCTGACTGGCAGGCGCGCTCTTTGGCCATCCAGCTTATGGAGCAGGCCGGTCTGCAGGTCCGCTGCGATGCCGCCGGCAACCTGATTGGCCGGCGGGAAGGGCGTAATCCGGCCGCCCCGCCGGTTATGGCCGGTTCCCATATTGACAGTGTTCCCAATGGCGGCAATTTTGACGGTCTTGTCGGGGTTCTGGGCGCCATTGAAGCAGTACAGGTGTTGTCTGAGGCGGGGATCAGGACCGAGCACCCTATTGAGGTGGTGGTATTTGCTGCCGAGGAATCCAGCCGCTTCGGGTTAGCTACCGTTGGCAGCAAGGCTTTTGCCGGCACCCTGCCTGCTGGTGCTTTGCAACTGCGGGATAAGGCAGGGATTACGCTGGCCGATGCTATGCGCAGCAGGGGACTTTCCCCGGCAGCGATAGGGGAAGCGCGTTATTCCTCACCGATTAAGGCTTTTTTGGAGCTGCATATTGAGCAAGGCAAGGTCCTGGAGAAGGCCAACAGCTTAATTGGGATTGTAACCGGCATTGCCGCGCCAACCCGGATACGGGCCAGCATTAGCGGCCAGGCCGATCATTCCGGTGCCACCCCCATGAATCTGCGGCAGGATGCACTGGCCGCCGGGGCTGAACTTATTTTACTTGTTGAGCAGCTAGCCTGGGCGGAGATGGCGTGGGGAACTGTCGGTACAACAGGCATTGTCAAAGCCGAGCCCGGCGTTATGAATGTTATTCCCGGCCAGGTAGAGCTGGGCATTGATATCCGCAGCATTTCTCAGGACAGCAAACAACGGCTGGTTGATAAACTCGGCCGCGAAATCGAAAAAATGCAGGTGCGGCGGGGTGTGGCCGTTAAGCTGGAGATTGTTGGCAATGAAGAGCCTGTACAACTGCCGGCTGAGATGGTAAGCCGGCTGCAGGGGATCTGTGGCGAGCTGCAGCTGGACTGTATGACAATGCCAAGCGGTGCCGGCCATGATGCCATGCACCTGGCGAAAATGGCACCTACCGGTATGATCTTTATTCCGTGCCGGGGCGGGATTAGCCATAACCCGGCCGAATGGGCCGAGCCCGGCGATATTACCGCCGGGACTGAGGTTTTGCTGGCGGCGATCAGGCAGCTGGCAGAAGCAGGGCCGCTATAGAAAAAAACCGTCCGGATCCGGACGGTTTTTCTATTGGAAAAATCATTTAGATGCTATATTCATTTGAGGCCGGCAGCTTTGTATAGTATTCGATAATCTCCCGGCGGCGAATAATGCCGATAAAAATACCGCTGTCATCAACTACCGGGACAAAGTTTTGCACAATTGCCAGCGACAGCAGATCCTCTATTTCGGCATTAATTCGTACCGGTGTATTGGTCATGCGCTGGGGAATATCCTTGATCATAATGCGCTCTGTGCCGGGAAAGGTTAACTCCGGGGTATTTTTCATTGTCCACAGCAGATCGCCTTCAGTAATGGTACCGGCATATTTTCCCTGGCTATCTATAAGTGGTACTGCCGTATAACGGTGGTATTCCATTTTCTCGAGTGCCTGTCGCATAGTACAATTTACCGGCAAATGGATTACTTCATTTTTGGGAATGAGGAAAAAAGTTATATTCATGGGAATTCTCTCCTCCAGTAGCTTACTAGTATTTTATATTCAACATCCAATTTAGTTTCCCTTCGTCTGCATATACTTGTTCAACACTTACTATCTGGTAAAACTTCGAGTATAATAGAGATAATCCATTTTCTTCAATTTATTTAATCGGTCAATAACAATAGAAGGTGTTATTTAATTAAAGTGAGGGTATTTTCATGACGTCTGAGTTTAAGGCCATTGTATTATGTAAAGAATTAAACCTGAATAAAATTTCCCAGCATTTTGGTATCAGCCGCAAGTACAAATGGGAAGATTTCCTGGTGCTTAAAGGCGAGCAGCTGCAAGGCATTGTCAACGATACCGAAGATAAAATCATTTATATCTTTTACTTCGGCAGCATGGTATTTATCAATTTCCAGCATCATCAAATCATGGATGTTGTCAAATATATAAAAAAACTGGAACCGGAAATTAATGATGTTAATGTTTTTGCCTATGAGGATGATTACAAACTGGAGATTAGCCCTGATGAGACGCCGGCAATCAATAACGATTATATGATTGACAGTGTTCCAAGTGATTATCAGCTGGACATTGTCGCCATCATTCTGGCTAAATCTGTTTCTTTAGAGAAAAATGAAATCCAGGTAGATACCTTGCTTGACCGGATTGAGAATGTCGTTAACAATCTAAACCGTGGCGAACTGGGGGTCTCGGATGAGGAGCTGGCCAAGATGTCAGCTAATATCCTTAGCTTCAAACTTAATACTATTTCTTATATCATGCTGCTGGATAATCCTGATATTACCTGGAGCAATGAGGAGGCAGCAGCTTTATATGATGAACTGTCGGTGGTTTTTGAGCTGAAAGACCGTTATGAAAAACTCCGGCAAAAGACTGAGATCCTGCTTGATATTACAGAGGCGTTTTCCAATCTGGTACATGCCAAACGCGGCACACGGCTGGAATGGGCGATTATCATTTTAATTTTTATTGAAATAATTTTGTCACTGTACGACATGTTTTTCCGGTGATTAGCCGGATAAAACATGAAAACAGCTGTTGTCTGTAACGGCAAGCAGCTGTTTTTGTGTGTAAACAAAAATGTATTTATGAAGTCCATGGACTTACTGTTAAAGTACGCCTTTTTCGGAACTGTTGCTGACCAATTATGGTAACACAATTGATTTGTGTTACACGTTTTAAACTAAACTAATATATAAAATACGCGATTTTCACCATTTTTCCTCTTTTTTTATCAAAATTTGCTATTTTATTTACAAATTTAAGTTGATATATATATTATCTAACTCGTCCTTGGTAATGCCTATGTAGGCCAAGGTCACGCTGGGAGCCGAATGGTTAAGCAGTTTTTGAATTTTTGTTACGTCTGCACCACTCTTATAGGCCCAGTAGCCAAAGGTTTTTCTTAATGTGTGTGTGCCGATAGCGCCATGAATTCCTACGGCCCGGGCAGCCCGGTTCATGATCCGGTAGGCCTGAATGCGAGTAATCGGCTGCTCGCCTTTTTTGCTTTTAAAGAGCCAGTCGTTGTCGCTGCTAATATTGGCAAGATATTCATTTATTGTCTTTTTACAGGTATCAGAAAGTGGAAAATCCTTTTTTTTGCCTGTTTTCTTTTCGCGAATGATCACCCTATCCTTTGTTTTTACATCACTTATTTTTAAAACCAATAAGTCAGAGATCCTTAAACCGCTATTAATCCCTAGAACAAAAAGAAGATAGTCACGCAAGTTCTGCTTTTTTAAATAATTTTTTACGGCATCAATTTGCTGCTTATCGCGAATCGGTTCAACATATTCCATGGCGTCTCACATCCTCATAATGTTTCTAACTATGTAATTATATAATAACTTACCATCATAAGGCCAAAAAAATGTAACACAAATCAATTGTGTTACATTACTTCTTTAGAAATGGGCTAAATATCATGATAGTAAAGCTCGGAGGGGGTTTTGGTTGCAGGGGGTTATTGCTAACGACAGCTAGGAAACGTGTTGCGTAGAGCAGACAGACCTAATTGACAGTGAGCCGGATGGCGGGTAATGTTGCGAAATAAAAGGAGGCGAAGCCGTTTCTAGTAATTTAGGAGCGGGAACTATGAAGATGAATTTAGCGACAAAAATGATTATTTACTTTTTACTGGTGGTAGCAGTGGCCGCCGGCGGATTTATGTACACAATATGGATGGTGGATGATGCTGTGAGCGAAAATCTTGAGCTCAAAAATACAATGCTGCCCCTGTTATTGCAAACGAATGAAATTACTTATAATGCCACATCCCAGGTAGCGTATCTGCGGGGCTGGTTTATTTACGGTGATCGCCAGTTTTATGATGCCTGGCAGCAAGCCAGTAAGGCGTCGACTGCCAATGAAGAGGAACTGATCAGGATGTCGGTTGTCTCCGAAGAAGGCCGTAAACATGCAGAGGAAACTAAAGCTTTGGATAGTAAATATACAGAACTGGCGGAAACGAAGTTTATTCCGTTGATCCAGGCCGGTAAGCGCGATGAAGCCCTCAAAGTCATGACTGAAGAAATGGGGCCTATTTCCCAGCAGCTTGATGCCCAGCTTATAGAACATACTAAGTTCAGAACCAAACAAATTAATGATGCCCTGGACGGGGCTGTTGCCAATGCCCGGCAGGCGGAGACGGCAGCAATTATTGCAGCTGTGCTTGCTACGATAATTGGAATTATTATCGGCTTTTTGGCAGCCCGCAGCATATCCCGGCCGGTTAATGCCCTGGCCGTGGCAGCCCGGAAGGTTGCAGCCGGCGACCTGACGGAGAATGTAAAAATTGAGCGGCAGGATGAGATTGGTCAGCTGGCTTCAGCTTTTAATACGATGGTATTGCAGCTTAAGGATTTGATCAGGCAAGTAACCATCAATGCCGAGCAGGTAGCCGCCGCTAGTGAGGAGCTTACGGCTAATGCTGAGCAATCGGCTCAGGCCTCCAACCAGATTGCTACCGCAATTACCGATGTAGCGGCCGGGGCTACGGCCCAAATGGAAGCAGCCAATGAAACCTCGGCCGTTGTGGAGCAGATGGCGGCGGGGATTCAACAGATTGCCGCCAATGCCAATCAGGTATCTGATCAGTCGGCTCAGGCCGCGGATAAAGCCAAAAATGGTGACCAAGAAGTGGGAAAAGCAGTCAGTCAGATGAAACAAATTGAGGATACTGTCAATACCTCTGCCCGGGTAGTTGTTAAGCTGGGCGAGCGCTCCCGGGAGATTGGCCAGATTGTGGACACTATTTCCGGTATTGCCGGCCAGACTAATCTGCTGGCGTTAAATGCTGCCATTGAGGCGGCCCGGGCCGGCGAGCAGGGCCGGGGTTTTGCCGTGGTGGCGGAAGAGGTGCGGAAACTGGCTGAACAATCCCAGGAGGCGGCCAAGAAGATAGCCGAACTCATCGGCGAGATCCAGGGAGATACCGAAAAAGCGGTAGTGGCGATGAATGAAGGTACGCAGGAAGTCCGGCAGGGAACCGAGGTGGTTAATGCCGCCGGGAGCGCCTTTAAAGACATTATGGCGGTAGTGGATCAGGTATCTGATCAGGTAAAGGAAATCTCCGCGGCGATTCAGCAAATGGCTACAGGCAGTCAACAGATTGTGGCCTCAGTTAAGAAGATTGACGATCTTAGTAAAAAGTCCGCCGGCGAGTCGCAGGGAGTCTCGGCAGCTACCGAGGAACAACTGGCGTCTATGGAGGAAATTGCCACCTCCAGCCAGGCCCTGGCATCACTGGCGCAGGATTTGCAAACAGCAGTGACTAAATTCCGGGTGTAGTTACTGACAGAAAAAAGCACCTCAAAAGAGCGGCTGCTGAAGCCGGCTTTTACAAGGTGCTTTTTCAAGTTACAGGTAAAGTGCTGCCGGGAGCCGGTCATTTGCCGAAAAGACCCGCCACCAGTGAGAGCATGCCGGCGGCAATGAGCGGACCGACGGCAATCCCCTGGAAAAACGATATGCCGACAATGGTTCCCAGGATCAGGGAGGTAATTGTATCGGGCGAGGCTTTGAAAAACATTACCCCCCTGCCGCCCAGCCAGGCGGCAAAAACACCGGTTATTACGGCCAGCAGGCCTATCGGACTGACAACCGCATCATACATATCGCGCAAGGTGATTTTACCTGAAGCCAGCGGGGCCAAAATAGCGATGGTGAGAATGGTTATGCCAATATTTATCCCTTTGCTTTCCAGGACAGAAAACCATGAACTAAAACCAAGCAACTTAATGATTAGCAATATGGCGGCAGCCATGGCCACCGACTGATTCTTGGCAATAAGCGCCAGTACCAGAATGATAAGAATCGGTATATTATCGAAAGACAACCCTGTCACTTCCTTGCTGATCAGCTAATTTTCAACTCGGAATAATTATTTTTATTGAAATTTGCCGGCGAACGGGCCGGTTTGGCAGTGGCATTGGCAGTGACTATGTTTTCAGCTACCAGAAAATCCATGCGCCTGATCGAGTCAAAGGTGTATGAGCCCACATGCGCCGTCGCGACAACATTAGCAAGATTTTCTTTAAGCAGCAGGTCGTTAACCGCCGGTTCAATATCAAACACATCCAGGGCGGCACCGGCGATTTGTTTAGTCTTCAGAGCGTTAAGCAGGGCGGCCTGGTTAACAAGGCCGGACCTGGCAGTGTTAATCAGATAGGCGGTGGGTTTCATCAGGGAGAAATCCCTGGTATTGATCATTTCCCGGGTTTGTTCATTTAATGCAGCGTGCAGCGTGATGAAGTCCGCCTGGGCAACCAGCTCTTCTTTAGAGCAAAGCGTAATCTTGTTGGCCGTAAAATATTCCTGATCAGGATGACCGGTGCAGGCTAATAGTTTCATACCAAATCCCTGCGCCCGGGTAACAACAGCCTTGCCTATACGCCCCAGGCCGAGGATACCCAGTGTTTTTCCCCAGACATCGCTGCTGACAGGACGATACCACTTATTCTGGCGTAATTGGGCATCAATTATGTGTATTTGCCGGGCAATAGTGAGCATGAGGGCAAAAGTCAGATCGGCAACCGTTTCGTAGCCCGGCATGTCGGCCGTTGTTTTTATTTGGACGCCGGCTTTTTGCGCTGCCGCCAGATCAATGTTTTCGACGCCGACACCATGCCGGGATATTACTTTTAGGTTGTGGCAATGTTCAAATACGGCACTGCTGAGCTCATCCGAGCTGGAATAAACCGCAATCGCTGCCAGCGGCTGTTCGGCATTTATTTTTATAATATCAGCCGCACTCATGGCCTGCTCGCCGGGGTTCCAGATAATCTGCCAGCCATTGTCGGCAAAGTAGCTTAGGAGCTGTTGGCGATGTTGGTTATCAAGCTGACTGCCAAAGGCCTTGGAGGTAATTAATACATTTTTCATATCGTTAATCCTTCCGCTAGGTATAGTCTTTATTTTTTACTGCAACACCATTGACCACATTATGTGGGGGGGTATGGGCCAGGACCCGGCCAATGTTCTCGAGCGCCCCGAGGAGCATATCCCGAAAAGCGCCAATGGTAACACCGGCGATATGCGGTGTGATCAACAGCCGGTCCCGGGCGGCCGGCGAGAGTGATAGCAAGGGATGATCCGGCGGCGGTGGTTCAGGGGCTACTACGTCCACGGCCGCGCCGCCCAGATGTCCTGTTTCCAGCATTGCCGCCAGTGCCTGCTGATCAATGACCTCGCCCCGCGCGGTATTGACCAAGAGACTGCCGGCCGGCATCAGGCCAAGCTCATAGCGTCCGATTAATCCCCGGGTGTCGGCGGTTAACGGTACATGGACGCTCACAATATTGCTAATCGCCAGCAGTTCGTGTAAAGGTTTGTAGGTTATTGCCAATTCTGGTACCAGCGCCGCAGCGCTGCCGGAACGGCTATAGTAGCACACGGAAGCCCCCAGAAATGTCATGATTCTGGCTACCTGGCAGCCGATAGCCCCTAGTCCTACCAGGCCGATAACACTGCCGCTGATCTCGTTTAGTCCGGTTTTAAGCAGTGCCTGCCGGATGGCAGCATAGTGGCCGGCTTTTGTTTCCCGGTCGGCGGTGCAGAGCTGCCGCTGCAGGGCGATGATTAGTCCTACCGTAAACTCCGCCACTGATTTTGCATTGGCTCCCGGTACGTTTGCCACCGGAATGCCAAGCTCGGCCGCGGCCATACTGTCGATGAGGTCATAGCCGGCGCCGACTGTCTGAATCAGCTGCAGGTGCGAAAGCTGGCGGAGCATGGCGGCATTGATAACGGGGAAGCTGGCCGGCACCAGCAGGCAATCAGCCTGCCGGCAGGCGTTAATTAATTCGGCATCGGTGGCCGGATTGATAAACTGAAAATCCCAGTGTGGCGGCAATTCGACCCGGGAGGTATCGAATCGCCATTTAGGCATGACACTAACAATAACTGCCATTTACAATCCCTCTTTTTCAGCCGTATTTTTTCTGGAAATCGCTCATAACAGCGGCAATACGTTCCAGCCCTAACCGGCAGTCTTCGTAAGATACCGCATAAGAAATACGGAAATGGCCGTTGCCGCCTTCACCAAAGGCCAGTCCGTCCACCACGGCCACGCCCGCATCATTCAGCAGGTAATCGGCAACCTGGGCCGAGGTTACCCGGGGCAGTGTAATACGCGGAAACGCATAAAAGGCACCCTGGGGAATCCCGGGCAATTCGAGCCCCGGTATCTGCCGGATCATTTCCAGAACAAGCTTGCGGCGCCGGGCAAATTCCTGCATCATGGCGGTAACGCAGGCCTGCGATTCTGTGAGCGCTGCCACCGCTCCGTGCTGGGCAAAGGTACACAGGGACAACATAACATTTTGCTGGGCCCGGACGGCCGCCCCAACCACTGCGGCCGGAGCGGCGATATAGCCTACGC
This sequence comes from Sporomusa termitida, assembly GCF_007641255.1. Lineage (NCBI taxonomy): Bacteria > Bacillati > Bacillota > Negativicutes > Selenomonadales > Sporomusaceae > Sporomusa > Sporomusa termitida. The sequence goes on from NZ_CP036259.1 coordinate 224,180, forward strand.
GCCACCCTGTCATAGCAAAGGTTTTGGAGAGTGTGCCGCAAACGATGGTCCGTTCCTTCATTTCCGGCAAGCCGGCCGGCGATATATAGCTGTTTTCATACAGCATTTTGTCATAGGCTTCATCGGAAATAAGCAGCAAATCATGAGTAATTGCAAAATCGGCGACAGCGGCTAATTGTTCTTTGGTTAAAACACTGCCTGTTGGATTGTGGGGAGAATTGACGATAATTGCCTTGGTCCGGGGCGAAACCGCCTGTTTGGCGGCGGCTAAATCGTAGGCATAGTTATTCTCAGGCTGCAGCGGCACCCTTACAGGCACACCGCCTGCCAGTATAATCCCCAGGGCAAAAGGGCCAAAGCACAGATCGGGAATAATGACCTCATCACCGGCATTGAGCAGCGCGAGAAATGTTAGATATAAGGCTTCCTGGCCGCCGGCTGTTACCATAATCTCATTGTCGGCGTCGTAATTGAGCCCTTTATCAACCTGGAGCCGCATTGCCAGGGCTGTGCGCAAGGCCGGTATGCCGTTATTGGGCGCATAGTGGACATGACCCTGGTCCAGGGCAACCTTTACTGCCTCTTTAATGTGCGCGGGTGTATCAAAATCGGGCCGGCCAATCTCAAAGTGAACAACTTTTTGGCCCTGGGCCTCCAGTTCGTTGGCCTTTTGAAATACTTTCCGGATTCCGGCATAAGGAATGTGATCAAATTTGCTGGCAATAACAGGTGCCATAGGGGAAACCTCCTTTAATAGCCCGGTTTTGGGCGGGCAGTTTTACTTATGGACAACCAATGACCTCATCAATGATGAGTAGTTAAGCGAAATAATCCCCCCTTAGTACGGTAATAATTCAATCCGGGCTGCAGTTCCGGCTTCTTAATCCCAACCGGCCCCCTGTTGCTTATCTGCTGTAACTAAAAATACCGACTCAGGTCTGTTCTGAGTCGGCACGTCATTGTGACCGCTAGCTGTAAGTTCATGCTATAGCATATAGCTCATTAATGATGAGGAGCGATGTAACTTTTTAATATCTTTATTCTACACAAAAATAGCTGACTCTGCAAGAATTATTTTTTGTTTATTGCTAAAAATTTATGGATTAAATTACCATAATATATTTTCTCTGTTTTTATAAATGTAAGCAGGATTTTGTCGTTTTGAGTAGAATTTAATCAACATTCGATCATCAATGATGAGTGGCAATGTCGCCAAATTACAGCGGCATTGCTGTTTTTATTTACCGGCAACCACTCAGCATTACGATTGCAAACTAAATATTTACTCAGCGCAGAGTAGATTTGGAATTCTTTCTAAATCTACTCTCATTTTATTTTAACAATACTTTAGGGGGTTCTTATTATGAAAAAAGTTGTAATTGTTGGTGGCGGCTGGTCGGGGACGGCGGCGGCTCTCGCAGCCCGGAAGGCCGGTTGTGAGGTACATCTGCTTGAAAGGGCGGATATGCTCCTGGGTACCGGGCTTGTTGGCGGTATTATGCGCAATAACGGCCGCTTTACCGCAACCGAAGAGATGATCGCCATGGGCGGCGGCGAGCTGTTCAAGATCTGTGACGCTAATTCCCGGCACAAGAACATTGAGTTTCCCGGCCACAAGAATGTTAATTTGTACGATGTATCCACAATTGAACCGGCTGTTAAGAACGCCCTGCTGGCCGCCGGCATCAATATTTATTTAAAAACCCGCGTAAAAGACATTGATCTGGCCGGTGGCCGCATCGGGAAAGTTTTTGCCGATGTCTTTCCCGGCAACGAAACTATAGAATTGACAGGTGATGCCTTTGTTGATGTATCAGGCACTGCCGGCCCTCAGGGCAACTGCATGAAGTACGGCAATGGCTGTGCCATGTGCATCTACCGCTGCCCTACCTTCGGACCCCGGCTTAGTATTGCGGCCAGAGCCGGTATTAAAGAGATTATCGGCGAAAAGCCGGACGGGACATTCGGCGCTATGAGCGGGTCCTGCAAGCTGCATAAGGACTCCTTGTCACCTGCGGTCAGGGAGGAACTGAACAGAACCGGGGTTTGCGTTATCCCGGTGCCGCCGGCTTTGCGCAAAAGTATGGACTCTCTCGGCCAGAAGGCCTGCCAGCAGTATGCATTAAAGGAATTTGCCGAGAACATAGTCCTGCTGGATACTGGTCATGCTAAGCTAATGACTGCTTATTATCCGCTGGCGATATTGCGGCAGATTCCCGGCTGTGCCAATGCCCGCTACGAAGATCCCTATGCCGGCGATATCGGCAACTCTATGCGTTATTTTGGCATGCTGCCCCGGGATAATGCCCTGAAGGTAGAGGGACTGGCCAATGTATTCTGCGGTGGTGAAAAGGCCGGTCTGCTGGTTGGGCATACGGAGGCTATTGTTACCGGTACGGTCGCCGGCCATAATGCCGCCCGGTTTGCGCTGGGGCATAAGCCGGTTGAACTTCCGGCCAGTATTGCCTGTGGGGATGCCATTGCCCATGTCCGCGAAAGGATGCAGACTAAAGAGGGGATTACCAAGAAATACACCTTTTCCGGGGCCAATTATTTTCAACGGATGCAGGCCGAGGGTTTATACACCACGGATATAGCGGCAATTAAAGCCCGGGTTGAAGCGGCCGGCTTGACCGGCCTGTTTGCCACACCCATCAGCGGCAATGAGGAGGTATGGGCATGACAGTAGAATTGACAACTGCTCATTGGTTGTTTTTGTTTTGGGTCGGCGTTGTCATTGTGGTTATGGCTTTCAGAAAAGATCCGGTCATACCCTGCATTGCAGGGCTGCTGTCCGTAGGCTGGCTGGTAAAAAACAGTTTTATCAGCGGCGTCAGTACGGTCTTTAATGCCTTGATTGTAGCCGGCAATGAGTTTTGGGGCATTATTGTTGTCATTTCGCTGATTGTGGCCTTGTCCAAATTGCTTAGTGACACCGGCGCCGACTATTTGGTGATGCGGCCTGCGGCCCGGCTTATGATTAACCCTGATATTGCCTTTTGGACAATTGGTTTTGCCATGCTGCTGACGTCCTGGTTTTTCTGGCCGTCACCGGCCACTGCTCTCATTGGCGCTATTATGGTGCCGGCGGCTATCCGGGCCGGTCTGCCGGCCATGGGCGCAGCCGTGGCGATGAATCTTTTTGGGCATGGGATTGCTCTCTCCACCGACTATGTGATCCAGGGGGCGCCGACGATAACGGCTAAAGCGGCCGGCTTTGCCGATCCCTCGCCAGTCATTGCCGCCAGCATTCCGCTGGCCGTTACCATGGGGTTAGTGACTACTGTTACGGCCTATATTATGCTCAAACGCAGCATGGCCCGCAATCCTGTGCAGATTATCACCGAACAGGCCGCCCTGACCGCCCGGGAGGTCGAACGGGAGCTGGACTGGGTATCCTATTTCCTGGCGATTCTCACTCCGGTCGCTTTTGCTTTGGATGTTGCGGCTATGTGGGCCTTTCAGCTCCGCGGCGGCGATGCGACCGCGCTGCTGGGAGCAACCGCCGTTTTAATCCTGGCGCTGGGCACTTTGTTAAAATACCGCTGGGCCGGGTTTGAGAAAATTACCGACTATGTCCGTGAAGGGTTTATGTTCGGTATTAAGATTTTTGCTCCGGTCATTATTATCGGCGGTTTCTTTTTCCTCGGCAAGGGGGAGCTTGCCAAGACGATCCTTGACACCCAGGCGGCCACCGGATTTCTGGAAGACTTTGGTTTAGCCTTATCGCAGGCTGTACCTCTTAATAAGGTGTTCGTGGCCATAGTCAGTCTAACGACAGGTATTGTCGTCGGTCTGGATGGTTCCGGTTTTTCGCCGCTGCCGCTTGTTGGCGCTGTTGCCGCCACTTTTGATAAAGCGATTCAGCTTGATAAGGCAACGTTGGCTGCACTGGGACAGATTGCCGGGGTGTGGACCGGGGGCGGGACCATCATCCCCTGGGGGCTGATTCCTGTTGCCGCCATAACCGGTGTTAATCCCATTGATTTAGCGCGCCAGAATTTTTTCCCCGTCATTTTAGGTTTTATTGCAACAACGATTGTGGCGATACTCCTCATGTAACCAGGCAGCTAAATCTCTCATGCAGATTGCTTGCATGAGAGATTTTTTTTGCTTATAGCAGATATATGAACCTTTAGCCGCTACCAGGCGAGAAGGAATTAGCTTACGTTATCTAGAATGTAACCACCAAGTACTATTCCTAGGGGGAAAACGCGTGGCACTTAGTGATAAAGAAAATCTGGAGTATGATATACTCTCCATCATAAATGAATCTAACGGCCGGCCGATGGGGTGCGGCTCTATTGCCGTCAAGCTGCAGTCGCTGGGGTATTCCTTCAGTGAGGCTACTGTCGGCCGAATCCTGCGGGACATGGATATTGCCGGCTGGACGGAAAAGGCCGGATTTCAGGGCCGGAGGCTGTCAGGGAGCGGGAGTGAACGGCTTGAGGATTTGGCAGGCAAAGAGCGCCGGCAAAAGCAGGGCGAGGAATTGCTGGCGGCCGTGCAGGGCCATACCCGGGAGCAGCTGCTGGAGGTGTTAATCGCCCGCCGGGCTATCGAGGGTGAACTTGCCTACCTGGCTGCGCAAAACGCTAAGCCGGAGGAGATCCAGGCTTTGCAGGCGGCCCTGGCCGCGGAAGATGTTGTATTTCATGGCATTATTGTCAACATGGCCCGGAATCGCGTGCTGGCCGCAGCCATCAGTCTGATCAGGCAGGATACCCAGTTGTCGCCGGTACTGGAACATATCCGGCTCCAGGTCCACAGCCTTGTGCATGTGGATCATCAAAAAATTGCGGAAAGCATCAGGAGCGGTAATGGCGACAAAGCCCGGGCAGCCATGATTGAGCATATCAACAACCTGATCAGCGACGTGGAGAAGTACTGGCAGCCGCAAATAGGCCAGCGGTCAGACCGGGGACGGTAGTTGCCTTTGTTCAAAAAAACATAGCATATGAACAAATTGCCGCAGGTGAAACTACAGGCAAGGAGAATAAAGAACCGGGGACGGTAGCTGCGTCTTGCCAAGACGCAGCTACCGTCCCCTTGTCTTGCGGGAAGGTGTTACATAATATTTAAATGCGCATAAGATAAAATAAAAAGGCGTAAGGAGCAATGTTATGTATCCGAAGTATCCCTATTATGGTATGAAAAAAAATGCACAGACCAACCGCTTTCGTTTCCGCCGCAGCAGCAGGCGGTGCAGCCCGGCCTGGAATATGAGATGGTACCGCCGCCTATCGCGGAAAATCGGGAATATTGCGGCAGCGGCAAGCTGGAGGGAAAGGTGGCAATCATTACCGGCGGTGACAGTGGCATTGGCCGGGCGGCGGCGATTGCTTTTGCCAAGGAAGGCGCCGATGTTGTCATTGTTTATTTAAATGAGCACCGGGATGCAAAAGCAACGAAGGAGCGCATAGCAGAGCTGGGGCAGCGGTGTCTGGCGATTGCCGGTGATTTGCGGGATGAGGCGGTCGCCGGCCAGGTAGCTGCAAAAACCATGGATCGTTTTGGCAGGATTGATATTCTTGTTAATAACCACGGCGTTCAGTTTCCCCAATGCAGCATCCTGGATATTACGGCTGAGCAGCTGGATAATACATTCAGGACCAATATCTATGGCTTTTTCTATCTGACTAAGGCCGTGCTGCCTCATTTGTCACCTGGCAGTGCAATCATCAATACTACATCGGTTACTGCTTATGAGGGCAATCAGTATCTGATTGACTATTCGGCAACCAAAGGGGCCATTAGTCAGCTTTACCCGTTCGTTGTCAATCTCGCTGGCTGGGCAGCAGATTCGTGTCAATGCCGTCGCGCCGGGGCCGGTCTGGACCCCGCTGCAGCCGGCCAGCTGGCCGGCCGGTTATATTACCACCTTTGGCACCGAAACACCAATGCGCCGGGCCGGGCAGCCGTTTGAGCTGGCGCCAGCCTATGTATATCTTGCGTCTGACGATTCCCGCTATGTCTCGGGCCAGGTGCTGCATGTAAATGGCGGCACAATTACAGAATCCTAATTAGTTGAACTTAGCGGGATATAAATGGGCGGCGATCTTTTCAATCCCGTCAATCGTGCGAATGCCGGCATTATTGACCGTGAAAAAAGGCAGATTTATGATATTGCCCTGTTGGATGGCCTGCAGGCCGCGCAGCTCGGTAACGGCCTGCAGGCTTTTTATTGCTGCCTCATCACTTAGATCTTCGGCAAAATTATTTCTATCGACAGATACAAAGATAATAAAATCCGGATCATAAGCCAGTATTTTTTCCGCACCGACAAATGAGGTCCGGCTTTCGCACAGATTGATACCACCGGCCAGTTCAACCATGTGACTGATTAAGTGCTGGCTGTCGTAGAGGGAAAAGGTGCCGTTAAAATGGTCTTGCAGGACGAGCACTGTTTTTTTCCTGGTCACGTCCTGGAGTGAATTCCGGATAGTAGCCACCCGGGTCCTAAGTTTCTCGATATAGGGACCGGTGACCGGCTGGATGTTAAAAATTCGGCCCATATCGGCAATATTGCTGTAAACCATGGTTTCCAGCGATGGTCTGGCTTTTACCAGTGTGCTGGGCAGAATGTAGGTGCCCACCTTCCGGGCTTGCCAGGTTTTAACCTGGCCCATACCGGTTGGCGAAAACTGGTGAACCCAGCCGATAATCATATCAGGCTGCATTTCCAGCAATTCTTCTTCTGTCGGCATATACGGGGCTTTAAGGATATTCAGGCCGGCATATTTTTCCGCGACCTGCGCCACCGGCCTGCCATAGGGGGCTGTTGTCGCCAGTATCCGCGATTCCAGCCCCAGGTCCAGTAACAGCTCAGTAGCCCCGGGATGAGTGACAACGACCCGGGCCGGAGGTTGCTGATAGGTAAAGTAAATTTGGTTTTCAGCATAATCATAATTTGTTATCGTAACAGGATAGGCGGCGGAACCGGTCTGAACCGGCGGGGTTTTCGTCACTGGTTGGTTTAAGCCGCACGCTGCGGTCAGTACTGTAAAGGCAATAGCCAGGATAATGCCTGGGCATAGATGTCTGTTCATCTGTCAGCTCCTTCCGTGTGCGTCGGCAGGCAGGGGCCATGTTAATACATTCGCTTACTGACCGCCAAAATTTAATGACTGTTTAACGAGAATATACATGAAAAAGGGAGCTCCGACCAGCGCGGTAAGAATGCCGATCGGCAATTCGCCGCTGGCGAGGACAATCCGCGCCAGCACATCGGCCCAAATTAAAAAAATTGCACCGGCCAGGATTGTCGCCGGTATTAACCGCCGGTGATCGGCCCCGACAACACCCCTGACAACATGGGGCACAACTAAACCGACAAACCCGAAAATACCGCAGGCCGCAACAATTAAGCCGGTAACCAAAGCGGTAATGACAAAATAAAGGCGGCGGACCTTATCCAGATCAACGCCCAGGGAAATCGCCGCTTCTTCGCCCAGCAGCAGTGTGTTCAGCGTGCGGAACTGAGTGAGAAAAAAGATACAGCAGGCGGCAACGCCGGCTGCCGGCAACGCCAGGGTATCCCACTTGGCTGCCGCCAGCGACCCCATGGTCCAGAAGGTGACGGTGCGCATGCCTTCCGCATTGCTGGCAATATAGATAATGAAATTGGCAAGAGCAATAAATAAAGCACTGGCGATCGAGCCGGCCAGCACCATTTTAACAGTAGACGGCCGGCCGCCGATACTGGCTAAGGTCATAACAAACAGCGAGGCTGCCAAAGCGCCGATAAAAGCCCAGACAGCCGTACCCAGACCGAACAGTATCCCGGCTAAGCCGCCCAGCAAAATCGAGAAGGTTGCGCCAAGTGAGGCGCCGGCGGATATACCCAGAATATAAGGCTCGGCCAGCGGATTTTGCACAGTTGCCTGCAGGACGGCCCCGCATACCGCCAGGCCGGCGCCGACAAAGGCGGACATGAGCACACGGGGCAGGCGGATTTCCCAAATAATATCCAAGTGCGCCAAAGATGCCTGCTCGGCAATATGATTGATATTCAGATGAAATGCTTTATACAAAATGATGCGGTAGGCTTCACCGGCTGTAATTTTAGCTGATCCCAGACTTACTGCCAGCAATAGGGAAAGCACCATAATGGCCCCCAGGCAAGTCAGCAGCAAAACAAAATTCCGCTGTTGTTGAATGATACCGTCAGGCTGAGCTACAGAATACATTTTACCTTGTCTCATCTAATTTCTCCTGCTTCTTCTTTTCTAAATTATCAGCTTGCAAATGAAACAGATTATCATTATCGTTATTATTGTAACTCTTAATCAGGGTTTAGCAAATACTATTTTTTATCCTGGTTCAAAAAAAGAACATGCACTGCCCGCTAATGCCACTGAGCAGTGCATGTCTTACCTTTCCGGATTACATCCGGTGTTCCATACCAATAAAGAAGTTGCGCCCTGCCATCGGGTAAGAGCCGGGTTGATACCAAATGTTGCCAATGAGCTCGTAAGATTCATTGGTTAAGTTGTAAGCATTTGCATAGATACGGGTAGTTGGCGTGACCTGATAGTTAACAGTCATATCCATGGTCAGATAGGATTTAGAGGTGAATTTTTCTAAACTGCGGTTGGTTGCCGCCCGGAGGGTAAGACCGGCGTCCCATTTGTCCTGATTGTAGTTAAAGCCCAGATGATAGCCGTTGGGCTGGCTGTTCTTCGGATCATTTTTATAGCCGCTGGGGCTGTCGGCAGTGGTTTTTATCCGGGCGTAGGCATAGCCGGCGGTTACATCCCACTGGGGTGATAATGTCTTGCTTAAGGTTATGTCCAGCCCTTGTCTTTTTTCCCGGTCGATGTTTTCATAATAGCCCGGATCAGGCAACGGCCAGAAGCCTTTCCATTGGATCGCATTTTTCAGGCGGCTGCTATAGACACTTGTCTGCAGTTTCGTGCCGTCACCCAGCTCCGTATTAACCCCCACGGTGACGGTATGGCCTTCTTCCGGCTTAAGGCGCGGATTGCCGACCCAGAAGGTTGTATTGCTGAATAGCTGGGCGACGGTGGGGTTGCGGACATATTGCCCCCAGGAGGCGTAGATATTGGTTGTGTCGTTAAGCTCACGGTTTATTGACAGCCGCGAGGTGGTATTGGCACCAACAATACTCTGGTCGTCATAGCGGGTGCCGGCAGTAAGCAGCCACTTGTCCGGCAGGCGCCAGCTATTTTCCAGGAACACCGATTTGGTGGTAACGCCCCGGTTAATCGTGTCCTGGTCATCCAAATGCTCCTGCAGCCAGCTAACGCCGCCCACCAGGGTCTGCTTATCACTGAGTTTCCAGCTTTGCTGCCATTCGGCGCCATTGGCATAGAGGTCATAGGTATAGGGACTGACTCCGTCCGATTTTACCAGCGACTTATAAAGGGTACCGGTCGAGGTGTTGCGGTATACCCGCAAAAAATTGCCTGTCCCGCTGTCCTGGTTCCAGCGGTAGGTTAAGGCAATATTATTGCTTGTAAGATCCTGCCGTCCTTCCGGGTTGGCGGCGCTGCCCGTCTCTGTTAACGCGGCGCCAAAGCCTGTCTGGTCATTGGTATGCTCCCATTGGAGGGAGAGATCGCGGCCGGCGCCCAGCTCTTTATCAAGGCGCAGGGTTACCAGATCCTGATCCAGCTGGCTGGCGGCATGGGTTTTGGTTTTGCCGGTATTGGCTTCTTTATATTCGAAATTATTCCGTTTCTTCTGTTCGGCAGTAAGGAAATAACTAATGTCATCGGTTTGGCCTTCGGTGGTGAGGTTATAACGTTTAAAGCCCCAGTTGCCAAACTCCGCGGCGATGGAGGTACGGTTGCCCTCGGCTTTTTTGGTGATAATGTTAACCACCCCGCCGACAGCATCGCTGCCGTATAAGGATGAACCCGGTCCGCGCAGGATTTCAATGCGTTCAATATTTTTGACCGATATGCCGTCAATATTAATGACATGGTCGTTGCCGCTAAACATCAGATGCGGCCAGTTCATTTTACGCCCGTCAACAAGCACTAAAACGCGGTCGTCACCATTCAGCACCGGAAATGAACCAAAGCTGGTTGAGCCGGTATTGATGTTGTTATCCCGTAAAACATCCGATATCCGCGTAAAGCCGCCTTTCTCAATTGTCTCGCCGGTTATGACGGTTACGTTGGCCGCTACCTCTGTTGTTTTTACCGGCATGCGGTTGGCAGTGACCACATATTCGGCAAAATGATACTCCTGCTCAGCCTCCGCGGCCGCCGCCGGTCCGGTCATACTGAACAGTACTGCACTGCTGAGCAGTGAGCAGACTATTTTTTTTCGCTTGCTGTTAATCATAATCTTCCCCTCCCAATATTGGTGTTCACAATTTAAGCCCCTTGCGGCAACACCGTTTACCTCAAGAAAAACGCTAACTTACGGTATAATATGTACTTGTCACGCAATACTGACTGATATTAGTCAGTCGAGGGTAAAAAAATTAACCTTTAATTTTTCATGCTACATCGCTCCTGTCACTTTGCGTAGTCAGCCGGGCTCCTTTGTCTGACGGCGGTTGATATAAGTATTACGTCAAACTCTAATTTTTGCGGATTTATTATAAATAAGCAAAGCTGAGCTTACGTATTTTATCAGTTACATAAATTGACTGACAACAGTCATATAAAATCAACTTATCATTGATTTTGATAATCATAATCAATAAGATTATAATCCCTGCCAATAAGCAAGTCAATACATTAATTAAAAATAAATATTGCCAGTAGCTGCAAAGCTTAAGTTAATTTTTAACAAGCGTCCAGTCGCCAAAGTGTTTGCTTGATCATACTATATAGTATCTTCTCAGTAACATACTACAAAGGAGGCCTCCTTATGGGATTTGGTGGATTTGGCGGTCGCGGAGGTTCAAGTTGGATTATCATTATCTTGATCATTATCCTGCTGTTCTTCTCATTTGACAATGATCGCAGCTCAAACTGTTTATAGGGGTTAAAAACTGCATTAAACACAACTATCTATAGGTGCCGCCCGCTGAATAGTTCGGTTGTGTCAGGCCGGTTCCGGCTGGAACCGGCTTTTTTCTCCCCGCCGAAGTTATAAAAATTCGATGCTATTATCAAGGGCTAAGAACAATCTTTTACTCTCAAGGGTACAGGCGGCCTTAAGGACTTGGCATAAGCCAAGTTTTTCTAATGTTTTGATATTGACAGGATGACAGGCCTGACAGGGGTTGTATTTTTCTGTTTTTATAGTTAAAATGACTACTAATGAGAATACTTTTAAAAGTGGTATAATGCAAGCAAAAATGCGGCAAGGGGTGACACTATCATGACGGTAAAACTCTCTTTCAGCGAAGCGCTGGCTGACCCGGCACAACTGTCCGTAACCTGGGAACTGGTGCCAGGCCGGGGGGCACGGGAAAAAGCCCAGGAGCATCTGGTGAAAATGGCTGAACTGGCAGCAAAAGACCCCAGAATCAATGCAATTACGATAACTGACAATCCGGGCGGTAAATCGGCTATTGCCGCCTATGCAATGGCTGTTGAAGCTAAACAGCGGGGGATTGACCCACTTGTCCACTTTACCAGCAAAGATAAGAACAGGAACGCCCTGGAGAGTGAATTATATGCTCTGGGCAGGGCCGATATACAGAACCTGCTGGTCATGACCGGTGATTATCCGGGCGCAGGCTATGCCGGCAGTGCCAAGCCGGTTTTTGATTTTGATGCGGTACACGCACTGCGGATGATTACGAAAATGAATGCGGGTGATTACTCTAAGCTCCCGGCCACTAATTTTTTTGCCGGCGCTGTCGTATCCCCTTTCAAATCGACCGAGGCGGAAACCATGGCCCAGTATTATAAACTGCATAAGAAGCTTGACAATGGCGCCAAATTTATTATTACTCAGCTGGGCTATGATGCCAGAAAGTTTGATGAGTTAAGAAAATATGTTGACAGTAACCGGCTGGCGGTAGCGCTGGTTGGTAATATTTTTGTGCTGTCTTTGCCTGTTGCCAGGCTAATGAATCAGAATCTGATTCCCGGCTGTGTGGTTACCGATTCCCTGGTGGACAAGCTGGCGGCCGAAGCGGCGCAGAGCAATAAAAAAGAGCTGCAGTTGCTGCGGGCAGCCAAGCTGTATGCCGTGCTCAAAGGTCTTAAATACGATGGCGTCAACATTGGCGGTCATGGACTCGGGTATACTGAGGTACAGTATATTATGGAAAAAGGTGAGGAGCTAAGCGCTGACTGGCAGGAGATTGCTGCTGCCGAATTTGATCATCCGCAGGCCGGGGGCTTCTATTTCTTTGAGAAGGATCAGGCAACAGGCCTTAATACCTGTCAGCCTGCCAAACGCAGTCAGACCGGTTCGTCGCTGAAACAGTCGCTGATGGACGTGGTGCATGGGGTGGCATTCGACCCTAAGGCGCCCCTGTATCCTGTGAATAAGGCAATTGCTAAATTTGTTGACAAGTCCTGGCTGAAGCAGCCGTTTACTCTTGCCGAGTATACGACTAAAACGGTGACGAACGAATGCCGGTTTTGCGGCGATTGTGCCATGCATGAACTTGGTTTTATCTGCCCGATGTCCCAGTGCCCCAAGCAGCAGCGGAATGGAGCCTGCGGCGGCAGCCGCGACGGCTGGTGTGAGGTTTATCCCGGCCAACAAAAGTGTATTTATGTCAAAATGTACGAGGGTTTTAAAGGCCAGGGTAAAGAAGAACGGATGAAGTCCAAGTATATGGCGCCCTGTAACTGGGATTTGCACCGGACATCGTCCTGGTTAAATTATTTTAATGACCGGGATTATAACAGTAGCAAGGACTGACCCCATTGCTCCTGCCGTCAGGCGGGAGCATTTTTGCTGGCAGAGCCAATTTTTTCTTGACGCTTTTCTTGATAATCGATACAATATATTGTATCGATGAAAATAATATATACTAAATATAGTGTTTGATCAGGAGGTTGTTATTAATGATTTTGTCAGATAATGCAATTAAGGTACTGGAAAAACGCTATTTTGCCAAAGATGAAAATGGTCAGCTGCTGGAAGACAGTGCCGGGATGTTCCGCCGGGTTGCTAAAGCGGTCGCTGCTGCCGATGCCCCCTATGTTTCAGCCCTGGCTTTACAGACGATTGAGGATGAATTTTATGAAATGATGTCCGGTCTGGAGTTTCTGCCCAATTCACCGACCCTGATGAATGCCGGCCGGCCTTTGGGGCAATTAAGCGCTTGCTTTGTGCTGCCGATAGAAGACTCAATGGAAAATATTTTTGAAACCCTGAAAAATGCCGCTATGATTCATAAAAGCGGCGGGGGGACAGGGTTTAGTTTTTCCCGGTTAAGGCCGAAAGGGTCGGCAGTAAATTCAACCGGCGGGGTTGCCAGCGGCCCGGTTAGTTTTATGAAAGTTTTTAATGCCGCAACCGAAGCGGTAAAACAGGGCGGCACCCGCCGGGGGGCCAATATGGGCCTTCTCCGGGTGGATCATCCTGATATTATGGATTTTATTACTGCTAAGCAGGATAACGCCGATATTACCAATTTTAATCTCAGTGTTGGCATTACCGAAACGTTTATGAAAGCGGTGGCAGCAAACGCGGATTATGATTTAATCGACCCTCATAGTCAGACTATAACCGGGAGTTTAAACGCCCGGGCGGTATTTGCGGCGATTGTCGACATGGCCTGGCGCAATGGCGAGCCGGGAATCATCTTTTTAGACAGGCTGAATCAGGACAATGTGACACCGGAACTCGGGGATTTTGAAAGTACCAATCCCTGTGGTGAACAGCCGCTGCTGCCTTATGAATCCTGTAATCTCGGTTCGATAAATGTAAGCCTGCTGGTAACAGACCAGGGAAACGGACCGGTTCTTGATTTTGAACGGCTTGTGACTGTTGTAAAAAAAGCCGTTCATTTTCTCGATAATGTGATTGATGTCAATAAGTATCCCTTGCCTGAAATTGAGCAGATAACAAAAAGCACCAGAAAAATCGGGTTAGGGATTATGGGTTGGGCTGATTTGTTATTCCGGCTGAACATCCCGTATAATTCGCAGCCGGCACTGGACCTTGCGGAACAGCTTATAGGTGTTATCCGGGAGCAGGCCAGAGAAGCGTCAGCAGAACTGGCCGAACGCAAAGGCGTGTTTCCCCAGTTTGAAAAAAGCACACATTGCCAGCACGGAATCAGGGTTCGCAATGCCACCACAACAACGATCGCACCAACCGGTACATTAAGCATTCTGGCCGGCGTCTCCAGTGGTATTGAACCATTATTTGCGTTGGCCTATATCCGGAATGTTATGGACAATGACGAATTAATGGAGACAAACCCGTTTTTTAAACAAGCGGCCCTAACCGGTGGCTTTTACAGTGAGCCATTGATGCGGACGATTGCGGCCCGGGGAACAATAAAAGGCCTGGCTGCCCTGCCGGCTTCCGTGCAGGCGGTTTTTGTTACTGCCCATGATATTTCCCCGGAATGGCATGTGAAAATGCAGGCCGCATTCCAGAAGCACACCGATAATGCTGTCTCGAAGACTGTTAATCTCAGTAGTAAAGCTACCCGGGAAGATGTTAGCGATATATTTACCCTGGCTTATGAAACCGGTTGCAAGGGGGTAACGATTTACCGGGATGGCAGCAGGGATTTGCAGGTGCTGAATATCGGCAAGGTTAACGGTAAAGAACCACCTGCACCGGCAGAAACAGTGACTGAACCAAAACAGGGTTTCTTTGCCCCCAGAGCCAGGCCGGATATAACCACCGGCTTTACGGAAAAGGTTAAGATCGGCTGCGGCACGATATTTATCACTGTTAATTATGATCAGCATGGCATCTGTGAGGTGTTCACCAACACCGGCCGGGCCGGCGGCTGCCCGTCCCAGTCCGAGGCTACGGCACGGCTGGTTTCTATTGCTTTGCGGTCCGGTATGGATGCTAATTCGATCATTGACCAGTTAAAAGGCATCAGATGCCATTCGACAATCAGGCAAAACGATTTGCAGGTATTATCCTGCCCTGATGCGATCGGCAAGGTTATTGAAAAAGTAATGAAACTCCAAAATGGGGATCAGGCGGAAGGGAATGTCACCCTCAGAGCCGGGGAAAATGGGTGCCCCGAATGCGGCAAGCTGGTAGAGCATGAAGGCGGCTGTGTCATTTGCCGGCACTGCGGCTTTAGCAAATGCAACTAAGCCCTTACAATCTTCAATCCGGGAGACAAGAGGGCAGATACCATCCCGGCAAGAACCAAGGAGGAAATCGTTATGGAGGTTGTACGCTCGGTTTGTCCTTATGATTGTCCTGATGCCTGTGGTCTCCTTGTATTAGTAAAGGCGGGGAAAGTGGTCAAAGTCCAGGGCGATCCGGATCACACTTTTACCAGGGGCACGCTGTGCCCGAAAATGGCCCATTATGAGCGAACCGTCCACTCGCCGCAGCGGCTCACAACCCCGTTGCGGCGGCGGGGTGCCAAGGGCAGCGGCAGTTTTGCGCCGGTTTCCTGGGACGAGGCAATTGCCAGCATAACGACAAAATGGCAGGCGATTATTGAACAGCACGGGCCGGAAGCTATTCTGCCCTATTCTTATGCCGGCACGATGGGGCTTGTACAGCGCAATGCCGGCCACCCGTTTTTTTACAGTCTGGGGGCTTCACAGCTTGAACGCACAATCTGTTCGCCGGCCAAGGGCTGTGGCTGGAGCGCGGTTATGGGGCAGACAATGGCGCTGCATACCCGGGAAATTCATGCCAGCGACCTTATTATTCTCTGGGGCCTTCATGCGCTGGCAACAAACCTTCATATTATGCATGATATACGTATAGCCCGCAAACAGGGAGCCCGGGTATGGCTGATTGACACATATGAGAACCCCACTGCCAGGGCCGCCGACTGGCTGATTGTTGTCCGGCCGGGGACAGACGGCGCCCTGGCGCTGGGAATGCTGCATGTCATCGCCCGGGAAAACCTGGCAGATCAGGATTTTGTCAATCGGTATGTACAAGGGTATGAGGAACTGAAAGCCACTGTCCTGCCTGAGTATACCCCGGCCGCAGTCAGCCGGATCACCGGCCTTGCCGCTGCGGACATTGAGGAGCTGGCCAGGCTGTATGCCTCGGCCCGGGCCCCGTACATTCAGTTAGGCAGTGGTCTGTCCCGTTATAGCAACGGGGCCATGACCGTGCGGGCTATTGTTTGCCTGCCGGCTGTTGTCGGTGCCTGGGCTAAACCCGGGGGCGGACTATTCGCCGGTACTTCCACCGGTGCTGCTTTTGACACGCAGGGCGTGACCCGCGAGGATTTTATAAAAAAACCGGCCCGGATCATTAATATGAATCAACTGGGCCAGGTGTTAAATGAGACAGGCAAGCCCCCGGTCATGAGCCTGTATGTGTATCACTCCAATCCGGCGGCCATAGCGCCGGATCAGAATCAGGTGCTGGCGGGACTGGCCCGGGAGGATTTATTTACGGTTGTGCATGAGCGCTTTTTAACAGATACGGCTAACTATGCCGATATTGTTTTGCCGGCAACGACCTCGCTGGAGCATAGTGATATTTACCGGTCCTACGGACATTACGGTGTACAGCGGGCCCGGGCGGTGATACCGGCGGTCGGGCAGGCCAAATCCAACTGGGAGGTATTCTGCCTGCTGGCAGCAGCCATGGGATTGCAGCAGTCTTTCTTTGCCCAGTCGGCCGATGATCTGATTGACAGTATGCTGGCCCGGCCGACGGCGTGGCTGGCCGGTACGCCGCTGGCAGCGCTGCAGGCCGGATTTCCGGTTGAATTGCCGCTGCCGGCCGGGTATAAGACTGAGTTTAAAACCCCATCAGGCAAGATCGAGATTTTAAATACAAGCCAGGCTGAGCCATTGCCGAGGTATACGAAACCCCATGGCGATAAGGCCGGCTTCTGGCTGATCAACGCCCCTGATCCGCGATTGTTGAACTCTTCCTTTAATGAGCGGGAGGATCTCACCAGGAATGGCAAGATGCGGCTGAAGATGAATCCGGCCGATGCCGGCGGCCAGGGCCTCCGGGACGGGCAGTTGGTTGTGGCCTATAATGAACGGGGGGAGGTAGCCTTTACCCTGGAAGTCTCATCCGCTGTACCGGCCGGGGTTGTTGTCGGCGAAGGAGTTTGGTGGCTGCAGCATGTTCCCGGCAGCCGTTCAGTCAATGCCCTGACCTCGCAGCGCCTTACTGACCAGGGGCGGGGCAGTACTTTTTATGATGTCAAAGTAAACGTCCGGGCCGCGGCCGTGTCTTAGTGTCCGGACTCGGGATAAAACAGATTGGACAGGTAATCGATGGCTTCATCCGCCCGGCTGGCCGGGTTGACGGCGAACAACTGGTAAGGCAGCTGGTATACCTGTTTTTGCTGCACCGCACTGAGTGTTTGCCAGGAGGGGTGTACCAGCAGCTCATTGCGGATTTTATCGCTGACTTTGGCTTCATAGCTGTGGCTGATCAGGAGAATCAGGTCCGGCCTGGACCGGGCCGCGAATTCCAGGTTCAGGGGCAGATACTGCAGGTCCTCGCTGCTCATGGCTGCGGCCACATTGACGGCATTGAGCCGGCGGATGAGATCACCGATAAAGCTGTTGGGCAAGGCCATATAGAATTTTTCCGGCGAGCCCCAGATAATCAGGACCCGGGGTGAAGGCCTGTTTTTACTTTTGGCCTGGGCTTGCTGTAATCTGCTGTCTAACCGTTCAATAACCCGGCTGGCCTGGCTGGGGTGATCCGTCAGTTCGCCGTAAAAGCGTAAAGTCTGACTGATATGCTGGAAATTGTCCAGCCGCTGCAGATAGACCGGAATGCCGGCTTGTTTCAAAGTCGAGAGAATCGGCTGGCGCAGATGAATGTCTGTTGCCAATACGAGGTCGGGTTTTAAAGCGATAATCTGCTCAATATCCGGGCAGGGTGTCTCACCCACCACCGGGACATCCTTGATTTTTTCCATTAAGTCCGGTGGCAGGGCTGCCGTATTAGGGCGGCCGACCAATTGTCCGCCGGCAGCGTAATATAAATCAACATTAGAAGGGTTGAGCGCAACCAGCCGCAACGACCTCCCTTTTTTGATTGTCTGTACCAGGTTGCATTTGGGGCACTGGATTTCCACATATTTGACCTGGCCTTTGAAAAGCAGCCTGTTGCACTTGGGACAACGGCACTCGTTCATAGCTGCCGTATTTAACCTGCCACTGCCGTTAACTGGGGGATGCATATAATACAATACCTCCTTTACTTTACAGTAATAAAGAAAACACGGCTGGCGCCGGGCCTTTGGCGAAAGCGTAAGCCAAGGTTGCCCCTTATCCGGGGAAAGTTATACTTTCTTTCAGGATAAAAAAATTCCGCGTGAAATAACATTCACCCGGAGCTCAAGGCCCTCTTAATAATCATTCTCAATGTTATTATAAAAAAGCCGGAACATTCTTGTCAAGCGGGCTGGCGGCGTTGCGGCCGCAAAATGTGGCCGACGGCCAAAAAAGCAGGCAGAGCAGCTTTGTGCCATAGGTTAAAAAAACATTTGACATTGATAATGGTTATCAATATACTATAACTATAAGAGAGCCACTGAGAGCTCCGTGACGGGTAATATGGCACGGGGCTTTATTGTTAGGCACTATTTCTTTGTGACTGCAGGAATCCTGATTCCCCTGATTAATTATTGGAGTGATGCACATGGAAGTCAAACCCAAAAATCTGCGGCAGACAAAATCAAAATTGCCGGAAGTGCGTTGTTTTCAGTGCAATAAGTTATTGTTCCTTGGCATTGCTGAGAATGTCGAGATCAAGTGCTCCCGTTGCGGGACTGTTCAGTGTATCGGCAGTTGCAGGCAAGAGGCGAAAGTACATATCAGCAGCTGGTAAGTTGTTAAACTAGCGGTAGTCATTTACATAACCTCAGAGAGCCTAGAGCTCCGCGGCCGTACAGTGCCCGGAGCTTTATTTTATCCTGCAGGAAAGTATAACTTTCCCCGGATAAGGGCACCAGCGGCTTCCGCCTTCGTTAAGACTTGGCGCAAGCCGTATTTCTTTATTTTTCCTAAGATGTTCATTAAAGTGAGGTGATAGTGTGACCTATCAGCCATGCTGGTACAAAGCAGTCAGTCTTTCCTGTGCTGTCCATCTGGTTTTCATTTTGCTGCTGGTAATGGTTATGGGGCAGTTAGACCGGCCGTTAGCATTGCCTGAACGGTACCTTACTGTTGAACTTACTGAAATAGCCGGCTGTACCTATGCTGACAGTGTACCGGCACCGGCGGCTGTTTCCCCGGTGAGTCCTCAGCTTGATCAGCCACAGCCAAGTGCGGCCCGCCCGGCGGCCGACCCCGCCGCTGCGCCGGCGCCGGCTGCCGGGGCAGAGATAGCTGCGGTAACCGCAACCGCCGGGACTGCCGGCAGCGGCGAAGGGCCGGCCCCTCAGACTGCTGCCGCTGTTGCGGGACCGGCGGCTCCGGCAGCCAGGACGGCGGGCGGCAGGGAGCTTGACAGCATTATTAACGGCTTCCTGTCGCAAATTGAAAAATATAAAGAATACCCGTATATTGCCAGGCGCCGGGGACAGGAAGGGACCGTTACGGTGGCAGTTCGCCTGAGTGCGGCCGGTGAACTGGCCGGAGCGCAGGTGGTGCGTTCCTCCGGGATCGCGGCTCTGGACGAGGCGGCTTTGACACTGGTACGTAAGGTTTGCCCTTTTGCGCATAACGCCGGCCGCAGCATTGCGATGAACATCCCGATCGCTTATCAGATTGAGTAAACAGAGAGTGAATTAGCGGCCAACGCAGGAATGAGGTAGAGATATGAGTCAACACAGCAATAGAATAACGTTCGGCATGATTGGTTTATTATTGGTGGTCAGCATCCTGTTTTTATTAAAAGGCCAGGCACAGCCTGCGGATAATCAGGCACCGGCCCGCTACCAGGTAACCGACAGTGCCGGCCGACAAGTGGAAATACCCCGCCGGCCCCAGCGGGTGATTGTTTTAAATGCATCAAACCTGGAACTGTTTTATGCTGTCGGCGGGACTGTGGTTGGACGTCCCACGACTGAGGCGCTGCCTGAGGCTGTTAAGGCTGCTGTTCGGCAGGTGCCGGCAATTGGTATTACTCCCAATCCCAATATTGAACAAATTGTGGCTCTCAGGCCGGATTTGATTCTGGGAGTAAATATGCCTTTTCATCACAACCTGATCCCGGTGCTGAATAAGGCCGGTATTCCCATCCTGCTGCAGGCCCTGGAAAATTATCAGCAGATTATCGATACATTGCATTTTTATGGTGAATTAACAGGTCAGCCGGAACAGGCTGCTGCTGTCATTGCCGGGATTGAAGCCCGTTATGAGACGGTTGTCAAGAATACTAAAAACCATCCGGCCCCTAAGGTTGTGATCGTGTGGGGGTCGCCGGAAAGTTTCCATATGGCAACCGCCCGCAGTTTTACCGGTGATCTGGTTAAAAGGCTGGGCGCAGTCAATGTGGCCGATGCAGGGGACCATAGTGGCGGACAGATGGGCTATGTGCCGTTAAGTATGGAGTATGTGGCCAAGCAAAATCCGGATAAGATTTTTTTGATAACCCATAGCCCGGACGAAAAAACCAATGGTAAAATCCGGAACGATCTGGTAAACCATCCTGCCTGGCGGGGGTTAAAGGCAGTAGCAACCAACCAGGTCCACTTGCTGCCCTATAACCTGTTTGCCGTAAATCCCGGTACTCAGGTGGGCGAGGCGCTGACCGTGCTGGCCGGTTTCTTATATCCGGAGGTGACTCAACCGTGAGGGAATTAACCACAGATCCCCGGGCCGGCCGGCGGACGGCTATCAGTATTTCAGGCCTGGCAGCGTTGGTGGCGGCCCTGTTAATCGGGATCAGGGTGGGGGCTGTGCCTGTCAGTATGGGCGATATCTGGCATGTGTTCAGTGCCCCGGCCGGTAACGAGGCTTACCAGATTATTTATAACATCCGGGTGCCGCGGGTGCTTACCGGTGCCTTGACCGGGATCAACCTGGCGCTGGCCGGCTGTATCCTGCAGGGGGTATTGCGCAACCCGCTGGCTGATCCCGGCATTATCGGTGTATCGGCCGGAGCCGGTCTGGCCGCGATGGCGGTAATGATTTTATGGCCCGGGTTGACGGCATTGGTGCCGGCCGTTGCTTTTGCCGGCGCGCTGATGGCTGCCGGTATCGTGTTTATGTTATCCTGGGACCGGGGCGTACAGCCATTGCGGCTGATCCTGGCCGGCGTGGCCCTGGCAGCATTTTTTGGCGGCGGCATGAGTGGGCTTATGGTTTTTCATTCTGACAAAGTACAGGGGGCCGTCAATTGGCTGGCCGGGGGTTTCCAGGGGCGAAGCTGGGATCATGTCAGCATGATCCTGCCTTACAGTTGTATCGGCATAGTGGGGGCGCTGCTGTCTTACCGGTATCTGAATGCGCTGCAATTGGGGGACGATATCGCGAAAGGACTGGGCATTAAGGTGGAAACTGCGCGGTTTTCCCTGGTTGCGCTGGCGGCCCTGCTGGCGGCTTCGGCTGTTAGTGTGGCCGGTCTGCTGGGCTTCGTCGGGCTGATCATTCCTCATATAACCCGGATGCTGGTCGGCTCGGATTTTGAATACCTGCTGCCCTGTGCGGCGGTACTGGGGGCTACGCTGGTGGTAGCCGCCGATACGGTAGCCCGCACGGTATTCAGCCCGGTGGAAGTACCGGTGGGAATTTTTATGGCGTTCCTGGGGGCTCCGTTTTTTATTTTTCTACTGCAAAGGGGGATGCGGCGATGAAACATACACTGGAAGCTCAGGCTGTCAAACTCGGTTATGGCGACAAAGTCATTGCTCCGTCTATCGATCTGGTGCTCAACAAACCGGAGATTATTGCTATTATTGGCCCGAACGGCTCCGGCAAATCGACGCTGTTAAAAGCATTGAGCCGGTTATTGACGCCCTTAGCGGGGTCCGTATTGCTGAACGGTAAGGATATTCACCGGCTGCCTCCCCGGGAGGTGGCCCAAGTTATGGCCATTCTGCCCCAGTCGGTACAGGCGCCGGGGGATATGACTGTCTGTGATCTGGTCGCCTATGGGCGTTTGCCTTATAAAAAGATGTTTGAACAGCTGGCAGATACGGATAAGGCTTGCATGGCGGCGGCGCTGGCTGCTACCGGCATGCAGACCATGCAGCAGCGCCGGCTCGACAGTCTGTCAGGCGGCGAACGGCAGCGGGCCTGGCTGGCTATGGCGCTGGCCCAGCAGCCGCGTTTGCTGCTGTTGGATGAGCCTACAACCTATCTGGATATTCATCACCAGCTCGAATTAATGAAACTGATCCGTAACCTGCACCGGGACCGAGGGATTACTATTGTGATGGTACTGCATGATTTAAACCATGCCGCCCGGTTCAGTCAGCGCATTATTGCCGTTAAAGAAGGGATAATATTTGCCGACGGGCCGGTGCCGGCGGTCTTTACCGCTGAAAATCTGCAGGCGCTGTATGGGGTTGAAACCACGGTTATGGCGGTTGAGCAAGGAGGTAGCACGCATCTTGTCTGTTTGCCCCATGATACCTGCCTGGCCCCGGGAGCCTGATGCGGCCCTGTCCTTGCACTGTCTTTGCAAAACCTATGACCGGCAACAGGTGTTGTCTGATATCTCCCTGGCGGTAGCGCCAGGTGAGGTTTTTGGGCTGCTTGGTCCCAACGGTGCCGGCAAAACCACGCTGATGAAGCTGATTGCCGGCCTGAGCCGGCCTGATTCCGGCCGGCTCACTATCTTTGGCCGGGATGGCGGCAGGGGCCGGCAGAGCATCAAGCATATGCTGGCGCTGGTAGCCCAGGACAATAATCTGGAACGGGAATTCACGGTGCAGGAGGCCCTGCTTACCTATGCCTGCCTGTATGGAGTTGCCAGCCCGCGGCAGCGGGTGGCCGAGATTGTGCAGGAGTTTGACCTGACAGCCATGCTTGCCAAGCGGGTGGCTGTGCTATCCGGCGGCATGGCCCGGCGCTTGTTGATTGCGAGGGCACTGCTGCCTGCCCCCCGGTTAGTGCTGCTGGATGAGCCGACAGTGGGGCTTGATCCGGATGTGCGGCAGGATATCTGGGCGGTGATCAGACGGCTGGCGGCGGCCGGGACGACTGTGTTCATGACAACCCATTATATGGAGGAAGCGGAGCAGCTTTGCCGGCGGGTGGCCCTGTTAAAAGCAGGCCGGGTTGTTGCTGCCGGTACGCCGGCGGCGCTGGCCCTATTGGCTGACACCGGTGAGCCGCCAAGCCTGGAGGCCGCTTTTCTCCGCCTGGTGCGGGAGGCAGGGGTATGAGCGGCTGGCTGGCTGTGTACGGGCGGGAAATGCTGCTGATGCAGAAAAAAATCGGCAAACTGGGTTATGTTTTTTCCTCGGTGATGTTTCCGGTTATTTATTTATTTGCTTTTGGTCTGGGGCTGGGCTCCCGGCTGGAGGTCAGCGGCGGCTATGTACCATTTCTGGCTACCGGGATTGCCAGCCTGACCGTGATGCTTAATGCCTTTCAGCAGACCTCCCTGTCTGTAAGTGCCGGGCGCCTGTATTTTCATACCTTTCAAACCGTGTTTTTAAGCCCTGTCCCGCCGCTGCAGGTTGTTGGCGGTATTGCCCTGGCCGGTATAACCCGCGGGTTAATCATGGGAGGCCTGGTGTATGCGGTTGCCTGGCTGGCATTCGGTGTGCCGCCGCTGTCCGGCATTGCCGTAACTGCCCTGCTGTTGTCGGCCTTCTGTTTTTCCGCGCTGGGTATTGTTCTCGGCTTGGCTATTGCCGATCCTGATGAAATATCACTTGTTAATAATTTTCTGATCACGCCGATGATTTTCTTCTGCGGTTCCTTTTTTCCTGTTCAGAATTTACCGGTTGCTCTGCAGGCGGTTGTGTCGATATTGCCGTTAAGTATGGCTAACAGCCTGGTACGTCTGACCGCCTGGAACGGCCACGCTGCCGGCCAGGCCGCGGCCTTGGCGTTAATGGGGCTGGGCCTGCTGCTGTGGGGGGCCGGCAGCCTGAAAAAATACAGTGAATAATAATTTTTGCGGGGGGTTAAAAATGAAGACATTGATTGCCTATTCCAGTTTGACCGGCAATACCCGGAAAGTGGCGGCAGCCATCCAGGCGGTGTTCGGCCCGGCGGCGGATTTGTATCCGGTTGAATCGGCACCGTCACCGGCAGAGTATGATTTTGTGGTTGTTGGTTTTTGGGTTGACAAAGGCACGGCCGATAAAAAGGCCCAGGATTTTTTAAAAACAATTGCGAACAAGCCTGTCGCCTTATTTGCCACGCTGGGGGCCTATCCTGATTCCGAGCATGCCGCTGACAGCCTGAAGAACGCGGCGGCATTTCTGGCCGGCAGCAACCGGCTGGCCGGCACCTTTATCTGCCAGGGGAAAATCGATCCCCGGTTAATCGAGCAGTTCAAAAATATGCCGGCCAACCACCCCCATGCCCTTACGCCGGAGCGGCTGGCGCGTTATGAGGAAGCGGCCAAACATCCTGACAGCGCGGACCTGCAGGCTGCCCAGGCGGTTTTTACAGATATAAAAAGGCAATGGATGAAAGCGAGGTGATGGATGCTTGCGGGAAACCAAATTAAAGCAGATTCTGGCGGCAATGGATGCGCAGCAGTACGCCCTGACGGTCGGGACGGCAACCGGTGAGGCCCTGGCGGCTGCGTTTGCCAAACGCCGGGTGGTCCATGCCGGGGTCCGGGGGAAACCGCTGGGCCCGGGGGAATGGCAGACTGCCTGGCAGTCTTTGCTGCGGCAGGCAACAAAAGCTAAACAGCGGGCGGCCTACATCCATATTCCGTTTTGCCGGCACCGCTGCCTGTATTGCGGCTTTTTTCAAAACTATGCGGATGAAGACCGGGAAACCGCGTATATTGACAGCCTGATTAAAGAACTGCAGCTGAGCCGGGACTGCCGCTATCTGGCCAGCGGGCCGGTCAACGCGGTATTTATAGGCGGCGGCACCCCCAGTACACTGGCACCCCATAATATTGCCAGACTGCTGGACGCTGTCCGCGCTTGCCTGCCGCTAGCCAATGATTATGAGTTAACCCTCGAAGGCAGGATTAATGATCTGGAACCGGCCCGGATTGAAGCCTGGCTGGCGCATGGGGTAAACCGCGTTTCCATCGGGGTACAGTCCTTTGATACCGGGGTGCGGCGTTCGGTCGGCCGCCTGGATGACACGGCCACTATTTTGAAGCGGCTGGAACTGTTGTCCGGCTATAATCAGGCCACGGTAATTATTGATTTGATTTATGGCCTGCCCAACCAAACAAATGAAGTTTGGGCCAGTGATATCAATTTGCTCAAGACGGCGGCGATTGACGGCTTAGACCTGTATCAGCTGAATATTTACCAGGGCAGCGCCCTGCAGCAGGCCATCCAGGCCGGTAAACTGCCGCCGGCAGCAACCACGGCCGAACAAGCCGGCATGTTTGCCGCGGCCGGGGCAACCTTAACGGCTAATGCCTTTTCCCGGCTCAGTATCTGCCACTGGGGAAAAACAAACCGGGAGCGCAGTATGTATAATACCCTTACCAAAGCCGGACGTCATGTAATCCCGTTTGGCGCCGGTGCCGGCGGCAATATTGGCGGGGCAACCATGATGCTGAACCGTGACGTGGCCGCCTATATTAAGAGTATTGAACAAGGTCATAAACCGATTGCCGCCATGCTGCTGCTGCCAGCCGGCAGTGAGCTGCACAACGCTGTTGTCGGCCAGTTGGAGCGGGGGTATTTAAATCTTAAGGGGCTGGCAGTCCGCTACGGGCCCGAGGTTCTGGAATTAGAACCGTTGCTCGCTATCTGGGAGGCCCGCGGCCTTATCGAAACCGGCCCGGCTGTTGCCCGGCTGACGGTAGCCGGTCAGTTCTGGTATATGAATATCACGCAATCGGTATTAGAATGCCTGCAGGCCCTGACATCAGGCCGCCATGCGGTGGCAGTGCAGCCAATCGCAGCCCAGGGATAATGCCTGGCAGGTAGAGAGCCTACGAGCTCCATGACGATGTAGATCGCATGGGGTTTTATTATTTTTACATAAATATAAATTAAGTAAGGAGTAGTGGTTATGAACAGAATAGGTAAGACCCCCGGAAAACTGGCCCTGTTGAGTCTGTCGGTGCTAACCGCCCTGGCGATGCCGGCCGGCGCCGCTGAGGAAGCGGTTGCTACGCGGGATGTGGTAGTCACCGCCAGCAGAACGGAACAGGACATTAAGGAAACGCCGTCGGCGGTTGAGGTGATTACCCGCGCAGAGCTGGATACACTGGGGGCCAACAATCTGGCCGATGCTCTAAAGCTGGCCACCAGCATCAATGTCAGCAGTCCGGCCATGGCGGGCAGCAATGTAACGGTCCGGGGCATGTCCACAAGGCATACACTGATTATGATTAATGGCCGGCGTCTGGTGTCGGAAGGCAGCTACTCCACCGCCAATTCCTATGAATTGGAACGGATCAATATGCAAAATGTCGAACGGATTGAGATTGTCCGGGGGCCGGTCAGCTCACTATATGGGTCAGATGCGCTGGGGGGTGTCATCAATATCATAACCCGCAGGCCGGAGCAGGAACAATTGACATTTTCTTTAAGCCCCCAGCGCTACACCGATAAGACCAGTATCGGCAGCGATAACTACTCGTTGCGCTATGATACCGGTAAAAACAATAAATGGGGCTGGATTATCAGTGCCGACCGGACAGAGACAGACGCTTATGCCAATGCCGACAATACCACCAAAAATCAATTTGGCCGTAAAGAAAATCTGAATCTGGACGGCACCTATGATTTGGCTGACGACAAGTTTCTTGATGTTGCCGTCAATTTGCTGCGCGAGGATTTGAATGGCCGCAGTACAGAAACCTCCGGGGCCCTGCGGAACGACAGCTACGATAATACCCGGGATCAGTACAGCCTGGGACTGCGGGGCAAAACGAAAAACGGTGACTATCAGATCCGGACCTATTACGGGGAGCACGATAAGGTCAACAAGGGTTTCCTGGTTAATAACGGCCAGTTAGTTGACTTTGATGTTTCCAACCGTAAAACCTGGGCTCTGGAAGGGCATGTATCGCAGCAGCTTGGCACCAATCACCTGCTGACGACCGGCGGCGAATTCCGGACGGAAACATACCGGGGTACAAGGATTGGTACCGGGGATAAGGTTTTTGACATTACTTACGGCAGCATCACTAAGCAAGGGTCGGAAGCCGATATTGATTACTCGGCATTATACGTCCAGGATGAATGGCTGGCAAGTGAGCGTTTACTGGTTATTCCCTCTTTACGCTATGATAACAGCAACAGATTTGCCAGCAATATCAGTCCTAAGCTGGGTATGACCTACAAAATGAATGCGAATTACCGCCTGAAGGTGAATGTGGGCAAGGGCTTTAAAGCGCCGACTCTTGATGATATGTATATGGAAATGACTAAAATCATGGGCGGCATGACCGTGCATGTGACCGGCAACCCGGACCTGAAACCGGAGAAGTCGACAAGCTATGAACTGGGTATCGAAGGGGAGCAAGGCAGTACCTTTGGCAAGTTAACCTATTTTGTTAATGATGTGACTGATCTAATATCGACTAAAACCAACGTCTCTTTTGTGCCGGGGGTGGGTATGCGGGCCGACTCAACCTATTTAAATGAGGATAAGGCTGATATTGACGGCATTGAGTTTGAAATTGGCCGGCATTTAAGCGACAAACTCAGCCTCAAGCTGAACTATACCTATCTGGAGGCCACCGGTAAAACCGGACAGAGACTGGAAGGCCGGGCTAAACAGCAGGGGACGGTCCAACTGCATTATGACAACATCCGTGCAAATGGCATCAGTGCTGTGTTATGGAATGAGTGGAAGAAAGACTATCTGTATGCAGCCAGCAGTAATACGAATAAAACCTACGCGTTGTGGAATGTATCGGTCAATAAGAAGTGGAATGATAATTTTAGCAGTTATGTGGGCGTTGAGAATATCTTCAACAAAAAGGACATAGAACTCAACCTGTTGGGAGCTATGGTCCAGGCCGGCATGACTTTTAAATTATAAGATGAAATTATGTAAAATAATTATGGCGATAATGTTGCTGCTGGCAGGAGCAAACGGAGCCCACGCCGGTCAGGCTGCCTGCCAGATTTATACTGCCGGCGGGCAGCAGGTAACAGGTGAGGCACTGGCCGCATTGATTAATCACTATGATGTACTTGCGTTTGGCGAATATCACGATGATGCAGTTTTACACGCGCTGGAACTGGAACTGTTACAACAGGCATTTAAGAAACAGCCGCAGCTGGCTATATCGCTGGAGATGTTTGAGCGCGATGTGCAGGAATATCTTGATGAGTATTTGTCAGGCCGGATTACCGAACAGGAATTTCTCGCCAGGTCCCGCCCCTGGAAAAACTATCAGGAAGCTTACCGGCCGCTGGTGGAGTTCGCCGGCGTCAACTCTTTGCCGGTTATTGCCGCCAATATTCCCCGGGCGCTGGCGGCCCAGTACGCCCAAACCGGTTCACTGGCCGACGTGCCGGCAGCAGCAGGCCGGTATCTGCCGCAGGTTCATCTGGCCCCGGCGGGTGAATACCGGCAGCGATTTATGGCTTATATGACAGAGGCCGCGACCAGGGCCAGGATGCCGGTTGCTCCCGACAAGCTGGATAATTACTACAAGGCCCAGTGCCTGAAAGATGACACCATGGCGGAAAGTATTGTCAACTTTCTTCAGCTGCACCCTGATTTTAAAATTATTCACTATCAGGGCGATTTTCACAGCCGGGGACGGCTGGGGGTTGTGGAAAAGCTGCAATTGCTGAACCCGGCGTTAAAGGTCGCGGTTATCACACCGGTGTATACAACAAACAGGGAGGAGCTGCCGGAGTTGCTTGTTCAATACCGCAATGCCGGTGATATTCTTGTGTTTTTGGACCGGGACAGTAAAACCTAAAAGCCGGGCAAAGAGGGCAGGCGGGGTGCCGGCAATATTAAAGGAATTTATTTAACATTATAGTAGCAACAGACTGAGTCAGCAGAGGAAACCAGCACAAAGATTGTAACTGGTTTCCTCTGTTTCTTATGGTAAGGTAATGCTTGCGGTCGCCAGGGGGGGAATGAGAATCCGCAATGCTTACAGGTATATTCAGTTTGTATCTGCTATTAAAATTAACAGGGCCATAGCCTTTAAGCGGTAGATTTGCTCACAAACAAAGTGTTTCGCGTGTTAGGCAGGGCTTTGTATTGTTTTACAGAATAATAAATAATGTAACAATTTCCGACGAACTTCGTTATATTATTGCAATGAACCAAGAGGCAAGGAGGGGACCTTACTATGCAGCAGCTTTGGCATATCTGGCCGGCAGTAGTGACTTAGTTATTGAAATGGTATTATATCGTCAAATTTGTTTTTGGGAGATCAAGAGGATGCCTGATAATCGAGCAGAATACAACGGAGATAACATGCCTGTTTTGGTAACACGCTGGGATTGTAACGGATATATTTTGAATATTCTGTATAATGATTTGTGTCTGGGCAGGCCGCCAAATCAGTTTCTGGGAAAAAATTTCCGGGAACTGGGGTTAGAGAAAAAAATATATGAAAAATGTGAACATTATTTTAAGCGGGTTGTGGCAACGGCTGCTAAAGTGGTTTTCCAACTGCGCAGCAGTACCCGGTATTATCATATTTCATACCTGCCGGAGAGTAACTGCCCGGGCGATGTGGCAACAATACTGGGAATTGTCCGTGATATGACGCAGGAGCAGTGGGCAAAAGATGAAATGAACCTAGCCCACCGCAAATTTAGCACGGCCCTGAATATTGCCAAACTGGGGTACTTTGAATGGGACTTTGTTAACAATGAGCTGCACTGGTCTGATCAGCAGTATAAAAATTTTGGCTATATGCCCCAGTCCTTTATACCAACAATGGAGTTTTACCTAAGCCTGGTTTATCCGGAGGATTTAGAAATCGTAAATATGACAAATGAGGTGGCCCGCCAGGGATTTGTCGAATCCGAATTTAGAATCATTAGACCCGACCGGACTGTTGGCTGGCTATGGGCCCGGGTCGAATCAATTGCCAATGAGCAAGGCGCCTTTACCAGTTTATTTGGGACGACCCAGGATATTACCGAACAGAAGCAGACGGAAAACCGTATTTTAAGAGTAGCGAAGGATTTAGTGTTTTCCAACCAACTGAACACTCGCAGTGCCTATCTAAATAGGTTGCTGGTCAATGCTTACTCACCAGAATATATAACCAAGGCTCTCAATGAGTTTGGTATTGAAACAAAAGCAGAGCATTGTTGTTTTGTGATGCAACTGACTCATAAGCCGGCAGGTGCTGCTGAGCCGCCGGCTGCTGCTGCAACTGCTAAAATGGCAGGCAAGCAGGCCGTATTAGTCTGGGTGGCAGAAAAAGAGATTGGCTGCACCTGGAAATTTAACGATGATATTATTCTGCTGGTGATGGTGGCAGCAGCCGGTCTAACCAGCAAACAAAGGCAAATTGATTTTGCCAATCAGCTGATTAGCGAAATGAAGGTGCTTTTTCCTCATATCAGTGCCAAAATCGGCATTTCCGGTACATCCGGGACTCCCATCAGGTTCAGGGACAGCTATGAAAAAGCAAACCGGGCGGTTATTGTCGCCGCTTCCAATTGCGCGCAAGTGGTGCATTGTGATGATATCGGGATTTATGAAGTCGCATTTCAGCTGCTCCATGATGAAAATACCTGCGCGCTTGTGCAGAATACGATCGGTCGTCTTGCCGAATATGACCAGGTACGGGGCAGTAATCTATTATTTACGCTGGAATTGATACTGGAGGAGATAAATCTCAAGGCCGTATCACAGAAGCTTTTTATCCATCATAATACGGTCATTTGGCGAAAAAGGCGGATTGAGGATTTTTTGGGGATGTCGCTGGATAAAATGGAGACTAAGGTGTTGCTGATATTGTATTTAAAGATTTGGAAATTACAGAAAGCGGAAACAGGTGAGAACAGATGAATTCATCGCAAAACAGTTTATTGTTATACGGCAACAACAGGTACCGGTTTTTTTTGTACCATACTCCAATAGTATTAGCAAAGAAAGTATTGTAGAATTATGTATGAATTTGAAATAATATGCGGGATTTTGATTGTTCCCGGGCATGCCGCTTTACCACATAGCTGTAATAGCAGAAAATCTACAATAGGCGGGTTGAAACTCACTCGGAATAATTAAGTACCTGGCTGTTGTGACTAGTTAGGTACTATTTTATTTGAACGGAGGATAAGATGTTTCCGAACCAACACTTATTACGGCTAGAAGAACTTAAGCCAGGTATGATAGTCGCGCAGCCGGTTCTGTCTGATACAGGACAAGTTTTGTTGGAACAAGGTGTATTTTTGACAGAGGACTATATTGACAATCTTAGCAACTGGAAAATATCACAGGTTAGTATTGTGTTGCCTAATAAAAGCTTATCGTCAAATTGCCGGTTTTTTAGTATATATAAAGATACCCTTGCATCAGTAGAGGAAACCTTTAAAAAAGTCAGGGCTTTTAAAGAAGTGCCAATTGCCGAGTGTAAGGAATTAGTCGAAAACTACATTGAACTGATGGTCAACATTACCGGGGTCATAGATGATTTGCATAATGTTAAAGCCCACAATGAATATACCTTCAAACATTCTCTTAATGTGGCAATCATCGCCGGCATTATTGGCAAATGGCTGGGATTTACCGAAAAAAATCTGAAAGACATCATCTTAGCAGGACTGTTACACGATATCGGCAAGGTTCTAATCCCTGAAGACATACTGGATAAGCCGGGCAAGCTTACACCGGAAGAGATGGCGGTTGTCAGAGCCCATCCTACCCACGGGTATCATTTACTGGACGACTGCTTTGACATAACGGAAGAAGTAAAGCTGGGGATATTGCAGCATCATGAACGGGAAGACGGCAGTGGTTATCCGCTGGGTTTAGCCCGGGAAAAGATCCATACCTACGCAAAAATTGTTGCTATTGCCGATATTTATGATGCAATGAGTACCGAGCGGGTGTATAGGAAGAAAGTGCTTCCCTTCACCGTCGTGGAGGTTATTCTAGATCAGATGTATGATAAGCTTAATCCCCAGATCTGCCTGATCTTTCTGGCTCACATCCGTGGCTTTCTCATCGGCAGCTCGGTGCTGTTAAATGATGGCAGCAAGGCCAAGGTAGTGCTGTTAAACGGACTGTTAAAATTAAGGCCGGTCGTTCAACTGGAAAGCGGTGATTTAATTGATCTTGACAGGGAAAAAAATCTTGAGGTTGTTACCATTCTGGATGAAGTAAACGCCGTATAATGCAGTTCCCAACAAAATATTGGCAAACTTACTGAAAGGTAGGGACGCAAAGCCATGGGTCTAATGGATGGGTGACATTCTATGACTGCCAGGTTGCTATTGTTCTAACGGAAATATTCGTCAGCCTTGGCAACAGGCATATGACGATTTTTTAATTTGAGCATGTTGCTCATGTGCTGTTGACAATATTAAATTAATTTAGAGGGAGACGTAAAAATGAAAATAAAAAAGATTCAATCACGCCTATTGCTGGTATTGCTGCCACTTGTGGTAGTAGCCCTAAGTGTATTAGCCGGAGTTAGTTATTATCTTTCCAACAAATCACTGTCAGCAAGCATTGATGAAACTGCTATGTCAATGGGAACTGACTATGCCCGGCGGGTGCAGGCCGACATGAGCCTCCTGATTTCCCAGCTGGAGGGTCTGGCCAGTGTTCAGCAGGTGAGTGCCGGGACTGATAAGACTCAGATTGGGCAGGTGCTGGCAGAATTCCAAACACGGATTAAGAGTTTTGATGCCGTTATTTTTATCTTACCCGATGGCGCCGGTATTTCCGGTACCGGCGATGCGGCTACCTATGGTGAACGCGACTATTTTAAAAAGGTATTGGCAACAAAGGCAGCGGTCGTCTCCGATCCTTTGGTATCCAAGGCAACCGGGAAGCTGGCGGTCGTTCTGGCGGTACCGGTTACACAGGAAGGCCGTCTGACCGGGGTGCTTGTCGGCACATTTTCCATGGCAAGGCTGACAGACATGATTAAAGACCTGCAGTTTCTGGATACCGGTTATGGTCAGCTTAGTGATGATTCGGGTATCATTATTGCCCATCCCAAACGGCCTGAACTTGCCGGTAAACTGAATATCGCAGAGAAGAAGGTGAATCCCGAGCTTAAATTGCAGCAACCCGAACTTGATGATCGTCTGATTAATTTGTTTAAGGAGGCAGTTCAGTCAGGGCAGCAGGCCCGGGGGGTATATCGCTTTAATGATAATGTGGAGAGGATCAGTGTCTCCACACCGGTCGAGCTGCCTGGCGGTAAACGCTGGGTAATGATGGTGGCAGCACCGCAAGCCGAGGCTACCAGGCCAACCGATGCTCTGGCGAGGACTATGCTGATTATTGCTGTTTTATGTATAGTTATTGCTACCGCCGGTATTATTATAATTGCCAGATATATTGCCAAACCTATTTCCCTGATTCGAGATGAATGCCTGCTGCTGGCGCAGGGGGATTTACGGGAGCGGGAGGCTAAAATTTTTTCTGAAGATGAGATTGGTCAATTGGCCAAAGGCTTCAGGGAGATGCGGGAAAACCTGCGTACGCTTGTCGTCAGGGTCCACTCTCAGTCTGAGCAGGTAGCCGCTTCCAGTGAAGAGCTGACGGCCAGTGCCGACCAATCGGCACTGGCTGCCACTCAAGTCGCGGTCGCCATCACGGCTGTGGCAGCCGGGGCGGGAGACCAACTGGCGGCAGCAAATGAAACGGCAGCAGTGGTTGAAGCAATGTCCGCCAGCATTCAGCAGGTGGCGGCAACCGCCAATGGGGTAGCCGGCCAATCCTCACAGGCAGCCGGTAAAGCCAATGAAGGCAAGGCTGCGGTCGATAAAGCGGTGTATCAAATGACGCAAATCGAAGAGACTGTCAATAATTCAGCCCAGGTAGTGAGTGAGCTGGGGGAACGGTCACGCGAGATTGGCCAGATTGTTGCTACTATTTCCGGTATTGCCGGCCAGACCAATTTGTTGGCTCTTAATGCGGCTATTGAGGCGGCCCGGGCCGGTGAGCAGGGACGGGGCTTTGCCGTTGTGGCTGAAGAGGTACGCAAGCTGGCCGAGCAGTCCCAGGCCGCTACGGAGCAAATTGCCGCCTTGATTGGCGGCATTCAGGGGGACACCGGGAAAGCGGTACAGGCGATGGATGCCGGTACCCGCGAAGTCAAACTGGGAGCAGCGGTGGTCAATGCTGCCGGCCAGGCTTTTCAGGAAATCGTGGTGCTCGTAACCCAGGTATCCGAGCAGGTAACAGAAATATCCACCGCGATTGAGCAGATGAAACTTGGCAGCCAGCAGATTGTCGGCTCGGTAAAGCGGATTGACAACCTGAGCAAAACCGCCGCCGGAGAAGCTCAGGTTGTGTCGGCGGCCACCGAGGAGCAGTCGGCAACGATGGAGGAAATCGCCGCTGCCAGTCAAAGCCTTGCCCACCTGGCAACAGACCTGCAGGAAGCTGTGAGAAAGTTCCTTGTGTAACATATGCCTGCTCTGCCAGCCTGCAGTGTCCTGAAAAATTTGACAGGGTGTAATCCACTCTGCTAAAATGTACCTGATTATGATAAGGTTATTATAATTTGTGCTGTACAGATGGATGCCGAAATATATGTGAGGCAGGTACTTCCAATGACACTTTTTAAAAGTAATCGACGGTTACGTCACAATAATACCTGGTGGGTGCACAGGGGGGCTTTTCTCCTAAAAACTGCCGGTATTATAGTCTGTCTGGTGCTAGTGACTCCTTGCCTGCAGTCAGCGCTCTCCGAGCCCAGCACCTCTGAAGCCCATGCCGGCGAGCTTGCAGGCGGGAAAATTCGTCTGGTGTGGGAGCCGATTCCGGATGCAGTAGCCTACCAAATTGTGTTTAGCAACGAACAGGGCGGGATGAGTGAGGCGGCCAATCTTACTGACGGTATTGTGCGTAAGGAAATATATACTCCCGGTGTTGAACTGGATATAGCCCTCTTGCCTAAGGGAGAAACAATTTGGTGGCAAGTCCGGGCTCTAAATCTAGACCGGGAACCGGTTTCCGGGTTTACTGCCTTGCAGGAATTAACAGCCGGAGAGATTGACCCGGCTGCACCCTATATTACCGCCCATTTGGCGGCTTTGCCCAGACTGCCTTTATATCCCGTTTATGCCTGGATTCCGGTGTTGGGGGCAGAGGCCTATGAAGTTCAGATTTTTTCCGGGCCAATCCAGTCCGGCACCCTCAAACAGCGTTATGTGATAAACGGGGCGTCGTCCTTTGACTATTATGATACTGACGCGTTTACCGTCGCCGGAGACTACTGGTGGCGGGTTATAGCTCTGGACGCGAAGGGACAGCCTGTGGGAGCATGGTCAGAGGCCCAGCCTTTTACGGTACAACGGGAGGGGAATAATGTGGCTGCACTGGGTGACAGTGTTACCCATGGCGGCGGCGCGATTTCCAATCCCCCCAGTGATCCGGTTTATGACTGGACAAGCTATGTTGATATGCCTGTTAAAAATTTAGGCCGGAGCGGGGATACAACCAGTACTATTTTGGCCCGGTTTGATGAAGATGTATTGCCTTTCCGGCCGACAATACTTGTTATTATGGGCGGGATTAATGATATTCGCGGTGGAACACCGGCGGCAGAAGTGATTAACAATCTAAGCCAAATCGGGGAAAAGTGCCGGGAGAATAAAATCACGCCCGTGTTCCTGACACTCACCCCCGTAAACCCGGCCCTGATAAAACGCGCTTTTAATGAGGATACCAGTGAGACCTGGCAGGAAGAGTGGCATAAAGTAAATGAATGGGTCAGGGGCCAAGCCCACTATGTGGATATTGCGCCACTGTTCACAACCGCTGAAGGGGTTATGCCCGGCCACTATGCAACTGACGGATTGCATCCGGACAGCCAGGGGAAGGCACTCATCGGCCAGGCTGTTGACCAATGGCTGAGAGCAACCTTTGGCGACAGCTATTAATAAATGCAAAACAGCCCTCTACTTGACAGGGAGCATATCAAGTGGGGGCTGTTTTGCATTTGTTTTCGCATACTATCTATTTTAGTTATACTGAATATCTAAACT
This sequence comes from Sporomusa termitida, assembly GCF_007641255.1. Classification (NCBI taxonomy): domain Bacteria; kingdom Bacillati; phylum Bacillota; class Negativicutes; order Selenomonadales; family Sporomusaceae; genus Sporomusa; species Sporomusa termitida. The sequence continues at coordinate 260,388 of NZ_CP036259.1, forward strand.
ATCTATTTTACTTATAGTTTGTCTGTAGGTAAAATAATATTCAACTACTTTAGCTTCTGATAAAGAAACACGGCTTGCGCCGAGCCTTAGCGAAAGCGGATGCCGATGTTGCCAAAGTTATACTTTCTTACAGGGCAAGAAAGGTGGGCATAAGATGGCACTAAAATTAAAAGCGATAACCTGGCAATTGTGTGTACTGTCGTTAATTTCATTTACGGGGGATAGCATCGTTCAGTGGTTTCACCTGCCGCTGCCGGGCAGTGTTTTAGGTATAGCCATTTTATTTGCTTTATTAAGCCTGGGGATTGTCAAGGCAGCGCAATTGCAAATGGTCACCGGTTTTTTACTTAAGCATATGGCGTTCTTTTTTATACCCATTACCGTAGGCCTGATGAACTACTGGGATTTCTTTTGCGTTAATGGAATCGGATTGTTTGGATCAATGGCAGTGAGCTTGCTGATTGCATTTCTGGTTTTTAGGATAACCGGGCCAAAAGAGAAAAAGGGAGAATAAAGAAGATGGACTATATAACTACATTGTTACTGATTATACTGACTTTCGCGGCCTATTTGTTCAGCCGTTTTCTGTTTATGCGCTACCAAAACCCCTTGCTGAATGTAGTTATTATAAGCTCGGCATTCATTGTGGCCGTTCTGTTTACCCTGCATTTGCCTTATGCGGCTTACCGGCCGGGGAAGGAGATTATGACAATTCTACTGGGGCCGGCCACGGTTGCTTTGGCAGTGCCGTTATACAACAACCGGGCTGTTTTGCAGAAAAATCTTGTGACAGTGGTTGTGGGCGTTTGCCTGGCTTCCCTGTTGACTTCGCTGACGGCAATGGGTATTACCCGGCTGCTGGGGATGCCAAAGGATATCGTTGTTGCGATTGGTTCCAAGTCAGTTACCGCTCCCATTGCCGCCCAGGTGGCAGCGGTTAATGGCGGCGATCCGGAGATGGCGATCGCCTTTGTGGTCGTGACCGGCGCGTTAGGAGCCATTGCCGGACCAACGCTGTTAACATTATTGAAAATTACCAATCCAATCATTCGTGGCCTGGCCATGGGTACGACTGCCCACGGACAAGGGACTGCAACTGCTCTGATGGAGGGTGAACAGCAGGGAATGATGGCCGGCATCGGTATGACCTTGTCGGCGATAATCACATCAGCCTTGTTACCAATATTGATTTCCATATTGTGGCATAGCTGACAAAAAACATCAAAAAAATTGACACTGATGATATATACTAGCAATAGAAGCGAAAACATAACGGAGTGTGATGGATGCCTATGATGTGGATTTTATGTTTGCTTAACTTATCGGTAATTATTTATGTACTCAGTATTATTGCCAAACTGAAAGCCAGGGAGGAAGGTTAATACCGCAAATCCGTTTTACTGTGTTATGTGTAATAGCCAGTAAAACGGATTTTTGCTTAGGGGCGATAGTGTGGCTGTGTTGGGGTATTGGCAAAATTCAGCGGCTGTGTGTCAGTGAGGCGGCTGGTGTCTTGGCAATCCACTCCCGTTATTTGCCTTTTAGTAAACCTGCTACAAAAAGCGCATTATATTATTGTCGTAGAATTATTTCGATATATGCGACAAAATCATTTATCAAAAAAAGTTCTGAACCAGCAAAGTTGGCGCTTTTCTGAGAGAATGCCAAGAATGGTGCGAATATAGTTTGCAAGAAAAGAGTTGTATAATCTATAATACTGTTAAGTGTTAAGATGAGGAAAGTTGCTATGAGAGGAAGTCATGCTATGGAGTTCCCGGAGTTGGTTGATATCGCGAAATTACAGCAATTGCTTGATTCTATGTATGCTGTAACCGGAATACCTTCGGCAATTTTGGATAATCATTCTGTGGTTTTAATTGCCAGTGGCTGGCAGGATATATGCCAGAAATTCCACCGTGTTTTTCCTGAGACCGCGGCAAGATGCCATGATAGTGATCAGCGGATATACCAGCAGCTGCTGGCCGGGCAGTTTGCCGGCTACCGGTGTGAAAATGGCCTGATCGACTATGCCTGCCCGATTATCATTGAAGGCAGGCATTTAGCATCGCTTTTTGTCGGCCAGTTCTTCATGGAAAAGCCGGATGAAGAATTTTTCCGGAATCAGGCCCGGAGGTTTGGTTTTAAAGAGGACGAATATCTGGCCGCTTTGCACAAGGTACCGGTAATACCCCAAGAAAGCGTAGCCAGTATTATAGAATTTTTTTCGCAGCTCGCGTCAATAATTACTCATCTTTGTTATCAGGTGCTGCGCTCTAAAACCGCAATGAACTTTAAAGATACCTTGATGGAGGCTATCCCCAACCCGATTTTTTATAAAGATCAAAATGGCCGCTATCTTGGCTGTAATAAAGCCTTTACTGACTTAACCGGGTTGTCTAAGGCCGAGATTGTGGGCAAAACTGCAAGCGAAATTTTACCAATGTGTTACTCGGCGGAGGAGCAGGTACCGGAACCGGAACCGGAACCTGGCCGCCGGCCTCACACCTGTGAATGTGTGGTCCTCGATGCGGCCGGCGCGGTACGGAATGTTATTTTTAATAATGCCGTGTTTACTACTGGAGACGGGTCAAAGGGGTTAGTAGGCAGCATACTGGATATCACGGCCCATAAACAAATGGAGGCTAAACTTAAAGAAAGTGAAGAAAACTATCTTTTATTGTTCAAACATATGATAAATGGCTTTTTGTTTCTTCAGGCCACCCCCGGACTGGACGGCGCCTTGCCGGATTTTGTTATTCTTGATGTAAACGAAGGTTATGCCGAGATTATTGGCCAACCGAAAGCAGAAATCCTTGATCACAAGATAACTGATGTTTTACCATTTACTACCGCCGAGAATCCGGAATGGCTGTTCATTTTACACAGGGTTTTGCAGCACGGTGAGGCGACGTTGCTGGAACATTATTCAAAACAGTGTTTAAAGTGGCTGCGCCTCTCGATTTATAGCCCGAAACAGGGATATTTGGCCATTGTAGTATCTGATATAACCGGACAAAAGCGGAGTGAGGAGCAGGTCCAGCAGTATGCGTATCATGATCATCTGACAGGACTGCCTAACCGGCGTCTGTTGGATGACAGACTGTCGATTGCTATTGCCCGGGCGAAAAGGTCAGCTGAACAGATTGCCGTAATTTTTTTAGATCTGGATAATTTTAAGCCTGTTAACGATACCTACGGCCATGATGCAGGGGATGAGCTGCTTCAGCAACTGGCTAACCGGATCGTGAGTAATGTCCGGGAAGGAGATACGGTCTCACGGGTCGGCGGGGACGAGTTTGTTATTATTCTCCCTCAGATTAGAACAAAAGCAGAAGTTGAGCAGCTGGCCCTAAGACTGCTAGTCGTCTGCAGACAACCGTTTATGATCAGGAATCATGAAGTATTCGTCTCCGCGAGTATTGGAGTCAGTATGTTCCCTGATGACGGCATGGATATTGCTGATCTCATCAGGAGTGCTGACATTGCGATGTATCACTCGAAAAGAAATGGCCGGAATCAGGTCTGTTTCGTTCATGGCTGTTTGTAAGCCCGCGGGGTGTCAAGTGGATCACTGTGATGTAAAACATCACCAAGCTGCCCTGAGCTTTACTGGCGATAAAATGGTACCCCGCTTGTCCCTTAGGGAAAAATCTGAACAAAACACGATTGAACTGCCCTGGCGGTCAATCGTGCTTTTTCTAACCTTTTTCCTCAATTTACACGCTGCACCCGGAAAGACTGTATGAATGGCTGGCCAGCATGGAATTATATGAGGAGGACATATGGGAATGTTAGAAGGAGGTATATACCCTGGCACATATTCGCAAAATGCTCGTACGTACCTTCATTGCCAATTCCTTTAACCGGGATCTGATACTGCTTATTATTATCAGTGTGGCTATCGGGGCTTTCTTAGCCAGCTTAGTATCAATGGCGGCCAACTCTTACTTTTCCGAAACAATTTCGACCCTGGTTGGCGATTATGGTGAATTTGACGTGATTATCAATGTACGCGAAGAAATGAAAGCGGAGGGACGGGCGCAAATTGAAAAAGTGTTAGGCCAGGTCTATCCCGGCGCTCAATTAAAGGAGGGGCCGACCCTAACCGGCTTAACCAGTTTTTTTGTCGGGCTGCCGGCTGAATATAAGACAAAGCCAACCTATGAGGCGCTGAGTAATACCTTTGGCAGTGTTCCCGGCCGTTCCGGCATTAGTATTATGACCGAACCGCGCGTTACCGTTAAAGGTGTGCCGGAGGGTGCCAGAAATACTGTTATTGACCAGATCATGCCCATAGATGGGGTGTTATTTGCCTTTCGCGATGGCGGTTCAGTGACAGTAATTATTTCCACACTTGACAAATCAGCTTATGTTAACGATGAGGTTGAGAAGCTGCTTAAGCAATATCAGCTGATTGAGATTGCCTTTCCTGTCGGCAGTGAACCGGATAATCCGATCAGACTGGGTGAGCAAATTGCCGAAGGCATCCGCAACGACCAAGCAGTTGGTTTTGCCGAGAGCGTAGCTGCGGACACCAATAACAATGAAATGGTCTATTTGGTAAGTACCATGCTGGAACTAAAGCGTTTTCTTGCCGCTTATATTACCCAGGTTGCAGTTACACCGGCTGCGGGCGTTACCTTTACTCCCGGTGATATGATTGCTTTTCAGGGGACGGCTGCCAATGAGCCGGCAGCCGCAGGCACACCGGAGTCAGGCCATGTTCTAGTCCAGGTAACAGAGGTTGGCGGCGACGGTTTGGCAAAAGGGATGATTACGCAGGGCGATGGTAGCCAGATGACTAATAAACAGGGATATGTAGTTATCAACAATACGGTGGGGGGCCCGGCCGGTACAGCGTCGATTCATAATCCGCGACAACAGTTAGGGAATGCCCTTACGGAAACCGCCAAGCTTGTCGGACAGATTCCCGGGTTTGCTCAGGATGCTGAACAAATGACCGCTGTCGCCAGCAGTGCTCTTAACAACTATGGCAGCAGTCTTGGCGCTATTGATCAGACCCTGTCGGGTCTGGAGGGCGCCGGTGCCACTATTCAGGCGGCTACCAGCGGTTTGGCTAACATTAATACCAGCGGCATTCAGGCCCAGCTGGATAATTCCTCGCGGGCTCTGGGCGGACTTGTCGGGACATTTCAAGTAATTAAGGTGATAAGTCCTGATATTGCCACCTCAATCAATGAGTTAACAAATACCCAGCAAAACCTAAATAATCTGCGGGCCGGCTTAATCGAACTGGATAATGTAGCCGCCAATGCCCGGCAGGCCCGCACGGCAATTGATAATATAGTTGCCGATGGCCGCAGCACTGTAGCCACTCTGCGGGCCTTTGACGTGGATAGTGCCCGCCAGACCCTTAGTAACGCCAGTACCCATCTGGCTCAGGTTCAGCAGTTTGACACCCCCCTGATTGCGGCCCAGTTACAGGTATTGGGAACAGCGGTCCCTAATTTGCGGGATGATGAGATTAGCCGTTCCATAAAACTTCTCGATCAGGTCATTTCCGGGCAGGTGAGTCCCAGTCAGCGCATTCAGATCCTGACGAACGGCAATGTCAGTCCGGATTTTGTTTCCCCGGTTATTTATCGGGAAGTGGGTCATAATAATCTTTCTTTATATCAGTCTGAGCTGGGGATTGTCGAGCCTGATCCCCGGGCGGAGGTGATGACAATATTGATGCAGGTCAAAGCCATACTTGCCGGCATGATCGCGCTTATAGCCGCTGTTTTATTCCTGGTACTTGATCATACAGCCGTCATGTCTGTCATCCGCCGCCAACGATCAGCGAATACCGTGCAGGCCAAAGGCTGGCGCCGGTTTTTTCACTGCTTAAAAAATACCCTGACTGCCCCCGAGTGCCTGTACGGCATGGCGGTCGGCGCCACCCTGCTTACCAGTATGTTTATTTTGGCTGGCGGCGGCATTCCCTATCTGCCCTGGCTTGGTGTACCGCTGCTCGGGGCCTTGTTTGGGCTGCTTGTTGCCAATAATACAGAAAAGATCAGTCCGGTTGCTGTTGATGAAGTAACCGCAGGCGAAGCGCTGGGTCTGTCCTTTGATGAAGTTATGCGGGAGATTGTCATCCCCAATGGCCGCCCCGGCCTTCTCCAACAACTTAACCGGCGGAAAATGAAATTTAAATAAGCGGAGCGATGGGCATGCTTGCTATACATAATCTCTATAAACAGTTTGGCAATCTGATAGCGGTTAATGATCTCAGCCTTACTGTAAATAAAGGCAAAACAGTGGTACTCATGGGACCGTCAGGCTGTGGAAAATCCACCACGATCCGGGCGATAAACCGTCTGGTGGAACCTGACCGCGGTTCCATCATTCTGAATGGGGCCAATATCCTGTCTATGCAGCCTGACGAACTGCGCGATATTCGTAAGCGTATCGGCTTTGTATTTCAGCACTTTAATCTTATCGGTCGCTTAACAACAGCCGAGAATGTCATGCTCGGCCTGGTCATGAGCGGTATGGATAAAGAATTGGCAAGAGCGAAAGCCGTTGAGGCCCTGGACAAGGTTGGGCTTGAGCAGCATTTAGGCCATAAGCCGAGTGAGCTGTCCGGCGGGCAGCAGCAGCGGGTGGGCATTGCCAGAGCCCTGGCTTACGAACCGGAGCTTATGCTCTGGGATGAGCCGACCGCATCCCTGGACCCTATTCTGGTGCGCGAGGTATTAATTGTTATGGAGGAGCTGGCCCGCTATCGCGCGAGCACAATGCTTGTTGTAACGCACGAACTGCCGTTTGCCCTGCGTGTTGCCGATGAAATTGTCCTGATGGATCAAGGGTCCATTGTTGAGGTAGGTGCGCCGGCGCAGGTATTTGTTAAGCCTGTATCAGATATTGGTAAAAAATATAAAGAACTTATTGAATATCAGATGAATACCAGTGCCCAGAGCCTGGCCGGCAAGGCAGAGTGACAAAGTAAAAAGCACCATAGAACTGTTCGCATTCACAGTTCTTGGTGCTTTTTATTCCTCAACTGTTGGTATTTCCAGATGAATACTGCCTGGCGGTGTCCCAAATAGCGTGGCTATTAGTTTCTCGGCAATCTCCAGTTTATTCTTGATGATTGCCGGATCTGACTCATGTTCGAATTCTGCGGGAGAACTGGCTTCCAGTAAGGCGGCAATAATACCGGCAAAAAAAGCAAGGGTTTCATCCACATGCATCACATGGGTTACACCCTCCTGATTACCCTGTTCCAGGATGCTTCTAAAAAGCGGAGCCGCAATAATCTGCAGCTGACGCCAGAGTTTATTGATCAATTCACCTTGCTTTTCCCGGTATAAAACAGCAGCAATCAGGCCCGGTTCACCATCGTAGCACAGTTTATAGAAATGGCTGATAAGTAATTGTAATTTTTCCAGGACGGTTACGTTGTCAAGATGACAAGACTGAATGTGAGTGACCATATTTTTGGCATAGCGGGCAAAGATGGCTTCAAGGAGGGCGTCTTTTGATGCAAAGTAGTAATAAAAAGTGCCCTGGGCCACACTCACTTTTTTGACGATATCCTGGACGGTAGTTTTTTCATAACCTGAAGACAGAAATAACTCCAGGGCTGTATCCATTAACTCAGCCTGGCGCACCTGGGGATCCTTGGAAATCCTGGCAATCGGAAAACACCTCGCTTATACTGACTGATGTCAGTATAAATTGTAAATTAAAACAATTATGTTGTCAATGCGGCCGGCCACAAAAACTTATTCAGATTCGCTATTATACTAGTTTTAAGCGGAACAATGACAGGGATGATAAGCAATGGCCAAATAGCCGGTAGCGGCATTTTCCTGCACTGTGCAATCGATTTCATACACAGCGCGGATCAATTGGGAGGTAATAATTTTATTTGGCGGTCCGTAAGCCACAAGCGAGCCGGCTTTCATGACATACAATTTATCACAGTACATGGCTGCCAGGCTAAGATCATGCAAAGCGGCCAGTACGCCGATACCCAGTGACTTTACGATTGACAGCAGTTGCAGCTGATATTTAATGTCCAGATGGTTTGTTGGTTCATCCAGCACCAGTAGCTGCGGCTGCTGGGCCAGAGCCCTGGCTAATAGGATGCGTTGCTTTTCCCCGCCGGAGAGGGTGGCAAAACGGCGGTCGGCATAGTTGGCCATACCGACCTTACGCATGGCCGTTAACGCAATTTCATAATCTTCGGCATTATCTGTCCCCAGGAAGCCTTTATGAGGTGTGCGGCCGATAATAACCATTTCCCAAACGCTGAGATCGAAGTCCAGCTGATTAAATTGGCTGACTACCGCCGTTTTTTTAGCTGAATCTGCCAGCTTGATTTGCCTCAGATCCCGGCCATCAAGGAGAATTGCCCCGCAGTCAGGTTTTATAACCCGGTAGATGGTGCGCAGCAGGGTCGATTTGCCGCTGCCGTTGGGGCCGATAATACCAATAAATTCCCCCATTTTGGCATCAACTGAAACCTCGCTGATAATTTTTTTATTGTCTAAGGTCACACCGATGTTTTTTAGTGACAAATCCATGCTGTCCCTCCTGGTTTATGTTTTTGTATGAGGCTAGGCTATCTGGGAGGCGCACAAGCGGGCATAGAGGCCGTTGGCTGCCAGTAATTCGTCATGGCGGCCCTGCTCCACAATCCGGGCATTTTCGAGGACGATAATTTTATCGGCCCGGCGGACTGTGGACAGGCGATGGGCGATAACCACCAACGTACGGTTGCCGGCCAACTGCTGGATTGCCTGTTGAATTTTTGTTTCCGCTTCCAGGTCGACGGAGGCGGTTGCTTCGTCGAGGATCAGGATTGGTGTGTCACGGAGCAAGGCCCTGGCAATAGCCAGGCGTTGTTTTTGCCCACCCGATAAAAGCACGCCCCGTTCACCAATTAGTGTATCGTAGCCTTTGGGAAGCGAGATAATAAAATCGTGAATGTAGGCTTGTTTAGCAGCCCGGATAATGTCAGCCCGGGTTGCCGCCTGTTTGCCATAGGCAATATTTCCGGCGATGGAATCATTAAACAGGAAAACATCCTGGGGCACAACGCTGATCTGATCACGCAGCGAGGCCAGTGAAATATGGCGTAAATCGGTACCGTCTATAGTAACCTTGCCTGCTTCCGGGTCATAGAAGCGGGTAAGCAGTGCAGCCAGCGTAGTTTTACCTACACCTGTCGGGCCGACAAGCGCCACCATGCTGCCTGCCGGTATGTCAAAGGTAACATTATCCAATACCGGCGAGCGCTGGTCATAACAAAAGGTTACATTATGAAAGGCCAGATGGCCTGAGGTTGTCGCCAGGTTAATAGCATCCTGTTTATCCTGGATATCAGGTACTGCGTCCAGCAGGGAAAAAACACGCTTGGCGCCAACGGCAGCCTGCAGGAGGTTGTCGACGGAGGCAACCAGGGTGGCGATCGGAGCATAAAAGAGGCTTAGGTATAGTAAGAACCGGACAATATCGCCAATACTCAGCAGACCATCCAACGCCATAATACCGCCAAAGCCAACCACAATGACTGTGCCTATGGATAAAATGCTTTCCACTGTCGGATGATAGAGCCCGCCCAGCCAGACGACCCTCATAACTGCGTCCCGCCATTGATAGGTTTGATTGCTGAATAAGCGGGAAGCGCAGGCCTGCCTGCCGAACAGCTGGATTTCTTTTAAACCGGAGAGGTTATCCTGCAATACGGCATTCATGTCTCCTAGCCGGGCCTGGTGGTCGCTATAGGCAGGATAAATTCTTTTAGTATAATAGAGGCTGAAGACTACCATTAACGGAACAGGCGCGAAGGTTAACAGCGCCAGCCAGGGATTGATCAGCAGCAAGAGTATGGCGACCCCGAGCACAATGAGAACGCTGCTCAGGATGTTGGGAATAGCATGGGCAATAAGCAGTTCGAACTGGGCGGTGTCATTCAGTACCTGACTCATAATCTGGCCTGTTTGTTTATCGCTGTAAAAACGCAGGGATAATGTTTGCAAGTGGTTATACACTTTAACCCGCATTTCCGCAACAATATTCCAGGCAGCGTAATGGGCCCAATAATCACTGGCCAGGCGGAAAACGGCCCTGATCAGATAGGTTCCTGCCAGCAGGAAGGCCAGGTGCCGGACGGTAGCGATATCGGCTTTACTGAAATCCCCTGTCAGTAGGTCAATAAGCCGGCTAATTAAACTGGGGCCGATAAGGTTAATGGCTGTATAGCCGACAATGCCGATTACTGCCCCGGCCAGCTGCCAATAATATTTTTTGGCTTCATAGAGTAAACGCACAATACATCTCATAAGCATGTCTCTCCCTTTGCGTTGACGGCGTGGTTTTCCGGCTGTTATGCCGCGAACTAGAAAATTGGCTTTATTATTTGACTGACAACAGTCAGTCAAATAATAAAAAAATATATATACTGAAAACAATTATCAATAAGATTATAACCGTACTGCCAAATTTGGTCAATACAAAAATGAATCGCTAACGTTACTTTTTCACCGGCTGCACGTTTAAGTCTATAGAGAATTATGTTGAAAAGGGGATAACAATGACTAAATGCAAGCGTAAGGCATTTACAACTGTCACTTTGCTGCTGCTGCTGAGTTTTTTTGCCGGCTGCGCCAGCGGCCCCGGGCCGTTACCGGAGCAGGCACAGCAAGCTCCGGCCGAGAACGGAGCCAGCCGCGAGAAGGCGGTTATGGCTGAGTTTGATAAACTAACCAGCAAAAATAATGTCAGGGCGGAGGAAATCAGCGCATTTATCAATGCCAATCTAAACGCTGTTTCTCCGTCCGGCCTGTCGGTGATGCTGATGGCTCTTGAAAAAAATCAACAGCGTAATCTGCTTAAACTACAGGATAAGTACGCCGAGGAGGATGTTGTCCAGAAAACACTGGCGAAGGATTACGCCGGTGAATTAACCGACAATTATCTTAATGAGATCAAGGAAAAAACGGTAAGAGACCTGTTAATTTCTACTAAAAACAATGGATACAAAATTGAAACGGCAGAGGGCTTCTTTTTTCCGGTAATCGACTATTCTTTGTATAAGCAGTACCGGCAAAAGGTAACGCCGGACATGACTGCCTATCTTGATCTCATGGCTGTGGAATCAGGCCAAACACCGATTAAGGATGCTGCTCTCGTCATTGGCTGGCAGGAAATTTTACGGCGGTCCCTTAAGCAAGAACAATTTATCAAAGAATATGGCAACTCTGCCAAAAGTGAAGATGTCAGACAACTGCTTAAACGTTACCTTGCCTTTACGCTCTATGGCGCAAATAATACACCGCTATTTGGCTATGAAGACAGGAAAATGATGCCGGCAGCCAAAAAAGCATATCTTGAAACTGAATTTAATGCTGACAATGGGGCGTTCTCTAAGCTGATGCAGGAATACCTGACAGTTTTACAGAAAAATGACTTTACCTTAACCCCGGAAGTAGATGAATACAGAAAAAAGGCAGAAGCTGAGTTTCAGTAGTGTAGTTTGTTACCTGCAGCTGCATCCGCATAGCCGGGTGCAGCTGTTTTTCGTATCGGGCCGAACGAATTTATTAACCTATGCAGGTAAATGTCGAATAATATCGAAAAACTGAAAATAATGATTATATTGATGAGGACTGGAGGAATGTGAATGGGCCGTGGCAGCGAAGATGCCAAGCAAGCACCCAGCGAGTTGGATTCCAGCAAAGAACTGCTTAAAGAATTAGGAGCAATCATCAGATCTTCCTATGATGGTATGTTTATTACCGACGGTGATGGTGTTGTATTGCGCTTAAATGATGCTTATGAGCGGATTACAGGCATTAAGGCCAGTGAAATTATGGGTAAGAATATGAAATGTCTGGTGGAAGCAGGCTATTTTGACGAATCAGTGACTTTGCATGTTATCGAAAAACGCACAACAATTACTATTAATCAGACAGTAAAAAAAGACCGTAAGATTTTAGTCACAGGCACACCCCTGTTTGATGAGCAGGGCAAATTATTCCGGGTTGTGACCAATGTACGCGACATTACCGAATTAGTCCAACTGCAAAACCAGCTCCTTAAAACAAAAGCGCAAACCCTGAAATACAAAACAGAATTATCCCATTTGCGGGCCATGCATATTCAAAATCATGAAATGGTTACCCGGAGCCCTAAGATGGCAAGGGTTATCGAGCTGTCCATGAAAATTGCCGATGTGGATTCCAATGTGCTGATTACCGGCGAGTCCGGTACCGGTAAAGAGTTAATCGCCAAGCTGATTCACAAACATGGCAAAACCACTGCCCGTCCTTTTATAAAAATAAATTGTGCTGCCATTCCGGAACAACTGCTGGAGTCGGAATTGTTCGGGTATGAGGGCGGGGCGTTTACAGGTGCCAAAAAAGAAGGGAAGCCCGGCCTGTTTGAGCTGGCTCATAACGGGACACTGTTTCTGGATGAGGTGGGGGATCTGCCGCTCTTATTACAGGTAAAACTGTTACGGGCGATTCAGGAAAAAGAGATTATGCGCGTGGGGAGTACCCGGTCCATTACGGTTAATGCCCGGATTATTGCCGCAACCCACCGGGATATCGCCAAAATGATCCAGCATGGAACCTTCCGGGAGGATTTGTATTACCGGCTGATGGTTGTACCGATCAACCTGCCGCCGCTGCGGGAACGCAAAGAAGATGTACCGTTGCTGATCATGCACTTTATCGAAAAGTTCAATAAGCATTTTGGCTACAATAAGCGGATTTTGCCGGAAGTGATTGACAAGCTGGTGGAATACAGCTGGCCCGGCAATGTCCGCGAACTGGAGAACGTAATTGAGCGGATGATGGTAACCGCCGCCGGGGAAGCGCTTACTGCGGATCTGGTGCCGGAAACCATCTGGAACAAAAATTTTCTGCCCAAAAAGGGGACAAAACTCAAGGAGGCTGTCGCCCAAACCGAGGCCTACCTGCTTACCGAATGCTACAAAGAATACCGGTCCTGGCAAAAGGTGGCTGAGGTACTGGGGATTGACAGAACGACCGTCTTTCGCAAGGCGGTCCGATATGGCCTGGAAAAAAAATAATGTTGCAAAAATGCAATAGATGCAATGATGCACAAACCAGCCTGTTAAAGAAATGAATGCTATTAACAGGCTTTTTTGTTGCATTTTTGCAATAGTGCCTGAATATGTCGCAACAGTCGAATATATAGGAAAAATGGGAATAATGCTGCTTTTCGATCTCTTGGCATGAATCCTGCAATATAAAGTGAGTGCTGGCATTAAAAGCTCAATGCAAAGGAGGTTGGGGTTACAAGCGCAGAGTGGTGCTAATTCAGGTACATTATTTTCTCTGTAAAATAGGTTGAGGAGGTAAGCTATGAGCTGGTTAGGTCCAAGGTATCAACGTAAATTCGGTGAGGTTCAGCCTTATATCCCGCTTGGTCCGTTTCAGTTACGATTTCCCTTTATTCATTACCGGTTTGAAATACCGGATTTTATTCAGGGTCTGCTCATGTGCGCAGTGTGCCTGGGTATCATTCCGGTATTGCAGGAATATCTGGGGATGCCCTTTGAGATTGCCATTACTGTTGTTATTTTAAACGGATTCTTCTATTTATGGCATGCTCACCTGGGCGATCCGGTTATCCCGGGCTGGATTACCCCGGCGGTGCCCCTGCTGCTGCTGTGGCTCAAAACCTTCCCGGAGGGGGTTGCCAGGATGCATGCGCTGATTGCTTTTGAAATGGAGCTGGGTATTTTTGCCCTGCTGCTGGGAGCAACCGGACTGGCGAAGAAGTTTGTCGATATTGTCCCTGATGCGCTGAAGGCGGGGATTTTAATCGGGGCCGGTGTGGCGGCTGTCCGGCTGGTTTTTGAAACAGGGGGACGGTTTGACGCTTATCCCTGGACAATTACCATCGCCATTGGCTTTGCTTTTTACATTTTGTTTTCCAATCATTTCAAAACCTTACGCAATAAACATGTATTCTTTAAATACCTTTCCGATTTAGGCTTAATGCCCTCGCTGGTGCTGGCCATCATCGTTGCACCACTGGTGGGAGAGCTGCCCTGGCCCACTATTACCTGGGGCATTACAGTGCCGCAGTTTTATACACTGTTCACAGAGTGGACACCTTTTGCCGCCAATATCGGCTGGCCCCCGCTCAGCCTGTACTTAAGTGCGTTTCCGCTGGTGGCAGCCACCTATGTTGTCCTGTTCGGTGAGCTGATTCAGGCCGAAGCCCTGATTGACGAAGCCCGGGAGTTCCGTCACGGGGATGAAAATGTGCATTATGATGCCAATCGCAATAACATTATCTGCGGTATCCGTAATATCAGCATGTCAATGCTGGGGCCGGATTTATCGATGTGCGGCCCGCTCTGGGCGGCCATGCAGGTGGTAACCTGTGAACGGTACAAACATGGCCGGGAAGCAATGGACAGTTTGTTCGGCGGGGTAGCGTCCTTCCGACTGGGAACCTTCGCCAGCTACTTTTTGATGCCGATCGTTACCCTGGTTAAGCCGATTCTGCCGATTTCCCTGTCACTCACCATGCTGGTCCAGGGTTATGTGGCGATCCGGGTAGGGGTATTGAAGGCCCGCACCTTTAATGACCTGGGGGTTGCCGGTATTGTTGGCTCAGTGCTGATTTCCCGCGGTGCCGCTTATGCCTTTGGCGTTGGTGTTGTGCTGTGCCTGCTGATTTATGGCAAGGACTTCATTCGCGACTGGTCCACTTATGATACAACCAAAGACCCGGTATTTAACAAACGGTCTGAGGGTGAATAGGCAGTAATGCCACAAATAATTAATTTTAGGAGGATTTAACAATGGCTTTAAAAACAGCTGCTCAGTATGAAGAAAGTTTACGGAAATTGAATTTTAAGGTTTACCTGCAGGGAGAGCTTGTAGAAAAACCGGTTGATCATCCAATCATCAGACCATCAATGAATTCAGTGAAAATGACCTATGAACTGGCTCAGGACCCGCAGTACGAGGAGCTTATGACGGCTACTTCCCATCTAACCGGTAAGAAAGTTAACCGCTTCTGTCATTTGCACCAAAGCAGCGATGATCTGGTGAAAAAGGTAAAGATGCAGCGGCTGCTGGGCCAAAAAACAGCCGCCTGTTTTCAGCGTTGCGTGGGGATGGATGCGATCAACGCTGTTGACAGTGTTACTTTTGAAATGGATCAAAAATTAGGTAGCAATTACCATGAACGTTTTAATAAATTTCTGCTGCAAATGCAGGAGGAAGACTGGACGGTGGATGGGGCCATGACCGATCCCAAAGGGGACCGGAGCCTGTCGCCAAGCAAGCAGGTTGATCCTGATTTATTTGTGCACATTGTTGAAAAACGAGCAGACGGCATTATCGTTTCCGGGGCCAAGGCCCATCAAACCGGCGCGATTAACTCTCACTGGATATTAGTTATGCCCACTATCGCCATGGGTAAAGACGATGTTGATTATGCTGTTTCCTTCTGTGCTCCGGCCGATGCCCAGGGAATATTCTATATTTACGGCCGGCAGTCCTGCGATACCCGCAAACTGGAAGGCGGCGACATTGATGTAGGCAACAAGCAGTTTGGCGGCCATGAAGCCCTGATGGTTTTTGATCATGTATTCATCCCCTGGGACAATGTCTTTATGTGCGGGGAGTTTGAATTCAGCGGCGCTCTGGTAGAACGGTTTGCGGGCTATCACCGCCAGAGTTATGGCGGTTGTAAGGTTGGGGTTGGTGACGTCCTCATCGGTGCTGCCGCGCTGGCTGCCGATTATAATGGGGCCAACAAAGCCTCGCATGTCAAAGACAAGCTGATTGAGATGATGCATTTGAACGAAACCCTGTATGCCTGCGGCATTGCCTGTTCGGCTGAAGGCCATAAAACAGCTTCCGGCAATTATATCATTGATCTGTTACTGGCCAATGTCTGCAAACAGAATGTTACCCGTTTCCCCTATGAGATTGCCCGCCTGGCGGAAGATATTGCCGGCGGCCTGATGGTGACCATGCCATCGGAAAAGGACCTGCGCAGTCCGGAAATCGGCAAGGTGGTTGAGAAGTATTTCCGCGGGGTTGCCGGCGTATCCACCGAGAACCGCATGCGTATCCTGCGCCTGATTGAAAACATCACCCTGGGTACGGCCGCCGTCGGCTACCGGACAGAATCAATGCATGGCGCCGGTTCGCCGCAGGCTCAGCGGATCATGATTGCCCGCCAGGGAAATCTGGAACAGAAAAAAGAACTGGCAAAATCCATCGCCGGAATTGTGCAAAAATAATGCAGGCACTGCAACAGGCAATTGCAGCCAGGGTGCGGCCGGTACTGGCTGCCCACGGCGGGGATATTGAGATTGTGAATATAACAACCGACGGGTTTGTAAAGGTAAGGCTTACCGGGGCATGTGCAAACTGCCCCGGGGCCCGGCAAACCATTGCTGAGGTGGTTGAAGCAGCCTGTAAGGAAGCCTGCCCGGAGATAGAGGGAGTTATTCCGGTGCATCAGGTGAGCGATGGTCTGATTCAGGAAGCGCTCCGGCTACTGCGCCATGACAAAACCTGACAGGAATGATCGGTATATTGGTATTGTCTTCTGCGGCGGCTGCAACCCCCGGATTGACCGGGGGAAAATTGCGGCCGGGATACAGGCTGCCCTGGAGGCAGACGGCTGCCGGGTTGCAATTAATTCAACCGCGGTTGACTATATCATCTATTTAAGCGGCTGTACGGCCAACTGTGCGTTAAAGTATACCTGCGGCACAGCTCCGGCTACGGTAGTTGCGGCGGCGACGATCGATACCGCGGTGGTGGCAGCAGGGGATCTGGTCACTGAAATTGTGACGAAGGTGAGGAGTTTCTATGAACAACTGGAGAGACAGGTATCAGAATAAAATTGTCGCAGCCGGACAGGCATTAGAAAATATTCAATCAGGAGACCGGGTGGTTACCGGCCATGCCTGCGGGGAGCCGGGGGCGCTGGTCGAAGCCCTGGTGGCCCGGGCCCCGGAACTAAACAATGTTGAAATTGTGCATATGGTGGCCATGGGGCCGGCTAAATATGCGCAGCCGGGCATGGAGAAAAGTTTTCGGCATAATGCCCTGTTTGTCGGTGGTACAACCAGAAAAGCGGTGGAAGAAAGGCGGGCCGACTTTACCCCTTGCTTTTTCTCTGAGATTCCCCGGCTTTTCCGCGACGGCATTTTACCGGTAGATGTAGCTTTGATTCAGGTAGCACCGCCTGATGCCGACGGGTATTGCAGCTATGGTGTGTCGGCCGATTATACTAAGCCGGCCGCCGAGAGTGCCCGGCTGGTCATTGCCCAGCTAAACAAAAATGTGCCGCGCACCGGCGGTGCCCGGATTCATTTAGATGCCATTAATCTGATTGTGGAGCAGGATGCGCCGCTGATTGAGCTGCCGCCGCCGAAAATTGGCGATGTGGAAAAGGCCATCGGCGAGAATGTGGCCCGGCTAATTCCCGACGGTGCCACCCTGCAGCTGGGGATTGGCGCTATTCCGGATGCGGTGCTGCTTTTTCTGACCAATAAAAAAGATCTTGGTATCCATTCGGAGATGTTCTCGGACGGAGTGGTGGTGCTGGCTGAAGCCGGGGTCATTACCAACCGGAAAAAAACCATTAACACCGGTAAATTTATGGCTGCTTTCCTGATGGGGACCAGAAAACTATACGACTTTGTCGATAATAACCCGGCAGTGGAGCTGCACTCGGTAGATTATATTAACGATCCCTACATTATTGGTCAGCATGACAGCATGATTTCGATTAACTCTGCCTTACAGGTGGACCTGATGGGCCAGGTCAATGCCGAGATGATTGGCTCCCGACAGTTCAGCGGGGTGGGCGGACAGGTTGATTTTATCCGGGGCGCCAGCTGCTCGCTCCAGGGCCGGTCTATTATTGCCTTGCCCTCAACTGCCGCCGGCGGAAAAATATCCCGGATTGCCAGTGAACTCGACCGGGGCGCTGCGGTAACCACCTCACGCAATGACGTACATTATGTTGTCACCGAATACGGTGTGGCTGAGTTGCGCGGCAAAACCCTCAGAGAACGGGCTCAGGCCCTGATTGCTATCAGTCATCCCGATTTCCGCAGCAGTCTAACGTCAGCTGCCGCAGCCAGAGGTCTCATTTAATCAGCTCCCATTTTAATGTTATGGAGGTATGACTGTGCCGATTATCACCTGTATCAAAGATATTTTTGCCGCGGCCAAAGGTCCTTATCACCGTAATGTGGGGCGTCATACTCAGCGGTTTTGCGCCCGGGCAGCCAAGATTGCCGGCAATGAGGTGCAGCGGCGGATCTTTCTTGTTGCCGCCATTTGCGCCGACGAATATATGGCGGCAGTGGCCGGGGTGGATAACCAGCGGCAGGTTGCTTTCCCCCGCCGCCAGCGAAAAAAGAAGATCAGCAAACAGCAGATGACTGCCGCCTTACGGGCTTATGTATCGGCCGTGCTTGTAATGATCAGCACCCATAAAGAAGGGCTGTTAACGCAGGCCGGCCTGACGGAAGCGGAATTGCTGCAGGCCTGGTGTGAGGTGTTTGAATACCAGCCTGAGGATATGCGGCTGTTTGATGAAGTATTGCTGCCGGCCTACCGCCAGGGCGGCACGGCGGGCTTAGCCGCCGGCCTGGCCCAGGCAGTCTTTGATCAGGTTATGGCAGGCGGAGAGGCTGTGGGCGCCGGGGAATCGGAGGCCCTGCAAGCCGTTTTGCTGGACGATGCCGCCGCCGTTATCAGGGTGTGGCAGCCAGGAAGCGAGGCCGCATCCTGATTACAATCACGCTGGACCGCGAGGCGGCAGACTATATTAGCAGGCGTGCCGCCGGCATTGTGATCGAACTGAAGCTGGAGCCGGCCACCGGCGGCTGAATCTGCCAGGGTAAAAGCGTAACAG
The DNA here is from genome assembly GCF_007641255.1 of Sporomusa termitida. Classification (NCBI taxonomy): domain Bacteria; kingdom Bacillati; phylum Bacillota; class Negativicutes; order Selenomonadales; family Sporomusaceae; genus Sporomusa; species Sporomusa termitida. The sequence continues at coordinate 279,285 of NZ_CP036259.1, forward strand.
GTAGTTACGTACCGGCAGTTGTTCTCGGAGAACCGGCGGCAGCAGTGCGAGACCGATACTGCTGCCTGGAAACCGGTTCAATTAGTGTCTATTACCCGGCAACCCTTGTGACCAGGCCGGGTTATGCGGCGGTCAGAATCAAACTGAAAAAGTTTTTATTTTTTAAATGGCTGGAAATAGAAGGGGCGAAGGCCCTGGTACTCTATCATTAGGGGGTTAACATGAAAGAAGTAGTTATTGCCAGTGCTGTCAGAACACCAATTGGTGCTTTTAATGGCTCCTTAGCCTCGTATTCTGCTGCTGATCTGGGGCGCATTGTCGTGCAGGCAGCAGTCAGCCGGGCCGGTATTCAGGCCGAAATGCTTGATGAAGTCATTATGGGCAATGTGCTGCAAGGCGGCCAGGGGCAGAATCCTGCCCGGCAGGCAGCCATTCAGGCCGGCGTGCCGGTGGCGGTTCCTGCCTATACCATCAATAAAGTATGCGGTTCCGGGATCAAGGCCGTCAATCTGGCAGCCCAGTCCATCCTTACCGGTGATGCGGAGATCGTGGTTGCCGGCGGCATGGAGAGCATGACCAACGCCGCGTATGTACTTGACAGCAAAGCCCGCTGGGGTTACCGGATGGGCGATGCCAAAATTACCGACAGTATGGTGAAGGACGGGCTGTGGTGCGCCTTTAATGACTACCATATGGGGATTACTGCCGAGAATGTGGCCGCCGAGTATGGCATTACCCGGGAAGCCCAGGACGAGGTGGCATTTGCCTCGCAGCAGAAAGCCGCCAAGGCTATTGAAACAGGCGCTTTTGCGAAAGAAATTATTCCTGTTGTCATCAAAAGCAAAAAAGGTGACAGTATTTTTGTGACCGACGAATATCCCAAAGCAGGTACTACCCTGGAAAAGCTGAAGGCTTTGAAACCGGCCTTCAAAAAAGACGGCACCGTCACTGCCGGCAATGCTTCCGGCATTAACGACGGGGGGGCGGCACTTGTTGTCATGTCAGGGGCTAAAGCGCAGGAACTGGGCATTAAGCCGCTGGCCCGCATCCGCGCTTACGCTGCCGGCGGGGTTGATCCCCGGGTTATGGGGATGGGGCCTGTACCGGCCACCCGCAAGGCGCTGGCCAAGGCCGGTTTGACAATTGCGGATATCGATCTGATCGAAGCCAACGAGGCGTTTGCCGCGCAGTTTCTGGCTGTTGGCCGGGAGCTGGACTTCACAAAGGACAAGGTTAACATTCACGGCGGGGCGATTGCCCTCGGGCATCCCATTGGCGCCAGCGGCGCCCGGATTCTGGTTACTTTGCTCCACTCCATGGAGCAAAAAGAAGCCCGCCTTGGCCTTGCTACCTTGTGCATCGGCGGCGGGCAGGGAATTGCCATTATTGTTGAGCGTGGCTGATAGACCGGGATTAGTGAGGGAATGCAGCCGGTCTTACAAGTGAAAAGAAGCACGATGAATGGGATGAGGAGGCGGGATTTATGCAGTTCCAGCTTACGGAGGACCAGTTAATGATGCAGAAACTGGTGCGCGATTTTGCTGAGAAAGACGTTGCGCCAGGGGCCGGGGAACGGGATGAAAAAGAAGAATTCTCCCGGAGCATTGCCGATGCCATGGGGGAAATGGGCTTTAGCGGTATTTGCTTTCCCGAAGCCTACGGCGGTGCCGGCGCCGATGTTTTGAGCTATATTCTGGCGGTGGAGGAATTGTCACGGGCCGACGCCGGGGTGGGCATTACCCTGTCGGCGACGGTGTCCTTGTGTGCCTGGCCTATTTACGCCTACGGAACAGAGGAACAGAAGCAAAAATACCTTGTGCCCCTGGCAGCAGGGGAAAAACTGGGCGCTTTCGGTCTGACAGAGCCCAGCGCCGGGACTGATGCCGCCGCCCAGCAAACGGTGGCAGTTTGTAAGGATGACGGCTATGTACTTAATGGCAGCAAGCTGTTTATTACCAATGCCGGCGAGGCCGAAATCTATGTTGTCTTTGCCATAACCGACAGAAGCAAAGGGGTTAAGGGGATTACGGCCTTTATTCTTGAAAAAGGCATGCCTGGTTTTACCTTTGGGAAGAAGGAACATAAGCTGGGCATCCATTCCTCAATAACCAACGAACTCATCTTCCAGGATGTCAGAGTGCCCAAAGAAAATGTACTGGGCAAAGAGGGCGAGGGCTTTAAAATTGCCATGAGCACCCTTGACGGCGGCCGGATTGGCGTAGCCGCCCAGGCGCTGGGCATTGCCCAGGCGGCGCTGGAGCATGCGGTCAAGTACGCCAAAGAACGGGTTCAGTTTGGGAAGCCGATTGCGGCTAATCAGGCCATTGCTTTTATGCTGGCCGATATGGCGACAAAAGTGGATGCCGCCCGGCTGCTGGTTTACCGCGCCGCCTATCTGAAAGATCAGGGCCGGCCGTATTCAAAGGAAGCGGCGATGGCCAAACTGTATGCTTCCGATGCGGCGATGGCGGTTACTATCGATGCGGTGCAAATCTTTGGCGGCTACGGGTACAGCCGCGAGTATCCGGTGGAACGGCTGCTGCGCGATGCTAAGATTACCCAGATTTATGAAGGCACAAATCAGGTCCAGCGTATGGTTATCGCGGCCGGTGTGCTGAGGTAACGCCGCTGGGCTGTGTAGCAGATGACAGGGGGAGAGAGAGTAATGGAAATCGTTGTTTGTGTCAAGCAGGTGCCTGACACGGCCGAAGTAAAAATTGATCCGGTGACAAATACCCTCATCCGCCAGGGGGTGCCGAGTATTGTCAATCCTTTTGACAAAAACGCGGTGGAGGCGGCTATCCAGCTCCGGGAAAAATACGGGGGCCGGGTTACTGTTATTTCGATGGGGCCGCCTCAGGCTCAGGACGCTCTGAAAGAATGTATAGCTATGGGGGCCGATGAGGCCCTGCTCATTAGTGACCGGGCTTTCGGCGGTGCCGATACCCTGGCCACCAGCTATACGCTGGCGGCTGCCATCAAAAAAATCGATAAAGTGGATATGATACTCTGCGGCAAGCAGGCCATTGACGGGGATACCGCCCAGGTAGGGCCGGAGATGGCCGAGCATCTGGGCAGGGCCCAGGTCACCTGCGTTTCGCGGATTGAGCTTGACGGGCAGACAGTGCGGCTGGAGCGGGAACAAGAAGAAGGCTATGAGGTGATTGAAACCAGCCTGCCTGTGCTGCTTACCGTGACTAAGTCCATCAATGAGCCGCGTTATCCTACCGTAAAGGGGACAATGAAGGCCAACCGCAGGCAGATTCCGGTCTGGACAGCAGCCGAGCTGACGGTTGACCCGCAGCGGTTGGGGCTGAAAGGCTCGCCAACGCAGGTCAGGCGGATTTTTACTCCCCCCCAGCGGGTGCAGGGAGAACTGATTCAGGCCGATACCGCCCGGGAAGCGGCAGGTATGCTTATTAATAAATTGGTAGAAGCTAAGCTTGTGTAGCGGAGGGGAGAAACATGGCAGTAAAAGTTAATGCGGAAGAATGTGTCGGCTGTGGGGCCTGTGTTGCTTCCTGTCCGTTCGGCGCCTTGGTTATGCAGGCTGACAAGGCCCATATTACCGAGGCCTGTACGGCCTGTGGCGCCTGTGTGGAAATATGCCCGGTGAGTGCCATTACCCGGGAGCAGGAAGAAAAAACAGCACAAATCGATGTGGCCGCTTATAAAGACGTCTGGGTATTTGTGGAACAGACAGAGGGCCAGGCCAAAAACGTGGCTTATGAATTATTGGGCGAAGGCCGTAAGCTGGCCGATGCCATGGGACAGAAGCTGGCCGGTGTTCTGATCGGCGACAGCGTACAGCCCCTGGCCCGGGAGGTATTTGCCCGCGGGGCGGATATTGTCTATACAGTGGAAGGGCCGGAATTAAAGAACTATTCGACCGACGGTTACACCGCTGTATTTACGGACTTGATTCAAACCTACCAACCGGCTGTTGTGCTCATCGGTGCAACCAATGACGGGCGGGACCTGGGGCCCCGAGTGGCCTGCCGTGTGGGTACAGGCTTAACCGCCGATTGCACCAATCTGGGGATTGATGCCCAAACCGGGCTTGTTGCCTGGACACGCCCCGCCTTTGGCGGCAATATCATGGCAACGATTCTCTGCCCTGATCACCGGCCGCAGATGGGCACTGTCCGTCCCAAAGTATTCAAGCAGCCGGAACCGGATTATTCCCGCAGCGGGCAACTCGTACAGGTGGAAAACAAAGTAAAGGCGCAGGATATTCGCACAAGGCTCATAGAGGCTGTACGGGTTTGTACGGTAGCCTGCAATCTGGAAGAGTCGGAAATTATTGTTTCCGGCGGTCGTGGCATGGGTAAGGCTGAAAACTTTGGCCTGATTGAGGAGCTGGCCAACGTCTTAGGCGGCGCCGTAGGCGCGTCACGGGCCGTGGTTGATGCCGGCTGGAAGCCGCAGCCCCATCAGGTAGGCCAGACCGGCAAAACGGTTGGCCCCAAGATTTATTTTGCCTGTGGTATTTCCGGTGCCATTCAGCATATGGCCGGCATGTCCTCTTCCGATATCGTGATCGCCATCAACAAAGACGCTGACGCCCCGATATTCAAGGCGGCTGATTATGGGATTGTCGGTGATGTCCTGGAGATACTGCCGGCGCTTATTGAGGAATTTAAAAAAATTAAGCAGGCCTGTTAACAGGCCTGTGCAGGTGGGGGATGATTATGGAATTTAAGAAAGTGCTGATTATTGGCGCAGGCCAAATGGGCAGCGGGATTGCCCAGGTTATGGCCCAGGGCGGCTTAACCGTAATCCTGCGTGATATTAAGGCCGAATATGTACAAAAAGGCTTAACCGGGATTGAACGGAATTTAAGCAAGGCTGTGGAGAAAGGGAAGCTGGCGGCCGGGGATAAAGAAAGCATTATGGGCCGTATCTCAGGTACGGTTGAGCTGGATGCCGCTGTCTGCAATGTCGATCTGGTCGTGGAAGCGGCTGTTGAGAATGCCGATATTAAACGCAGCATTTTTCAAACATTGGATCAACAATGCCCACCTCACACCATCCTCGCAACCAATACCTCGTCTTTGCCAATCACCTCGATTGGCGCCTTCACCAAGCGCCCGGACAAAGTAATTGGCATGCATTTTTTTAATCCGGCGCCGGTTATGAAGCTGGTAGAGATTATTAGCGGCCTGGCTACCGGGGCGGATACCCTGGCGGCGGTAGCCGCGCTGGCGGAGAAATTGGGAAAATCACCGGTCAGAGTGGCCGATTCTCCCGGCTTTGTGGGCAACCGCATTATGATGCTGATGATTAATGAAGCAGTATTTACGCTGATGGAAGGGGTGGCGAGCGCCGAGGACATTGATCAGGTGGCTAAACTTGGCTTTAACCATCCGCTGGGTCCACTGGCGTTATCTGATCTCATCGGCAACGATACGGTGCTGTATATTCTGGAAGTGCTTCATAACGGGTATGGTGATCCCAAATACCGGCCATGCCCGCTGTTAAAGAAGATGGTGCAGGCCGGTTATCTGGGCCGCAAATCAGGTAAAGGGTTCTATGATTACAAGTAAATAAAAATAGTATGGAGGTATGACATGACACAATATGCTAACCTTCTGTTTGCAAACGACGCCGGGATCGGTATTATTACCTTAAACCGCCCGCAGGCGTTAAATGCCCTTAATCAGGCAATGCTGCAGGAATTGGACAGCCTGCTGGACGTGATTGCCGGGGATGATACGGTCCAAACAGTTATTATTACCGGCACCGGCGAGAAAGCCTTTGTTGCCGGCGCCGATATCACGGAAATGCTGCCCTTGTCGGCGCTGGAAGGGCGTAATTGGGCCAAGTTCGGTCAAAAGGTTTTTAATAAGATTGAACAGCTGCCCCAGCCGGTGATTGCTGCTGTCAACGGTTTTGCACTGGGTGGCGGTTGTGAGCTGGCTATGGCCTGCGACCTGCGTATTGCCTCAGACAAAGCCAAATTCGGCCAGCCGGAGGTAACCTTAGGCATAGTGCCGGGTTTTGCCGGCACGCAGCGTTTGTCCCGTCTGGTCGGTAAAGGACGGGCCAAAGAACTGATATTTACCGGCGATATTATTGATGCGCAGGAGGCCTACCGTATCGGCCTTGTTAATAAAGTGACGGCAAGCAGTGACCTTATGGCCAGTGCCAGGGCGCTAGCTGAAAAAATCATGTCCCGGGCCGGGATTGCCGTAAGATTAGGTAAGGCTGCGGTCAATGAGGGAATGGATATGGATTTGGAGTCTGGCATTGCCTATGAGGCCGAGGTTTTTGGCTTATGTTTCGCTACCAAAGATCAAAAAGAAGGTATGACGGCTTTTGTTGAAAAGCGCAAGGCCCGTTTCACTGCTCAGTAAAGCCTAAATATCAGGCTGTTACAAACATAACCGGCGATTAGCCATACCGACAGCAACAAGGGGCTGCCTCAGTATAACTGAGGCAGCCCCTGTGCAGGTTGGGATAATCTCCCGGTTTTTATTTCTCTGTCATGTACGGGTAGTTTACAACGGTGCGCGGCACCAGGGTTTCTTTAATCGCCCGCTGATTCATCCAGCGGTACAGGTTGATTGCGCTCCCCGCTTTGTCATTGGTGCCGGAACCGCGGCTGCCGCCGAAGGGCTGCTGGCCAACCACCGCACCGGTCGGCTTGTCGTTAATATAGAAATTGCCGGCGGCATGATCAAGGGCTTTGGCCAGCTTGATTATGGCGGCTCGGTCCTGGGCGAAAACTGCACCGGTTAAGGCATAGCCGGTTGCCGTATCGCACGATTTTATGGTTTCCTCCAATTGGTCATTAGGATATACATAAATGGTGATTACCGGGCCAAAGATCTCCTCCACCATGGTTTTGAAGGTTGGTGTTTTGGCCAGGATCACAGTGGGCTCGACAAAATAGCCCACACTGTCGTCGCAGCCGCCGCCAATGAGGATTTCCGCATCGGCAGACTGCCGGGCATAGTCAAGATACCCTTTGATGTTATCGAAGGAATTTTTATCAATAACCGCATTCATAAGATTGGTAAAGTCACGGACATCGCCTAGTTTAACTTTGCTGATTTCCTCTTCAAGGCGTTTCTTTACGCTGGGCCACAGGCTTGCCGGGATGTAGGCGCGGGAAGCGGCCGAGCACTTTTGGCCCTGGAATTCAAATGCTCCCAGGACGATGGCGCAGGTCAGTGCGTCCACGTCAGCCGACTCATGGGCAAAGATAAAGTCCTTGCCGCCTGTCTCGCCAACAAGCCGCGGATAGGTAACATAGTTGTTAATGTTTTGTCCGACCTGGCTCCAGATTTCATTGAATACGGCGGTGGAGCCGGTAAAATGAAAACCGGCCATACGGGGATGGGGGACTACCACTCGGCCGAAATCGGTTCCCCGGCAGGGTACAAAGTTGATAACCCCTGCCGGCAGGCCGGCCTCGATGAGGATTTGCATGAAATAATAGTTGGACAGGACAGCGGTTGAGGATGGTTTCCATAAAACAGTATTACCGCACATCGCCGGGGCTGTGGAAAGGTTGCCGCCGATGGAGGTAAAGTTGAACGGGGTGATGGCGGCAACAAACCCGTCAAGGGCCCGGTACTCCACACGGTTCCAGACGCCGTCGGTGCTCAGCGGCTGCTGTTTATAGATCTCCTGCACGAAATAAGCATTAAAACGGAGGAAATCTGCCATTTCGCAGATAACGTCAATTTCCGACTGGAACGGGTTCTTGCTTTGTCCCAGCATACAAGCGGCCGACAATTTTGCTCTATACTTTCCTGTTAATAAATCTGCTGCTTTTAAGAAAATAGTAGCCCGGTGTTCCCAGGACATATTCTCCCATTCTTCTCTTGCTGTTTCTGCGGCAGTAATGGCCATCAGCAGTTCTTGTTCACCGGCTATATAATACTGCCCAAGTACTTTTTGATGATCATGGGGGCAAATCATATTGGCTTTGTTTGCTGTGCGAATTTCTTTGCCGGCAATAATAAGCGGTACTTCAACCGGATTTGCTAATTGTTTCTCCAGCTCTGCCTTTAGGGCAACACTTTCCGGTGATCCCGGCAGGTAACCTTTAATAGGTTCATTGACCGGAGGTTTGACTTGGAAATAAGCATTGTTCATTTAAATTCCTCCCTGGTTTATTTTGATACAAGGTCTGAAAATACCCAAGCGCCGTCTGGTCTTACTCTTGCTGTTTTCTGACCTGCTGATTGATTGAAAACTTATACAGGCATAAAACCTGCCTAATATCAGCTTACATTAAAAACAGGACTAAGTAAATTCAAATTATCTAATACATTACTTCACTTTTTTTGAACTATCGGCTGCCAGCCTGGTATGCTTAGAAAAAATAGCCTGGCTCGGCAGTAAGCAGAACCAGGCTAGCAGCATTTTCTTCTAAGAGGATGCCCGTTTAGCGGCATGACTATTATCAAAATCAAGCATATTATTCTCCTGCAACCAGGATCGGATACAATTCAGAAACTTTTTAGCGGCCGGAGATATATTTTTTAGAGACAGAGCCGCTATGCCAATAATCCGATAATCCTGCTCCGCCAAATCCACGACATGGACGTTGTCAGGCACATTCACTAAAATTAGTTCCGGCAGAATGCTGATACCCAAGCCCTTTTGGACCATGGCCAGAATTGTTCGCTCCTCCATTAGCTCATACCTGATTTGCAGGTTTAATTTATGTTCATTCAAAAGGCGTTTAATATTATCGTCACTGCCCCACTGGGGCATAATAAAAGATTCATCTTTGATCTGGGCATAGGCAATAACCTGCTGATGGCGCAACGGGTGATCCGGGGGCAGGATAACAACCAGTTTATCCTTTTTCAAAGGAATTGTTTCAAACGGTTTGGAAATCGGCAAGGATACAAACCCAAAATCGACAGTGCCGCCGGCTATCCAGTCATTCATTTCATCATAGCAGCCCAGATAGGTTTTAACCTCAATCTGGGGATGGCTTTCGCTAAACCGGGCTAAAATCTCAGGCAGCCACTGCATGGAGACACTGGACAGTGTTCCTAAACGGACGGTGCCGGTGTCAAACCCTTTGATCGCTGCTGTTTCCTGTCGCAAGAGCATTTCTTCATGCAGGATTCGCTGGACATGCTTAAGAATGCGTTCGCCGTTGCTTGTCAGGCTAATGCCTGAACGATCGCGTTTAAGCAAAGCAAATCCCAGCTCGGCTTCCAGGGTGGAGACGGCGTAGCTGACCCCGGACTGAGTCAGGTTAAGCTTCTCTGCAGCCTTGGTTAAACTGCCTGCTTCAACAATTGTGCTGAATATCTCATATTTTGAAAGTGACAAGAGTGCCAACCTCCCAGGCTGCAAATTTTTACTCCCTCAGACAAGCAATGCCGGTTTACACCTTAGCTTAAATATACTATATACAGGCCACACATGCTACTTAATTTTACAATTTTAATGTTATTTGTTCAGGTAAAATGTGAGAAGGCAAGGCTGATTGTAAACCATGTTTTCTTTATTTTCCCAGCATACAGAAGTTGACAAAAACAGGAATAGCCCTCTATAGTAGATAATAAGAGGACAGGGGAGGAGAAAATGTAATGAGCAAAAAACCGGATTTTAAAAAATATGGATTTATTCCGCAGCGTCAGCCGGGCTTGCTGCTTATGCGCCTGCGCAACCGGGCCGGCAATATTACTGCCGCCGACTTGTGTAAAGTGGCTGAACTGGCCGAGCGGTTCGGGACCGGCAAGGTCCATGTGACCATCCGCCAGGGGATGGAAATTCCCGGGGTAAAAGAAGAACAGTTTGAAGAAGCCCGTCAGGCTGTACTGGCTGCCGGCCTGCTGCCGGCGGTGTGCGGCTTGCGGATACGGCCGGTGGTTGCCTGTCCCGGCACGAACACCTGCCCGTACGGCTTAGTGAATACCGAGGCCCTGGCAGCCCGGCTGGATGCTGAATTTGTGGGCCGCGATTTGCCGGCGAAAACCAAATTTGCCGTCAGCGGCTGTGCCAATGCCTGTACGAAACCCCAGGCCCATGATATTGGCTTTAGGGGGGCCGCTGAACCGGTCGTTGACCATGAGCTTTGTGTAAAATGCGGCGCCTGTGTAAAGCGCTGTCCGGCGCAAGCGATGGCGATTGACAATGAAACATTAGCCATCGATTATGACCAATGTCTGGCCTGCGGCGTTTGCGTACGGCTGTGCCCGAAGCAGGCGCTAAAGACAGGCCGGGTGGGTTATCACATTTTTGCCGGTGGTAAAGGGGGCCGTTACCCTAACGACGCTGCGCTTATTGCCACTTTTGTGGCTGAGGAAGAGGTTATCCCTTACCTGGAAGCAATCCTGGCGGTGTATCAGGAACTGGCCGATAAGGGACAGCGTCTAAGCATGGTTATGGCCAGACACGGAGCAGCAGCCATTGCCGCCCAGGTGGAAAAAGTGGCGGCTGCGGCCGAATAAGGATTGACATAGCCGCTATCTGTTGCTATACTTTCACTAATTAAATGATAATTGGTTGATCAGAAAGCTGAAGACCTAGTACGCCATGTTTGTGGCGTCTTAGGCTTGAGCTTTTTTTGTTTCTTAACTTAAAGTTACTAGATACAGAGAGGACGAAGAAATATGCCGGATATTGTCTTGTCACCCCAGGAACGGCGGCTCCAGGCCGAGATCGCAGGCAATCCCGTGCTGCACACGCGGCAGCGGACCTATAACATCCTGAATACATTTGCCGCCACTAAGCCGCGTGTTGATGTGGAGCGGGCTAAATATTTTACCGAGTCTTTTCGGCAAACCGAGGGAGAACCGCTTATTCTCCGCTGGTCGAAAGCGTTGAAACATATTGCCGAACATATCACTGTCTATATCGATGACCATCAGCAGCTGGTAGGCAGAGCCGGCTCACCCGGGCGGTATGGCATTTTATATCCTGAGCTGGATGGTGATTTCCTTGGTCAGGCCATTGAGCAAATGCCAACCCGGGTTGAGTCGCCCTTTAACATAGCGGCGGCTGATGCCCGGATTGTTATTGAGGAGATTGCCCCGTACTGGCAAGGGAAAACTTTTCATGAAAATCTGGCCAAAGCCCTGCCGCAAGAAACGCTGAAATATACCTATGATCCGGAAGATCCGCTGAAATCAAGGTTTATTGTTAACGAAACAGCGTCTTTCCGATCTTCAATTCAATGGGTACATGACTATGAAAAGGTATTGAAACGCGGTTTTAAAGGCATAAAAGCAGAAGCCAGAGAAAAGCTTTCCCGGTTAGACCCCTTAAGTCCGGTTGATACCATGGAAAAAGCCCCTTTCCTGCAGGCCGTGGTTATTGCTTGTGAGGCAATTATTCTCTGGGCTAACCGGCATGCCGACCTTGCCGAAAAACTGGCTGCACAGGAAGCCGACCTGTCACGCCAGGCGGAGTTACGGCAGATTGCGGACATATGCCGGTGGGTGCCGGAAAACCCGGCCCGTAATTTCCGGGAAGCGATGCAAGCCCAGTGGTTTACCCAAATGTTTTCCCGGCTGGAGCAAAAGACCGGGACCATTATATCCAACGGCCGTATGGACCAGTACCTGTATCCCTTTTACCAGCAGGATATCGAAGCAGGCGTGCTGTCAGCAGCAGCCGCCCTGCAGTTACTGGAATGCATGTGGCTGGCGATGGCTCAGTTTATTGACCTGTATATCTCGCCAACCGGAGGCGCCTTTAATGAAGGCTATGCCCATTGGGAAGCCGTAACCATCGGCGGGCAGACGCCTGAAGGCCGGGATGCCACCAACGAGCTGACTTACCTGTTTTTGCAGTCTAAACGCGAATTTCCCCTGCATTATCCCGATCTTGCCGCCCGCATTCATGGACGGGTGCCGGCGCGGTATCTATACGAGGTGGCGGAAACAATCAAGGAAGGCTCAGGGTTTCCCAAACTGATTAATGATGAAGAAGTGGTTCCTTTGCTGCTGGCAAAAGGGGCAAGCTTGGAAGAGGCTTTTGATTATGCCGTGTCCGGCTGTGCCGAATGCCGCATGCCGAACCGGGATACCTATACAAGCCCCTGTGCCTATATTAATTTCCCGGCTGCTGTGGAAATGACAATCTACAACGGAAAAATGCAACTCCACGGGAACGAGCAGATTGGGCCGGAAACGGGAGATCCCCGGGATTTTGCAACCTGGGAAGAGTTCTGGCAGGCCTATTTAACGCAGCATATTAATTTTCTGAAACATGCCTTTATTCAACAACAGGTCATTATTAATCTGCGGGCGCGGCATTTCGCCTGGCCGCTGGGATCGGCCCTGCATGATCTGTGCATGCAGCACTATAAGGATATTCACACCCCGGTTATTGAAGGCGGCATTGATTTAGGCTATTTTGAATTTATGGGCTATGGCACGGTCGTGGATTCGCTGGCAGCCATTAAAAAGCTGGTTTATGAAGAGAAAACAGTAACGATGGCCGAACTGGTTGCGGCGATGGAATGCAATTTTGAGGGCCGGGAAGTAATCCGGCAATTACTCCTTAATGCGCCTAAATATGGCAATGATGACCCTTATGCGGATGCGATTGCCAAAGAACTGGACCGTCAGTGCCTGCAATTTACCAGAAAATATTCAAAAGAATTGGGTGTACACCTGGATCTGCGCCTGGTGCCCTTTACCTCCCATGTGCCTTTTGGCAAAGTGGTCAGTGCAACCCCTAACGGCCGAAAGGCTTATACGCCGCTGTCTGACGGGTCTTCAGCCTCGCAGGGGGCTGATGTGAATGGCCCTACAGCCGTGCTGCTGTCAAACTACATGTCCAAAAATACCGGCTTTAGGGAACGGGCGGCCCGGCTGTTAAATGTGAAATTGAGCCCTGCGTGTGTGGCCGGTGAGGGGGGAACCGATAAGCTGGTTGCTTTTATCCGGACCTGGTGTGATTTGAAATTATGGCACCTGCAGTTTAATGTAATTAACCGGGCAACCCTGCTGGCCGCGAAGAAAGATCCGGAGAAATACCGCAATCTGATTGTGCGCATAGCCGGCTACAGCGCCTATTTTACCGATTTATCCCCCGATTTGCAGGATGATCTTATTGCCCGTACCGAGCATACTGCTATCTGATAGATAATAGCTGCAATAATCCCCGGGGAGAGACAAGATGTTAACTAATGATACAAATGGCAGCAGCGGCTATGTTTTTAATATTCAACGTTATTCGCTGCATGACGGCTTAGGCATCCGGACCGTCGTCTTTCTTAAGGGCTGCCCGCTGCAATGCCGCTGGTGCAGCAACCCTGAATCGCAGCGGTATACGCCGGAGCTTGCCTACAACAGGAGTAAATGTATCGGGTATGAGGCCTGCTCCCGGTGTCAGACAGTATGTGAATATGCTGCTGTGGCTAAGAGTCAGGACGGCATGATGACAATTAACAGGGATAAGTGCCGGCAATGCCACCGCTGCGCAGACAAGTGCCCTGCCAAAGCCTTGCATACCTTTGGGCGGCAAATGTCGGTGGCCGACATCCTAACCGTGGTGGAAGCAGACAGTGCTTTTTACATGCGTTCCGGCGGCGGCTTGACAATCAGCGGCGGTGAACCGCTGGTGCAGGCTGATTTTGTAATCAGCATTTTAAAGGAAACAAAAAGAAAACGCATTGATGCCACAATCGAAACCTGTGGCTATGCCCCGTGGGCCGACCTCAGCCGGGTAGGGGCTTATTTAAAAACCATCATTTTTGATATAAAGTCGATGGACCCGAATAAGCATAAAGAATTCACCGGACGCAATAATGATTTGATTTTAACTAACCTGACCGGCCTGCGGCGCGCATATCCCCAGTTGCAGATTTTGGTCCGTACCCCGCTAATTCCCGGCTTTAACGATTCCGAGCAAGACATCGGTGCTATCCTGGATTTTATTAAGGGCTGGCCTAACACCAGCTATGAGCTGCTGTCATACCACCGGCTGGGCCAACAAAAATACGGCTATTTAGGGCGGGACTACCCTATGGGGGATAGTCAATTAGACAACGGCAAGCTGCAGACGATCAATGCCTATATAAAATCCCGGACCGGAAGGGGCTTGGCCTGACAGCAGCAGGCAAGCCTATTCCTTTTAAGTGATCTTGAATAGCTAGAGGGAGCTGCCCTTAATGGACCGCTCCCTCTAGCTTTATTCTGGAATTGGGTTTAGGAATGCTTGGCTTCAAAAGTATGGCAGTTCGTTTGATCACTTTGCCGGGCATGGGCGGCACCGCCATCAATGTTGACCTGGATCCCAGAAGCCTCACATTGCTCGCCTTGTTTCCAATACTTACAGCAGGATACAGTACATTTTACTCCTGATAATGACATATGCATTCACCTCCTTGAATTTTGCCAATGATAGTATCTCACCACCTGATGAAATCATGTATAGGGTGATCAGAACAATATGTGCCAATAACTTTAGAAAATGCTCACTTAAGAACGGAGTTAATTATCCAGGTGAAAGTGTAGAAGCAGGGGGACGTTCATTTTGCTTCTGCAGAAATATGGTTGTTGACAAATTATTTGACAGCGAGTATAATTAAAAATCCAGTGCCGGAGTGACGTAATTGGCAGACGTAGCAGACTCAAAATCTGCCGGGGGTAACTCCGTGTCGGTTCGAGTCCGACCTCCGGCACCATAAACAGAGAGCCAAGAAGGCGAGCTGTGAGGCGAAGACTGAATCAATTATCAATAACAATTTCGGGGCGTGGCTCAGTTTGGTAGAGTACCTGGCTTGGGACCAGGGGGCCGCAGGTTCGAATCCTGCCGCTCCGACCAATTATGTTAATTAATTGTTTCAATGGGACTATAGCTCAGTTGGTTAGAGCGCTACGTTGACATCGTAGAGGTCACTGGTTCGAATCCAGTTAGTCCCACCATTTTTTTTGAAAAAATCAGTTGACATAGTATGGATAACTATGATAATCTATATAAGTCGCTGTCGGCAGCTGTCAGTTGCCGAGGCAAAGCGTATCGTCCTGATACGTCTGTGATCCTAGCGCATCCATGCGCGTCGGTCCCGGGCAAAGCGTATCGTCCATGATACGCCCGTGATCCTAGCGCATCCATGCGCGTCGTTCCCTGAAAACTGAACAATGTAAAGAAATGCATCATACAAATGCCAGATGTGCGGTGGCGATAACAAGCCACATAATATTCGTAAGGGATGCGGAAGTAGCTCAGCGGTAGAGCATCGCCTTGCCAAGGCGAGGGTCGCGAGTTCGAATCTCGTTTTCCGCTCCAAAAAGATAATGAGCCGATAAACGGCTTCAATATACTGCAGTCACTGAGTGATTGCAAAGACTTTATTGGAGAGTTTGATCCTGGCTCAGGACGAACGCTGGCGGCGTGCCTAACACATGCAAGTCGAACGGAGTATACAGTAATGGATACTTAGTGGCGAACGGGTGAGTAACGCGTAGACAACCTGCCTCTAAACTGGGGACAACACCGCGAAAGTGGTGCTAATACCGAATGTGGTATCTTAGCTGCATGGCGAAGATAAGAAAGGTGGCCTCTCTAAAGAAGCTGCCGTTTGGAGATGGGTCTGCGTCTGATTAGCTGGTTGGTGAGGTAACGGCTCACCAAGGCGACGATCAGTAGCCGGTCTGAGAGGATGAACGGCCACACTGGGACTGAGACACGGCCCAGACTCCTACGGGAGGCAGCAGTGGGGAATCTTCCGCAATGGACGAAAGTCTGACGGAGCAACGCCGCGTGAGTGAAGAAGGCCTTCGGGTCGTAAAGCTCTGTCGTTTGGGACGAACGTGGTCTATGTGAATAATGTAGACTAATGACGGTACCAAAGGAGGAAGCCACGGCTAACTACGTGCCAGCAGCCGCGGTAATACGTAGGTGGCAAGCGTTGTCCGGAATTATTGGGCGTAAAGGGCGTGTAGGTGGCCTGGTAAGTCGTGTGTCTAAGTGCGAAGCTTAACTTCGTATGGGCGCAGGAAACTGTCAGGCTTGAGTGCAGGAGAGGAAAGTGGAATTCCCAGTGTAGCGGTGAAATGCGTAGATATTGGGAGGAACACCAGTGGCGAAGGCGACTTTCTGGACTGTGTCTGACACTGAGGCGCGAAAGCCAGGGGAGCGAACGGGATTAGATACCCCGGTAGTCCTGGCCGTAAACGATGGGTACTAGGTGTAGAGGGTATCGACCCCTTCTGTGCCGGAGTTAACGCAATAAGTACCCCGCCTGGGGAGTACGGCCGCAAGGTTGAAACTCAAAGGAATTGACGGGGGCCCGCACAAGCGGTGGAGTATGTGGTTTAATTCGACGCAACGCGAAGAACCTTACCAGGGCTTGACATTGAGCGAAAGGTTCAGAGATGAATCCCTATCTACGGATACGCGAAAACAGGTGGTGCATGGCTGTCGTCAGCTCGTGTCGTGAGATGTTGGGTTAAGTCCCGCAACGAGCGCAACCCTTATCCTTTGTTGCCAGCGCGTAAAGGCGGGAACTCAAGGGAGACTGCCGCAGAGAATGCGGAGGAAGGCGGGGATGACGTCAAGTCATCATGCCCCTAATGTCCTGGGCTACACACGTACTACAATGGGCTTAAACAAAGCGAAGCAAGCCTGCGAAGGTAAGCAAAACGCAGAAATAAGCTCTCAGTTCGGATCGGAGGCTGCAACTCGCCTCCGTGAAGTCGGAATCGCTAGTAATCGCAGGTCAGCATACTGCGGTGAATACGTTCCCGGGCCTTGTACACACCGCCCGTCACACCACGAAAGTCAGTCACACCCGAAGCCGGTGGGGTAACCGGTCTGGATATTAGACTTTAGATTTTAGACATTGGATGAACAGAATACGCAGTATTCTACCATAATCCAACATCCACCATCTAACGTCCAATATCCAGACAGGGGCTAGCCGTCTAAGGTGGGGCCGATGATTGGGGTGAAGTCGTAACAAGGTAGCCGTATCGGAAGGTGCGGCTGGATCACCTCCTTTCTAGGGATAAGCAGAGAGCCCAAGAAGGCGAGCCGCGAGGCGAAGTCTGATTGGTGCGAATCGCTTAGTTCTGAGCGTAAGCGAAGAACATCATTAAGCGAGCTCCATTCCAGGTCGGTACATTTGGCAGATGCATTAAATTTACATTGTTTGGTTTTGAGGGAATGGCTGTGTTAGTAAAAGTTACTTGTTGCAAAACACAAGCAACGATGCTAACATAGATATTCCTGAAAACATGTTCCTTGAAAACTGCACAGAAGAAAGCAAAAGTAAAATTACCTCTCATATGCAAATATGTGAAGTAACTTAACGAAGCGCAATTAGGATTTATGTAAATGACTTAATCTTAGTCACAAGCAAAGTTTAAGTTGAGGCGGAGACTGGCTAGAAGGTGTCAGCTGCTAGGCGCCCCGGAAACCCGAGCCGTGCCGCGTACTCGCGTACGCAAACAATCGGGTTGAGGAGCAACAACGCAGATGGCGGCTTATAGACAGTCGGAGCAAGAAGTCAAGTTAGTAAGGGCATACGGTGGATGCCTAGGCGCCAAGAGCCGAAGAAGGACGCGGTAAGCTGCGAAAAGTCATGGGGAGCCGCAAGCAGGCCCTGATCCATGAGTCTCCGAATGGGGGAACCCAATGGTGGTCATGCACCATTACCTAACTTAGGTTAGGGGGGCACCCGGGGAACTGAAACATCTAAGTACCCGGAGGAAAAGTAATCAAATGACGCAGCCGCAAGGCTGCTAATGCTGGAGGCCCCCAAAGGGCCAACAGTGCGAGATTCCCTAAGTAGCGGCGAGCGAACGGGGAAGAGCCCAAACCTGTTTGGATGTTGGAGATTAGACATAGGACATTGGATAAAAGGAACGTAAAATATTCTTAGACTTCCAACATCTAAAATCTAACATCCAACATCCAAACAGGGGTTGAGGACTGACAACAATCAAATCAGGCTTAGCCGAATCATCTGGAAAGATGAGTCGCAGAAGGTAACAACCCTGTAGGCGAAAAGCAGAGTTTGAGGGTCAGAATCCAGAGTACCACGGGACACGAGGAACCCTGTGGGAAGCAGGGGGGACCACCCTCCAAGGCAAAATACTCGTGGCGACCGATAGCGCATAGTACCGTGAGGGAAAGGTGAAAAGCACCCCGGGAGGGGAGTGAAAGAGAACCTGAAACCGTATGCCTACAAGCAGTCGAAGGCCCGTATGAGGCTGACGGCGTGCCTATTGAAGAATGAACCGGCGAGTTACAGTATCCAGCAAGGTTAAGTGGCAGACACGGAGCCGAAGCGAAAGCGAGTCTAAAGAGGGCGAAAGTTGGATATTGTAGACCCGAAACCGCAGTGATCTATCCATGGCCAGGTTGAAGCGCAGGTAAAAATGCGTGGAGGACCGAACCCGTGAGCGTTGAAAAGCTTTGGGATGAGTTGTGGATAGGGGTGAAATGCCAATCGAACGCGGAGATAGCTGGTTCTCCCCGAAATAGCTTTAGGGCTAGCCTCAGGAAATTAAGTACAGACGGTAGAGCACTGATAGGGCTAGGGGCCTAATGGGTTACTGAACCTTGTCAAACTACGAATGGATGTACTCGAACCCTGGGAGTCAGACTACGAGTGATAAGACCCGTGGTCAAGAGGGAAACAGCCCAGACCATCAGCTAAGGTCCCGAATGCCGTACTAAGTGGCAAAGGATGTGGAGATACAAAAACAACCAGGATGTTGGCTTAGAAGCAGCCACCATTGAAAGAGTGCGTAATAGCTCACTGGTCGAGTGTCGCTGCGCCGAAGATGTCCGGGGCTAAAGTACGGAACCGAAGCTATGGCATTCCTAACGGAATGGGTAGGGGAGCGTTCTATACCCGGAGAAGGTATACCGTAAGGAGTGCTGGAGAGTATAGAAGTGAGAATGCCGGTATGAGTAGCGAAAAGACAAGTGAGAATCTTGTCCACCGAAAGCCTAAGGATTTCTGAGGAAGGATCGTCCGCTCAGAGTTAGTCGGGCCCTAAGCCGAGGCGAAAAGCGTAGGCGATGGACAACTGGTAAAAAGTCCAGTACCACCTGGAATCGATTGAGCGAGGGAGTGACACAGGAGGGTAGGCAAGCGCGAGGATGGAAATTCGCGTCTAAGCTTGTAGGGTGCATCACAGGCAAATCCGTGATGCTAAAACCTGAGGAGTGATGGGCAGCTGTTAGAGATAATGGCGAAATTGCTGATCCCAGACTGTCAAGAAAAGCTTCTAGTGAGAGACCAGGTGCCCGTACCGTAAACCGACACAGGTAGGCGGGGAGAGAATCCTAAGGTGCGCGGGAGAACCCTCGTTAAGGAACTCGGCAAAATGTCCCCGTAACTTCGGGAAAAGGGGAGCTTGTAAACCGTGTAGATCAGAAGCGAACGAAGCGGGAATGAGTTGCAAAAAAGAGGCCCAAGCGACTGTTTACCACAAACACAGGTGCCTGCTAAAGCGAAAGCTGACGTATAGGTGCTGACACCTGCCCGGTGCCGGAAGGTTAAGAGGAGAGCTTAGAGCAATCGAAGGTTTGAATTGAAGCCCCGGTAAACGGCGGCCGTAACTATAACGGTCCTAAGGTAGCGAAATTCCTTGTCGGGTAAGTTCCGACCCGCACGAAAGGTGTAACGACTTGGGCACTGTCTCAACGAGGGACCCGGTGAAATTGAAATACCTGTGAAGATGCAGGTTACCCGCGACTGGACAGAAAGACCCCATGGAGCTTTACTGCAACCTGACATTGAGTTTTGGTAAATGATGTACAGGATAGGTGGGAGACAGGGAAGTGCGGACGCAAGTCTGTATGGAGTCGATGTTGGGATACCACCCTTTATTTACTGGAGTTCTAACTCAAGGAGTAACGAAACTGAGGACAGTGTCAGGCGGGCAGTTTGACTGGGGCGGTCGCCTCCGAAAGAGTAACGGAGGCGCCCAAAGGTTCCCTCAGCGCGGCTGGAAATCGCGCGAAGAGTGTAAAGGCAGAAGGGAGCTTGACTGCAAGACAGACAAGTCGAGCAGGGACGAAAGTCGGGCTTAGTGATCCGGTGGTACCGAGTGGAAGGGCCATCGCTCAACGGATAAAAGCTACCCTGGGGATAACAGGCTAATCTCTCCCAAGAGTCCATATCGACGGGGAGGTTTGGCACCTCGATGTCGGCTCATCACATCCTGGGGCTGAAGTAGGTCCCAAGGGTTGGGCTGTTCGCCCATTAAAGTGGTACGTGAGCTGGGTTCAGAACGTCGTGAGACAGTTCGGTCCCTATCCATCGCGGGCGTAAGAGACTTGAAGGGAACTGCTCCTAGTACGAGAGGACCGGAGTGGACGGACCGCTGGTGTACCAGTTATCCCGCCAGGGGTAGAGCTGGGTAGCTACGTCCGGAAAGGATAAACGCTGAAAGCATCTAAGCGTGAAACCAGCCTTAAGATGAGGTCTGTCATTCGCAAGAAGTAAGGCCCCTTGAAGAAGACAAGGTTGATAGGCCAGGAGTGGAAGTGGAGCAATTCATGGAGCGGACTGGTACTAATAGGCCGAGGACTTGACTTAAACCCTCGTTTGCACGACGTGCAAACATAAGCAGCGAACCAGCTTGCCGCGAGCGAAAGCGAAACGGGAAGATGTGTGAGTCGCTTAGTTAGAGCGGAGCGATAACATCCATAATGTATGTTGTAACTCCGAGCTGGCAACCAGTAAATTACTATTGCGCAAATCTTTCTTCTGTGAAGTTTTCAGGGAACAAAGAGATAATTAGGAGGTTCCGCGCTCCGCTTGGAACTAAGCGATTCACGCAGGTTTCCGCGTCGCTATCGCTCCTAAAAACCTGGTTCTCTGCTTATGGTTCTCTGCTTATCCAGTGACGATAGCTGTGGGGCTCCACCTGTTCCCATACCGAACACAGCAGTTAAGCCCACAAACGCCGAAGGTACTTGGCTGGAAACGGCCCGGGAGAGTAGGAAGTTGCTGGTTAAAGAAAAGCACTCACTGTTGTGGGTGTTTTTTTCTTTTTCCTGTCCGGGATTTGCTTGTTGGCTAAATGGTTTCCGGCATGTTAAATTTGTCGCTGCTTTGTAGCGTTTTTTTCATTGATTATGGGACAGTATAAAACAAATCCGAAACTTTATATATTTTTAACATTTAGTTTTATCTTATTTCTTGGTGCTTAATGTTGAATTATAGTGTTTGGCAGCAGATAGGCAGGTATTATTATTTAAAACTTTAAAAAAACAAGCTATTTTTATTACTTATAACTTGGCACACTACTTGCTTATTTAAACAGCGAAAAGGAGGGAAGCAAAATACCGGAAGTTATCCGCGTAAGTCGGCTTCAATGGGGGCATGAAAACACGATTTCAAAAAGACAGGGGGTTTTTAGGATGTCATTACAGGGAAAGGTTGCTTTAGTTACCGGGGGCGGAACTGGTATTGGCAAAGGGGTGGTGGCGGCTTTGGCGCGTGCAGGGGCACAAATCGCTATTGCGGCAGTGGATTTCGTCGATTCCAGCGCCAATCAATATGGAACTAAACATATTGGGGGATATATGGCAGCCCAAAAATTGGCGGGCGAATTGCAGGCACAAGGCGTTGAGGTTATCGTTATTGACGCCAATATTACAAAAACGGCGGACATGGATCAGGCCGTTAGAACTACGGTAGAACGTTTTGGCAAACTGGATATTCTGGTCAATGTTGCTGGTCTCATAACTTGTAAGCAGGTGGTTGACTTAACAGAAGACGACTGGGATTCTGTTGTCGATACCAACGCCAAAGGTACTTTTGTTGCCAATAAGGCAGTGCTGCCGCAAATGAAAAAACAGGGCGGCGGCAGGATCATAAACTTTACATCGATAGCAGGTAAAACCGGTTACCCGGGTCTTGCCCATTATTGTGCCTCCAAGTTTGCGGTAATAGGTTTTACGAATGCGTTAGCTAAAGAACTGGTAAAAGATAACATAACCGTTAATGCCGTCGCTCCCGGCATTGTTGCTACGGAAATGTGGGTTAATCTTCGCAAAGCATGGGCCCTGCCCGGAGAAACGGAGGAAGAAAGCTATAAACGTTGTGTAACCAGCATGATTCCTCAAGGCGTGGATCAAACTCCGGAAGATATGGCGAAAGCCGTACTGTTCTTTATTGATAATCCCTGTGTTACCGGACAGACTCTAAATGTTGACGGCGGCTGCTCTTAGAATAAATCCTGGTTTTTAAAAGGAGACTGAAAAAATAGCTTTTGCAGGAAGTTAAAAATGGGCACAGCCAAAAAGCCGGCAATCATGCTAAGCTTTCCGCATGATTGCCGGCTTTTTAACATAATAGAATAATAAGCTGGGTATTTTATTCTTTTGCATAACGGTAATTTTAATGTTAAACTAGGAAACATACGGAAAAAATTGATATGTATTATTCATTGTAAAAGATGAGAAGGTATATATGGATAGTAAAGTAAAATTAGCTTATTTTTTTATCGATTTATTAGTACCCTTGGGTGTGGGCTATTTGTTACGCATTAAACCTATGTTTGGTGAAGGTTTTTTTGTCAGTATGGCCAACTATAACATGCTGCTGTTGTACCCGGCTCTTTCCGTATTGAGTTTTTGGGTTCTGCCGTTTAGCTGGGAACTAATATGGCTACCGTTATTCGGCATAATTCTTTGCATTATTCCCGGCTTGGCTGCCTATTTAATCTCAACCAACAAATATAGCAGCATGCTTGACACGGGGAGCTATATTTTGTCGGCTATGTTATCCAATATTGGCACATTAGGCGGCTTGTGCGTCTATATTCTGTATGGTGAAATCGGTTTTGCTTATACACAATTGGTGGTGTTACTGCAAGTGGCGGTAATTTTTTTAGTCTGTTATCCTTTAGCTCAGTATTATTACCGACGCGCACAAGCGGTAAGTTTGGACAAAATATCTTTTTCGAAACTATTTTTAAACCGGAATCAATTGCCGGTACTGGGCTTGGCAATTGGTTTTGCCCTATATTATCTCAATATACCGCGCCCGGTCATACTAGGTAAGCTGTTTGACCCGCTGGTCCATATCGCGGCCTGGACTGCATTGATGCCAGTAGGCCATTCCCTTGATTTTTCAGCAATCAGGAAGTATTATTTGAGTACGTTTGACCTAGTCCCGATAAAATTCATCGTTACCCCGCTAGTGGTCTATATCATCGCTAGGCTGGTATTCGATGATCCTAAAATAATCAATACGGTATTGATCCTGGCCAGCATGCCAACGGCGATCAGTGCGGTTATTGTGGTAAAAATTCATCATCTGAACATTCATATTGCCAATGCTTCTTTTATCCTGACTACGGCCTTGTTTCTCCTGGTTGTATACCCTCTCCTTTTTTGGGGCTTACAGTGAGATAGCTAGAGATACGGCCCGGCGATAGCGTTAGGCAAAGTATTATAAGGCTCTTGGCCCAATCGGTGTTAGCCACCGGCTGGGCCAAGAGCCTTTTTTTGCCGGGAGAGTGGTTTGACGTTTAGTTGACGCAAATATGGTACATTGTTTTCTAAAGCTAGTACTTCATCTTTCTTAAAACCGATGGAATAGTTTGCGTAGATTTTTTCGCAATGCAAGGCGGAGGACCCGCGCATATCGGACATATGTAAGGCGACGACAACGCAGCAGTGCGGGAAAAGATGCGCAAACTTTCCTTGGTTTTGAGGGAGTGAAGTACTAGTACTTTTTTCAGATTAATGGAGAGGCTTGGTAAGAGATGAATAATCAGTATAGGCCTGCAGATATGAGTCTGTGGGCAGGACGCACTGACAGCAGGGAGAATTATGATGCTTTCCGGTGGCATCAGTGGATGCGGGAACTGAATCTAAACAATACCGGCAGTTTACGCTTTGCGGGCAAGCTGAGCTTTGTCCTGTTGGGTTTTTGTTGTGATGAGGGTGTCAGACGCAATCATGGCCGGACAGGGGCTGCGAAGGGGCCTGATGCTATCCGCCGGGAGCTGGCTAATCTGCCCTGTACATTTAGCCCGGAGGTTATCCTGTTCGATGCCGGCAATATTACCTGTACCGATGGCAACCTGGAAGCAAGCCAGGCCGCCCTGGCGCGGGCGGTAACCCAAATCCGCCGGCTCGGTTTTTTTCCTTTAATACTGGGGGGCGGCCATGAACTCGCCTTAGGGCATTATCGCGGTCACCGGGATTATATGACCGACCGTAAGCAAATACCGGATATCGGCATTATTAATTTTGATGCTCATTTTGATCTCCGCCCGTTTACTAACGGCAGCAGCTCAGGGACGATGTTCAGGCAGATTGCGAAGGAGGCGGGCAATTCGGGCTGGCCATTCCATTACCTATGTATAGGGATTCAGCGGTTCAGCAACACGTTGGAACTTTTTAAAACGGCCGCACAAACGGGGTGATTCACATACCGGCGGCGGAGGTCATTGGTACAGGCGACTGGAATGTAATTAAAAAGCTGGATGTATTCATGAAATCAACCAAGCATATCTACATAACCATATGTGCTGATGTTTTTTCCACAGCCTTCGCCCCTGGCGTCAGTGCCGCCCAGCCGCTGGGATTGCATCCCGAAGATGTTTTAAAATATCTTAAACATATCTTTCGTTCGAAAAAAGTAATTGGCTTTGATATTGCCGAAGTATCACCAAGGTTTGATCATGACAGCACAACTGCCAGTCTGGCAAAAGTGTTGATCTTCTCAGTAGTGAACACAATTTGCAGTATGCAAGGGCTTTCCCGGTAATTAGGCTGAAATTCATCAAATACAAATGCAAGCCGGTGCCGGGGACAACAGGTGGTATGGGTTTGACATCCGTTTTTGCTAACTGCCTGCCGGGCAACTGGTGGGCGGCTTTTTATTTTGAGAAAAACTCATTGTCTTAACGAATCACCTTTTTATTGTTTATTATAAATGTCGAAATTATAATCTTTATGGTATAATTTTAGCAGATATCAGAAAGTGGATGTGATGCATTCTGAAATGGATAATCGGTTGTATTCTGTCAGGAATAATGGTTTTAGCGGGAGGCGTAGCTGTACTGACTTCTGAAATAGGGGAAAACTCTGCGAATACTTTTCTGTTTACAATATTAATGTTTTTGGTTGGCATATGGTTTTATATGAAATATGACAATTCCAAATGATAAAAAATGTCTGCTATTAAGCAGACATTTTTTTATTTCCATATCTCACCTCAGATGACAATTTATGACACAAAAAATATCATATAATTTAATTGCTAATTTGTCCAATTGTGAAAAAGGGTAATATTTGTAGAACAAGGGGGTAGGCGTATAGTGAGGAGCAGAGTAAGGGTCTTACTAGCAGTATCATTTTTGATTATTTCTATCATAGCAGGAGGTTGCAACCAGGTGGAAAAGGTAGCAATACCTGTTCAAAAATATCCCGAGCGGCCTATTACTATGATTGTTCCATTCAGTGTTGGCGGTGGTTCTGATTTAATAGCACGTTCATTAGAAAAATATGCTTTCAAGCATTTAGGACAGCCATTAGTAATTATTAATAAGCCTGGTGGTGCTGGCACGATTGGCTGGAATGAACTGGCTGGAGAAAATCCGGATGGTTATACTATTGGTATAACTGCCAGTGACTTGCTGCTATTATCACTTTATGAATCAGGCAAATACCAGTACACAACTGCACTAGATCCTCTAGCGCAAGTTACAGCACTGCCTATGGTACTGGCGGTTCAAGCTGGTCAACCCTGGCATAAGCTAAATGATTTAATTGAATATGCTAAAAATCATCCGGGTGAACTCAAATTTGGCAATGCCGGCATAGGCGGGTTTACACATGTTCTCAGTGAGACTTTCGGCCAAACGACAGATATTGTGATTAAGCATGTACCTTTTTCGGGAGCGAATGAGACGACTGCCGCATTACTAGGTGGCCATATTCAGGTTATTTTTGCTAATCCTATGGTAGTCAGAGAACATGTAAAAAGTGGAACAGTCAGAATTCTGGCTGTAAACAATGAACAGCGTATGGTTGATCCAATATTTAATTCGGTACCAACATTTAAAGAACAAGGGCTTGAGATTACTTTAAGTAATTGGTACGGAATAGCCGCTCCCAAAGAAATGCCAGCCAACATAAAAAACAAACTTGCTAAGGCACTTAAGGAGGTTATTACTGATCCAGAGTTTCGAAAAGATATGGAGGGTATGAGTATGTCAATAGAATATTTAGACCCCCAGGAATCACAGCTCAAATGGATTAATGATAGTCAGATGTTGCAGAAAACATTGCAGGAAAGCGGTATATTAGAGCAGATTAAAACCCAGAAAAAATAACGTCGTCAATAAGAATCGCTGAACATGCCGCTTTGTCCTCCGGGGTAAAGTGGCTTTTATTTTTGTGGGATGCAGTGTTGCAAGAGGATGGTTCGCTGGCAGTCAACGGCTCAAAATATCGTTAGAAGAGTCGGGGATCATGGAGCAGATTAATGCTCAGAAGCAATAAGCTTTTAGCTGTATAGGTGAATATTTCACACTTTACGTTGCCGCCTGGCTTCCGGGGTGGGCGTTTTGGTTGGATGTATTGTTGCAAGAGGGGACAGGGATGTTGTTTTTGATTTTTAAACAACGATGCATTAGGATTACAATAAATATAAGCTGCCTTCGAAAGGCTGCAATAGCATAATTTTAATGTTTAGATATTGAAACATAATCCCTGTCCCCTGTGTTTCGCAGATCATCTCTTTTTCCAGGCAGGACTTGCAGGCAAGGCTGGCGAACGGCTTATAGATAGTGGCTTGCTGAGGTTTTTGTGAGCATTTTCCTCTTCCGTGCCGAATCATACGCTTGCCTCCATTTCGATAAATAAAATCGCTAGTGGCCAACGGCTGGCAATGGCGATTTTTTTGCTTTGACCGGCCTTGGTCCGGGCCTGCCGGCCGGCGGGCAGCTGAAATTTGCCGGCAGACCGGTAGGCAATGGCGCCCCGGGCAAGGCAGGAACCTGCTAATATGACAAGATTCCTCATGCTAATGTCAAAAAATTCAGAAGGTGAAAATATTGTTTTCAAGGAATAAGCTTATTCAAGATAAGAACACCAATCTAGTGCCTGCGTTTGTGTGTGGCATCAATGGAAGATAGGCAATTAACAAGAGGAGGCAGTTATTACTATGAGGAGTCATATTACCACAAGGGGATTAGAGCGGGCAACACACCGCGCCTTATATTATTCTATGGGGCATTTGCCGGAAGATCTGGATAAGCCGTTAATCGCTATTGTCAATACGCAAAATGAAACAATGCCCGGGCATATGCATTTAGACAGCATAGCCAAAGCCGTCCGAGAGGGGGTTATTGCCGCCGGCGGTACACCGATAGAGTTTTCGACCATCGGTCTTTGTGACGGTATTGCCCAGGGGAACTACGGCATGCATTACCCCCTGGCCAGCCGGGAATTAATTTGCGATTCGGTGGAATGTATGGTCAACGGCCACCAATATGACGCCATGGTGCTGATTACCAACTGTGATAAGATTACCCCGGGCCTGTTGATGGCGGCGGTCCGCCTGAATATCCCGGCCATCATGATCAGCGGCGGCCCCATGGCTACCGGCTGTGTTGACGGGCAGGAAATCGGTTATACAGACCTGATGGCCGCCCAGGGGGATGTGGCCAGAGGGATTATCACCCGCGAGGAGTTGTCAAAAAGGGAAAGAGATGCCTTGCCGGGCTGCGGTGCCTGTAATCTGCTGGGAACAGCCAATACGATGAATTTCCTGACCGAAGCCCTGGGCATGTGCCTGCCGGGTTCCACCTGTCTGGCCGGAACCGGCCGGCGGCTGGCTTTGGCCAAGCAAACGGGTATGAAGATTATGGAGCTTTACCACCAATCGATTCTGCCCCGTCAGATTGTAACTAAAGAAGCCATCGAAAATACAATTACCGTTGATTTGGCTATCGGCGGGTCAACGAATACAATTTTACATTTAACCGCTTTGGCCAAAACAGCCGATATTGATTTTGATATTAACTGTTTTGCTGAGCTGGCCAAGAAAGTTCCCCATTTAGTAAAAATTAAGCCGGCCAATAACGGTCATTACCCGGCTGATGTTCATAATGCCGGCGGCATAACCGCCTTGATGGGGCAGTTGTGCCAGGATGGATTACTGCACAAGGATGTGTTAACCGTTACCGGCCAAACCGTCGAGGCGAATGTACGGGCTGCCAAAGTAATTAACAACACGGTAATCCGGCCGCTGGACAATGCTTACTCGGCCCAGGGCGGCCTGCAGCTGCTGTATGGCAATCTGGCCCCGGCAGGCTCGGTGTGCAAGAGTGCGGCGGTTGTGCCGGAGATGCATCACCACAAAGGTCCGGCCAGAATTTTTAATCAGGAAGAGCCGGCGGTGGCTGCCATTTATGGGGGCCAGATCAAACCTGGTGATGTTGTCGTAGTGCGGTACGAAGGTCCGAAAGGCGGCCCGGGCATGCGGGAAATGCTCACAGCTACCGCCGCAATTGTCGGGATGGGATTGTCCAAAGAAGTGGCATTGGTCACTGACGGCCGTTTTTCCGGAGCTACTGCCGGCGCGGCGGTAGGTCATGTTTCGCCTGAAGCCGCCGAAGGCGGTCCCATTGCCCTGATTGAAGAAGGGGATATAATCGAGATTAATATTCCTGAAGGCAAAATCCATCTGCATGTAGCGGCGGAGGAGCTGACTCGCCGGAAAGCGGCCTGGCAGCCGGTAGCTCAGGATCATGTGATTAAGGGCAGCTATCTTGACCGGTATGCGAAAATGGTATCGTCGGCTATGGATGGTGCTGTTTTTAAGTAGGCGTCTAGAGTAGGGTCTACAGTTTTAAGATTGACACGCTACTAAAATAAAACATCAAAAAACAGGAGGGAATATAACTTATGGCGAAAGTAAAAATTACAATCCCGGAGATTCTTGCAACCAAGCATAACGGTAAAAAGTTCAAAATGATCACAGTCTATGATTTTCCGATGGCAGGCATTGTGGACCGCTCAGCTGCAGAACTGATTCTGGTCGGCGATTCTCTGGGCATGGTTATCCAGGGGCATGACGGCACAATTCCGGTAAATCTTGAAGATATATTATATCATCTCAAGCTTGTCCGCCGGGGAGCGCCCAATACCTTTGTTGTCGGTGATATGCCGTTCCTGTCCTACCAGGTTAACAAGGATGAAGCCATCCGCAATGCCGGTACCCTGCTCAAAGCCGGCGCTGATTGTGTAAAGATGGAGGGGGATATTAAGATTGCGGCCACTGTCAAGGCTGTAGTCGATGCCGGCATCCCGGTTATGGGCCATATCGGCTTAACCCCGCAAACAGCGGCCATGATGGGCGGCTTTAAGGTCCAGGGCAAGAGCGCCGAAGCGGCTGAGAAGCTGATGGAAGCGGCAATTGCCATCGATAATGCCGGTGTATTTGCCATGGTTCTGGAGTGCATGCCGGCGTCATTATGCAAGCTGATTACAGAACGCGTCAAGTGCGCGACCATTAGTGTCGGCGGTGGCAAGGATTGCAACGGCCATAATCTGAATGCCTATGATCTTGTCGGTATTTTTGATAAATTTGTGCCGAAGTTTGTTAAGCAATATGCCCAGATGGGGCCGCAAATGGTCGAAGCGTTTGATACCTGGTGCCAAGAGATTGATGACGGTACCTTCCCGGAAGAGAAGCATTGCTTTACCATGAACGATGAGGATCTGAAACGGTTATACTAATTTATTGAAAAAAGAGGTGCTGAAGAATGGCTAGAAAAACAATTAATGATTTTGCCCAAATGGTGAGCAAAGGGGAAAAAATTGTCTACCTTACGGCTTATGATTACCTGACAGCTAAGATGCAGGAAAAAGCGGGCGTGGATATGATTCTGGTTGGCGACTCGCTGGGGATGGTTACGCTGGGGTATGATACCACTTTCCCGGTCACCATGGATGATATGGTCCGCCATTGCCAGGCTGTGCGGCGCGGTGCCCCCAATACCTTTGTCGTCGGCGATATGCCCTATATGTCATATCAGACCTCCAATGAACAGGCCATTGCCAATGCCGGGCGGCTGATTAAAGAGGCCGATGTCGATGCGATTAAACTGGAAGGCGGCGGCCCCATGATTGCCGAACGGGTTAAAGCGATTCAGCAGGCCGGGATACTGGTCATGGGACACATCGGTCTGACGCCGCAGCTTATGGGCCAGATCGGCGGCTACAAAGCGCAGGGCCGCAGTGCCGCGGCGGCGATGAAGATTGTTGATCAGGCCAAAGTGGTGGAGGCAGCCGGGGCCTTCAGCATTCTTGTAGAAGGGGTGCCTGCCGCTGTCGGCAAAGCCATTACCGAAAGAGCCGGTATCCCCATTCTGGGCATTGGCGCCGGTTCCTATACCCATGGACAGCTGCTGATATATGCTGATATGGTGGGGATGTATGATAACTTTACCCCGAAATTCGTCAAAAAGTACGCTAATGTGGGCGAGGTTCTGACAAACGCCTTTAAAGAATATGTGGCTGAAGTCCGGGCTGCTCAGTTCCCGGTGGATGCCGAGCATACGTATGGCATGAAAGAAGCTGATGTGAAAGAGTTTCTGGCGGCGCTGGACAAAGAATAGAAAGCGGGAGTTTTCTGACCGGCTGCATATTTTTCGACAAAATTAATTAGCAATTCTTCGGGAATGAGTTCTGTAAAAAACAGGACTCATTCCTTTTAATTTCGCCTAATACGGCGGTTATTGAGTCATGCAGTGCTTGAAACATATTTTATATTAATCGCACAGCTATTTGTT